>JAMOOM010000111.1 GCA_027065515.1 Campylobacterales bacterium
CGCCGATGTGTGAAATTTTGGCAATGTAGTCGATCTCTACTGCGCTGAATCCATGAATCGTGACCTGTGGGTATTTGGTATGGATATGCTCCACCAACTCCTCATACCATTCGATCTTCAGCTTCGGGTGTACACCGCCTTGAAAGAGTATCTGGGTTCCTCCGATATCCAGCAGATCTTCGATCTTTCTATCTATCTCTTCAAACGTGAGAACATAAGCGTCTTCATCCTTGCCATGGCGATAGAAGGCGCAAAAATTGCAATCCACCCAGCAGACATTGGTATAGTTGATATTTCTATCCACCACGAAAGTGGTGATCTTTTCAGGGTGGAGTTTCGATTTCACCTCGCTTGCCATGCGGCCAAGCTCTTTGAGGTCCCCGTGACGTATGAGATCCAGAGCTTCGGCCTTGCTCATTCGATTCATATCATATTTTTTCATGACGGCTTTTTAGGGGTGGATTCGGCTTTTTCGGACGAATCTTTCGTCTCACTCTTTTTTGCAACGCTCTTTTCGATTGCATCGAGTACGCCGTTGACGAATTTTGGAGACTGGTCTCCGCCAAGCTCTTTGGCCAGCTCTACCGCTTCATTGATGATAACCGCGCGGTCAAGGTCGCTAAAAAGCAGTTCGTAGGCTCCCAGACGCAGGATCGATTTGTCGACATGATCGAGCCTGTCGAAATCCCAATCTTTAAGATGCGCCCTGATCTCTTCGTCGATTTTGGGCAAATTTTCCAAAACGCCGTTGTAAAGTCCCATAGCGAACTCGCGCTGGCGGTTGCGGATCTTCTTCTCTTCGAGCAGATCCTCGCTGAACTGTTTGACTTCGGGATTGCCTATATCGTGGGCGTAAAGAAGCCCTACCACGGCCCCTCTGGATTGATGACGCGTCGCCATTACGCCTCCATGACCCGATAGAGATCGATCATTTCGATCACGCCGGTCATCGCCTCGAAACCCTTGTTTCCGGCTTTCGAGCCCGCACGCTCGATAGCCTGCTCGATCGTATCTGTCGTGAGCACCCCGAAAGCCACCGGTTTGCCGTATTTGAGGGTGACGTTGGCCACTCCTTTGGTCGCTTCGGCCGCCACATAGTCGAAATGGGGCGTCGATCCGCGAATCACGGCGCCTACGCAGCAGACGCCATCGTATCTGCCACCGGAAAGAGCCTTTTCCAGCGCAAAAGGAATTTCGAACGCTCCAGGCACCAAAACGAGATCGATTTTCGAATCGTCCCCTCCATGCCTCAAAAACGCGTCGCGCGCGCCCTCTACCAATCTGTCGGTGATGATATGATTGAAACGGCTGGCGATTACGGCGACCCGTTCACTTCCGCTTAATTTCAGTTGTCCTTCGATAATGTTCATAATGCAGTGGTTCCTCTTTTAAAATTGGTGATATTTTAGCATACTTCTACAATTTCACGGATCGCCTTGATTTGACCGATCAGCCTGTCCAGATTCTCCAGACGAATCATATTGGGACCGTCGGATAGCGCCACGGAGGGGTCGAAGTGGGTCTCGAAAAAGAATCCATCCACGCCCGTAGCGGCAGCCGCGCGGGCCAGATATGGAACGAAACTGCTGTCGCCTCCCGTTTTACCCCCCTGCCCCGGCATCTGGACGCTATGAGTGGCATCGAACACGACGGGCGCAAATTGCCTCATAATAGGCAAAGCGCGCATATCGACGACCAGATTACCGTACCCAAACGTGCTTCCCCGCTCGGTAAGCCATACGCCCGCCTTTTTACTCGTATCGTAATCCGCGCTCTCGAAACCCCTGGTTTTGAGAACCTTCAAGACGGAGTACTGCATATCGGCAGGCACCATGAATTGCCCTTTCTTTATATTAACGATGCAGTCCGTTTCGGCTGCCGCTATGAGCAGATCGGTCTGCCTGCACAAAAATGCCGGGATCTGCAGAACATCGACCACCCTGGCCACATCCGGCACCTGGCACGATTCATGCACATCCGTAAGAGTTTTGTATCCGAAACGCTCTTTAACCTTTTCAAAAACCCTCATTCCCTCTTCCAGACCCGGGCCGCGATAGCTTTGAAGCGAAGTACGGTTTGCTTTGTCGAAACTGGCTTTGAAATAGAAATCTATCGAGTCATCTTCATCGTAGCGCTTCAGCGATTCCGCGATGCGCATCACATTCTCTTCCGATTCCATCACACATGGCCCCGCTATGAGTATCATATTTGTCTTCCTTCTTTGTCAAATTTCACAAGTCCCATATTTTTCTTTTTCGCCACATCTAGCGCCTCCTCAGAGAGTCCGAGCATCCGGTTGAGCTGTGCATGTATGCCGTACATCGTGGCCGATCCGGCGCTTATGCTGTATTCGACGACCTTCTCTCCTGTTTTCAGCGGCGACTCGTGAAGCTTTTGCTCGATCCGCTCAAATACAGTATCTACATTTTCGGCATCGCATTCAGGCAGCAGCACAAAGATTCCGGATCCGCCAAAACGCCCTGGCACATCGCTGCTTCTGGTTGCAGAACGCACCGATTCCGCCAGATGCCTGAGCACAGCATCGCCAACCATGAAACTGTAGCGGAGATTTATCTTTTCGAGTTGATCGATATCGACGAGCAACAGTGTCACAGGCCACTTATGCCGCCGGGCCAGCTTGATCTGCACATTGGCCATCTTCACGAAAAAAGGATAGTTGAAAACATCGGTCACCTCATCCAGTGAACGTATCGCCATCAACTCTTTTTCAAGTTTTTCCACTTTGATTCGGCTCTCTTTGAGCCGTTTTCGGCACTGAAAAAATGCCGTGCCCGCACCAACGGTAGCCACTACGAGAAGGCCGGCAGCCACATATAACGCTTCAGACAACATTTCACTCTCCTTTTACGGATCGCAGAGGCCAACCGCCCCCGGTCGATAACGGTCTCTACTGTCCGATTTTAGCATACTTTGGATTTGAGTGGCTCACTTTTTGTCACCATATACCACCGCCAGACCCGCGGCTACGATGCACGCGATCCCGATCCATGTCCAAACATCCGGAAAAGGATCTCCCACAAGCAGTCCGAGCGCAATGGAAAAGAGTATGTTGCTGTAGCTCACAGCCCCCACTATGCCGGCTTTCGTAGCACCATATGCCCGTGTCATATAAATTTGTGCGAGAGTCGCGAAAAGCCCCAGCAAAAGCACATGGAGCCACATCACTCCAGTAGGCATCACGAAACATCCAAAAATCATATCCAGCTCCGGTATATTCACCCATGGGCTTATAGCCATGAGCAAGAGCGGACCTATCGTTCCAATACCCATAAAAGAAAGAACTATCGCTCGCGTATCGTAATATCGCTTGAGCTCTTTTACCGCCGTATAGGCCAGCGCCGCTCCAGCACCGCTGAATATTCCCAGCCATGCAGTTTTATCGAGCATCAGGCCCGAAGGTTTCGCGATCATGACAATCCCCGTAAAACCGACAAACAGCGCTATCCATCCCCAGAGCCCAAGCTTCTCTCTCAAGAAAACCCATGCAAAAAATGCCGTGAATATCGGAGATGTTTTGGAGTAGGTCATGGCATCTCCCAATGGAATGTGCGCGATATTATAGAAAAATGCCAGCAACGCCAAAAATCCCATCAACCCACGAAAGAAAAGAAGCCATGGCTTTCCTCCCTCATGCTTCATGGGCCGCTTCAAAAAGGTGGCGGCCACGATCGCCACTCCGAATACATTTCTGAAAAATACGACCTCGAGCGACGGCATGGAAGCGCTCAGCAATTTCGCAAAAACTCCCATCATCGCAAACATCAGCGATGCAAAGAGCATATATTTCACTCCCACATCCAGATTATTCAAACGTGCAGTCATATATATCGCTATACCGTCACTTCACCTCGAAACGGATCAGCTTGCCGCGTATATCTCCAAACATCACCACATCCTTGAGAAGTGCCCGCTGCACCACGTTATCGGGACGAAGCGCGAGATAGAGTTCGCCTCCTTTGGATCCAAAGATCTTTTGATAAATCGTCACTTTAAGATAGCAGCTGCCTCCCGGAAGCTCTTTTGCCAGTCTCTTTCTCTTTTTGCCGACGATGGTTTGAATACGTATCCGCCCTGTCTTCTTTTCGGCGCCTACGGCTTTGAGGGTTTTATCGAATGGCTCGCTGCAATCACCGATGATCGAAGAGATATTGAAGTAGAGCGATAGAATATCGTTTTTTGCATAGTATGGAAGTTCCCCATCGGACTCGTCCGCTTTTTTGCCGTGACGGTAGCTGATCTGGTGATATGTCACCTTTTTGCGAAGATGATCGAAAAGATAGGTTTTGATTCTCCGTTTACTGGAGCGTTTCACATTTTTTCTAAACAGATCCGGCACAAGCTTTCCATCTTCAATGCGCCCGCTGCTTTCATATATCTCCACACGGCCGCCGCTAAGAACCTTCGCCAGGCCCGTCGCCTTGGCCACCATCTTTATCTCGTAACGATCGCCTCTTTTTGTAAGCCATGCATCGGATACTCCCATTTTGCCGAATATTCCATATTCGACCTTGTATGCAGCGTGCATCGTTCCGGCATAGATCATCCCTGTAAAAAGGAGTATAAGCAGTAGTAATCTTTTCATTCCGGGTTCCTTTTTCGCTGAAGCGATCTGAATTTTCAATTTAATCGTAATTTGGATAAAATATCAGTAAATTATATAGAAAAATCGTGAATCAAAGAGAGATATGAAAAAAATAGCTATTTTAGGGCAACCCAACGTCGGGAAGAGCTCCCTTTTCAACCGTTTCGCCAAACAGCGATTGGCCATCACATCGGATATGGCCGGCACGACTCGCGACGTTCGCAAGGAGATCGTGGATCTGGATGGCAAAGAGGCCGAGATTCTGGACACCGGCGGCATAGATGAAAGCAGCGAGCTCTTTCGTCGCGTCGGAAACAAAGCGATCGATGCAGCCGAAGAGGCCGACATCATACTTTATATGGTCGACGGGAAGAGCCTGCCCGACAGCCGCGACAAAGAGCTCTTCTACCGTCTTCAAAAACTGAACAAGCCCATCGCACTGGTCGTCAACAAGATAGACAATGAAAAAGAGGAGGAGCGCGCATGGGAATTTGGCGAATTTGGTGCGAAAAACCTGTTTTCCATCTCGGTATCCCACAACCGCCTCGTAGGGCAGCTGGTGGAGTGGGTAAAAAGCCATCTGGATGAGACGGAACCGCTTGAAGCGCAACTACAGCTGTCGGACGAGTCCGATGCCCTCGAAAATCTGATAGCCCAGTTCGACGAAACTGGAACCTATAAAGAAAAAGAGGACCTAAGCCAGATAAACGTAGCGATCATCGGGCGCACCAATGTAGGGAAAAGCTCCCTTCTGAACGCTCTTCTTGGCAGCGAACGCGCCGTGGTCAGCGATGTGGCAGGCACCACGGTCGATCCGGTCGACGAGACGATGATGCTGCGGGACAAAAGCGTGCGTTTCATAGATACAGCGGGCCTTCGAAGGCGCGGCAAGATTCAAGGCATAGAACGCTTCGCGCTTGGCCGCACGCGCCAAATGCTTGAAAACGCGGATATCGCACTGCTCGTGCTCGATGCCAGCGCGCCTTTGAGCGAACTGGACGAAAAGATAGCTGGACTGGTGGATGAATACAAACTGGGCTGCATTATCGTACTCAACAAGTGGGACGAGGCGATCGGAAGCTACGACGAGGTGACAGAAGATCTAAGATACCGTTTCAAATTTCTAAGCTGGGCGCCCGTGGTCACAGTTTCGGCAAAATCGAAAAAAAGGGTTCACAAAATTTCCGATCTGATCTTGAAAGTATTCGAAAACTATACCAGGCATATCCCGACAAGAGGGCTCAACGACGTGATCAAGCAAGCGACGATCAAACATCATATTCCAGCCCATAAAGGAAGAGCGGTAAACATCCTCTTTGCATCGCAATACGCGATAAAGCCTCCGAAAATCGCTCTCATCAGCAACCGCCCCCGAGGAATTCACTTCAGCTATATCCGCTATCTCACGAATCAGCTGCGAGAAAATTTCGATCTGGAAGGCACACCCGTTATTCTCATTCCCAAAAAACGCGGTGAACGCGAGGAGGAGCAAGAGCCCAGGGAGCACTGAACATACTTATGCAACGGCAGTTAAAAATCCAACGAAAGCTTGCATGAGAGCGAAAGCTCGCACGCTCTGCCTTTCATGACATAATAGAGTTCATAGATGTTTTCCATGATATACTCCACGTCTTCGAATACCTCTTTGCTTCCTGCGATCAGCAACTCGTCGCCTATTTTCACGGGTTCGGTGGGCTTGGGGAGCAAAATCTCCTGTTCGCCCCGCCGAATGTAGAGTATAAGCATCTGGTTTTCCTTGCGCCAGTCATCCCTTCGCCTGTAAAGCACCGAATATGGAATCTCTTCTCCCGTATCCTTGATGTGCCTGACAAGCGCGTAAGCGTGATCTTCGTCCACTACCGTCTCCATCGTTTCAGGATTGTTCCCGATATGGGTTTTGAGCAGGTTCACCACTTTTTCACCCCACTCCTCACCCCTGTATGTCATCAACCGTATAAATCTGTCGGCAAGGGGGCGCGCAAGAATATTGTAGGTTTTGTTGATCATCAGCGTCTCTATCATGATGACGCGATCGATTTTGGCGGCTTTGAATACGACGGAATCGTTGATATGGTTTTCGCGTGCTACGGTGTATATATCGGGGTTTATCCGTTTGGCTGCCATTATTATCGAAAGATTGAGCAGATCGTCTTTTGTGGCGGCGATAATACATGAAGCCTCCTGCACATCGGCCTTCAATAAAATCTTCTTGTCGTCGGCATCACCTATGATCACCTTTTCGCCCCGTTTGGCTTTTCTCGCTTTTTCAGGACTCGCTTCTATGAAGATATAGTCGATTCCGGCGCGCTTGAGGCCTATCTCGAGCGCTCGCCCCATACGGCCGTACCCGCAGACGATATATTTGCCTTCGCGCGGCAGCTTGTCTTTTTTACGCAGCACCAGCGGATCGCCATAAAGCCACTGCTCCAGCATCAGCAAAGATGGCGATTTCAAGGAAAGATATACTCTTTTGGCTACGATTTTGAAAGGATTCTCTACGATATCGGCTCCGATCGTTTTGAGGTTTTGCGCATACTCCTCTTCTGTCGCTTCGACGACGACCATCACGTGCCTGTTCATCAGTTTCGCCGAAAGAGCTACATGCAGATTCATCACATCTTCGTTGAAAAGGGAGACGACGGCGTGGCAGTTTTTTTTATGGATACCGGCGATCTTGAAAATTTTCGGATCTCTGATATCGCCCGCCAGCGCGGGTACCTCGACCGCATAATCCTCCAATGCCAGCACTTTGATCTTCTCTTCGTTTTTCTCTATAACGACACTTCGGATACCCTCTTTGCTCAACCGGTCTATAATCGTACGCGTCATCGAGTTGTATCCCACGAAAATGATGAAAGACTCTTCCATATTTTTTACTTTTTTCTGAAACTGAGCAAATGCGATCTGCGCGGCGAGCACTTTGTCCTGGACCAGCGAAATGATCGATCCTATAGCGTAGAACCAGCCTATTACCGTAAGATATATGCAAAAACCCACCCATAGACGCTGCGGATATGTAAATTCATATGGAGACTCCCCAAATCCGATCGTAGTGGCCATATACGATACGAAGTAGAAGGCGTCGAAAAATGTAAGATGATATGGCCGACCCTGGTCGTCCTGGCCAGGTATCATGACCATCCCCAGAATGGAGATTGCAAAAGTTACCACCAGCACGTACATCGGTGTACGCATCCGTTTGATAATAAGATAAAGAGAGTTGTTTTCCAACATATTATCTTTTGGATTTCAACACATCGCCGGTGAACAGAATCACCGAAACGACATTGGCCAGCAGCGCACCGCCGGAAAAGGAGATGATCGCCGTGACCGCCTCTGCGTTCAAACCGGTCACATATTCACCAAGCGCCCAGATAGAGGCTGCGCCTATGAGTTGAATATCGGCAACGAGGCTCGTAGCCAGCAACACCGCCCCAAGCTGTGTCTTGTCGCCCAGTTTGTAGATAGTGGCTATCAGATTGATTATGATCGCGGCGAAAAGTTCGTACCGGTTATGCTGCTCCAAGACTGTCGGATCGCCATAGAAAAACCCGAAATTGAGCGTCAATGCCAAAATGATAAAAAAACCGGATATAACCTTTTCCATATTCATGAAAGACTCCTTTGAAAGATATTGTAATCTCCGCGTGGTTAAACGCAACTAAAAGCGTCGATTGGCTATAATCGCAATATCAAATCTAAGGATAAAAGATGCGAATCGTCAGCGGAATGCGCCCTACGGGCAAACTTCATCTCGGACACTACCTGGGAGTGTTAAAAAACTGGATCTCGCTCCAAGAGACTCATGAGTGTCACTTCTTCGTTGCGGACTGGCATGCGCTCTCGACGAGCTACGAAGACAAACTCAACCTAAAAGAGCTTGGACGGAACCTGGTCAAGGAGTGGATCGCCGCAGGAATCGATCCGTCGAAATCGACACTTTTCGTCCAGAGCGCAATCAAAGAGCATGCGGAGCTTTACGTGCTTTTGAATATGATCACCCCGCTTGGATGGCTGGAGAGAAATCCCACCTACAAAGACCAGCTCGCCCAGATGGAGCACAAGGATATCCATACCGCGGGATTTTTGACATATCCAGTGCTGCAGGCGGCGGATATTTTGCTCTATAGAGCGGATATGGTCCCTATCGGCGAAGATCAAAAGCCGCATCTTGAGATTACGCGCGAAATAGTGCGCCGTTTTCACCACCTCTTTTCATGTGAAGTGTTCAAAGAGCCAAAAGAGATGCTGACCGAAACATCCAGACTGCCTGGTCTGGACGGCCGGAAGATGAGCAAAAGCTACAACAACGCCATCTATCTATCTGATACGCCCGAAGAGGTGTGGGAAAAACTTCGGCGCGCAAAGACCGATCCGCAAAGAGTCAGGCGCAACGATCCTGGAAATCCCGACGTGTGCTTAGTGTTCGACTACCACAAAGCGCTCACGGAAGATGCGATCGTACAAAAGATCGACGCAGACTGCCGCGCTGGCTCCATCGGATGTATAGATTGTAAAAAGATCTGCGCACAGAGCATCGAAAGGGTGCTGGAACCTATACGAAAAAGACGCGCCGAGCTCGATGACGATACCATCGATGAGGTGATCCAAAAAGGGAACGATGCATCTCGCGCCGAAGCTTCAGAAACGATGAAAAGAGCCAACGAGGCGGTTTTCGAGATATCCTGTAGCTCGTAATAAACATAAAAGGTCTATCATGCAGCGATATTTGGGTAAACGAAAAGTGCTTCGAATCTACATAAGCAACGAGGACAGGTACGATGGCAAACCTCTTTGGGAGGCGCTGCTATCGGTAAGTCAAAACGAAGGGATCGCCGGGGCCACGGTATTCAAAGCGGTAGCCGGCATCGGTGCGCATTCGCAACTGCACACTTTCAATATCTGGGTCTTGAAGCAAAAACTCCCTTTGGTTATTGAGATTATCGATACGAAAGAGAAGATAGATACATTTTTGCAAGCCACAAAAGATATGATCGAAGAGGGGCTGGTGACGATGAGCGACGTGGAGGTGCTCGACTACCGCCATCCAAAATTCACCGAGGGGAAATAGAATGCAACTCACGCTTCTTCTATCCATAGGCGTCGGCGGGTTTATCGGCGCGATTTTACGCTTTTTGATAAGCGGATGGGTGCAGAAACTCTCACCCGTACTTTTTCCGGTGGGCACTTTGAGCGTCAATGTTATCGGAAGCTTCATCATAGGTTTTGCGGCGCTATATTTCGAAGCGGTAATCGCCCCCCATCAAAAAGCGCTGGTCGTAACCGGTATGCTTGGAGCGCTCACCACCTTCTCTACATTCTCGCTCGAGACGGTAACGATGCTGCAAGGAGGCCTATGGGCAAGAGCGGCGGCCAATGTGACACTCAATACCGTTTTGTGCATCGCCGCTACGACTACCGGAATGATGCTCTTCAAGCGGCTTTATGGTTGATCGCGCGGCAATCAGAATAGATCAATCTATTTTTGTGTAAAATATTTCAAAATCGAGAAGAGTACCTCTAAAATCACATAAGGAAAAATAATGAAAATTCTACAGGATCCGGCTCTTTCAAGCCACCCGATACGCACGGCGATGGATTACACATGGGCTGCGCTCAGCGGCAGCTGGAAAAACACATCGATCGTCGCCGCTATTTTGCTGCTGCTTATTTTATTGGAGTTCATCCCG
>JAMOOM010000112.1 GCA_027065515.1 Campylobacterales bacterium
TCTTCTTTCTGCCATGTTGTTTCCTTTTGTTGAATAGTTTTAGAACGGTATTTCGTCTTCGTCGATATCGATGCTAGGAAGCTCCTGGGCCGGCTGCTGTTTGGGCTGCTGAGCCGGTGCACTTTGCGGCGCAGGCTGACTGTAGCTACTTCCTCCCTGGGGTTGATTGTAGCCACTTTGAGCCGGTGCGCCCTGCGTATAACCTTCATTTTCGCCTTTACGGTCGAGCATTTTGAGGTTTTCGACGGTTATGGAGTGTTTGCTGCGTTTTTGTCCGCTCTGGTCTGTCCACTGTTCGAGCACGAGGCGGCCCTCAAGAAGCACACGGCTCCCTTTTCTGAGGTATTGGTTGGCAACTTCTGCCGAACGCCCCCAGACGGTAAAATCGACAAACATCGTTTCGTCTTTTTGCGCACCGCTGGCATCCTTGAAGCGGCGGTTGGTCGCTATTCCGCATTTGGCCAGAGCCTGGCCGCTGGGAAGATATCGCAACTCCACATCGCGTGTAAGATTGCCGATCAGGATTACCTTGTTGAACATCGAATAGCCTTTTTAAAAATTTATTGTGCAGATTCGCCTGCAGGCTCGGTAGCTTTGGTCTCTTCGGCAGCTTTTTGTGCCGCTTTTTGAGTCTCCTCTTTCTTTGCACTGGCCGCGCCCGCTTTGTTTACGAGATTCTGCCATGCATTGACCTCTTTTTTGTTTTCATATTTTACATTCATATAACGGATGATATCTTCGTTGTAACGGAAATTTCGTTCGAGTTCTTTTATGAGGCTGCTTGGAGCCGTGTAATATATGACATAGTAGTATCCACGTGGATTTTTGTCGATTTCATAAGCCAGTTTACGCATTCCCCAATCGAATGTAGCCGCGATATTGGCACCGTTTTTTTCGAGAATTGATTTTACGTTCTCGATCTGTGAGTTGATCTCTTCTTCCGTCAATGTCGGTTTGACGACGAAGAGTGTCTCGTAATGTCTTGTCATTGTGTATGATCTCCTTGTGGTTTGTAGCCCTCACGGTTGTCTCCTGTCCCTGAATGGTCAGGAAAGAGCAAAGAGCAAGGCGATTTTATCCTAAGAAAGATTTAATTTTTATTAATGTTGAAAACAAAAGTGTCTCTTTTTGACTCGTGTTTCCTGCTCTCTTGATCGACAGCTCTCCTTTGGCCAGAGTATCGACTATTTTTTCGAAATTTTCAGTCGAAATTTTCAGTGCCAGTGTGGCATATCTATCCACAAGATATTTGGGAGGCGCGTACCCGAGGATTGCGCGTGCATCGGGTGTGCCGTGGAGCTTTATGTATGAGTGGTATAGAAAAAGCTGGCTTATGAAGTAATCCAGCGCCCGCAGTATGGCAAATTCGTCTTCGCCGAGCTGCTGCATATGATGCAAAGTTTCTATTAGAGGTTTTTTCGAAAAGAGCGAAAAGAGAAAGGTCTCCATAGCCATTGGAGCTAGAGAGAAGATATGCTCGTCTATCTCTTTTGCGCCGATGGGTCCTTCGAGAATCGAAAGTTTTTCGAGTGCGCTTACGGCCATAGAGAGGTTTAGGTTCAAAGAGAGCAGCAGATGCTCTATGGCGTAGCGGTCCATATCTACGCCAAGCTTTTTCGCCTGATGTTGAACCACCTGAGAGGCTTCGCCCAAAGACGCGGGGAAAAACCGGACATGTTCGGCGTTTGCCTTTTTCGAAAAGGCGCCCGTCATAGTTTTGAATTCGCTGCCCAGGTATGCATAGATGAAAAAATTGTTGGCGTTGCGATACGCCAGGTCTACAAGATGGGAGAGCTCTTTTTTTGGGATTTTTCTATCGCTTTTGACATAGAGCAGGTTGGTGTCGCCAAACAGTGAGCTTTGCGACAGAAACTCTCTGGCGACAGAAAAGCTGTATTCGTCGAAATAGAGCTTAAGCATAGATTCTCCGCC
>JAMOOM010000113.1 GCA_027065515.1 Campylobacterales bacterium
CGCCAATATCGCCTTTTACGATGGCTCACGTTGGCATACTCCGAAAAATCCCCTGCTTCGCGGAACCACCAGAGAGAGACTTTTGCGCAGTGGTTTCTTGACGCCACGGGATATCCCGATCGGTCAAATCGATCGATTCGAAGCCTTCGCACTGATGAATGCGATGATCGGATTTCTACCGATAAGGAATGGTATAATTGCATAAAAAAGGGTTTGAATGCTCATCGATTTGATAAAAGAAGAGGAGTTCGGGCAGATGATGGAGGAGCACATCAAAGATATGCTTCTTTATCTATTGGAAAAAGATCAACCTTTCGGGCTGCTTTGCAATCTCGAACATGTCTCTTTCGATCCGCCATTACCCGAAGAGATCGCTTCGGCACTCCCGGAGGTCACTCTTTTCATGGTCGCCGGTTTTACATTCGAAAGTTTTCAGGTAGAAGAGAGAACACTCTTTTTCGAAGCTGGATTCGGTCCAGAGAATTTCGGAAGTATCGTTACGATGCCCATATTGGCGGTACTTCAGCTACTGGTGGAAGAGACTCCGCTTCTCATAAATATGGCGCAGCCGATACCAAAAAAGGTTACGGCGCAAAAAGATGATTCGGGCATCCAGAGCTCTTTGGAGAGCTTTTTGAGCAATCCTGAAAATAGGAAGTTTTTCAAGAGCTGATTTGATACCCCGCCATATAAAGGAGGTGGACTCTTATATTTTTCGCCGCATTGACGCCTGTTCGACAACATCTTCCAGGGACTGGGAGCGGAGGATCGGGCGATTGCTATGCAGCGCGGCCTCGGCGCACGCGCAAGCCACAACGTCGACTACGGCGGACAGATGGAGTACCTCGCCACAAGGGGCTCGACGGCGAACGAGCGGATGGTCGCAGCCGGATTCTCTTCGGCGGGCAAAGACCTTGTCAACACCATTTTCGGGTTGTTTGGGGGCAAGAGTGCGATTCGCAATCTTGCCACTGCGCGAAACGGCACCCTCGACACAAGTAAATACACTTTCTTCGAAGGATATACGCCGGCCGCCAGAGGCGGATTGATCGGAAAGACAAAGAGGAGTATACGTGCGACTGACATCGACAAGTGGAAAGTGCCGGAGAAGCAGCCCCGGTTTGTGGATGCGGAGAAAGTGCAGGGAGATTGAAAATTAGGCCGTGGTGGCTTCCAGCATTTTTCTAATCTTGATGGAAATGCCAAAAGAACGCTGTATGTCCCGCAGCGAAGGCATTCGATCCTTCAGGCGCAGAGCCTTGTACTCTTCGATCAGCGGCTTCCACTCCTCTTCGGGGATTCCCGTCTTGGGGAGTTCCCGCTCCCACTTCTTTATGACCGACTCGGCGTTCAGCCTGTAGTTTTCGTAGCTGGTCTTGACGGGGATGAAGCGCTTCGCCGTCTCCTCGTCGCCGGCGTCGAGGTACCGCTTGCCAAAATCCCTGCGCTCTATCTCGAAGAGCTGGTATCGGTCGAATATCTGCCCCTTGACGATCAACGGATGGTGCGCTACGAACTTGTTGACACGGGCCAGGAAATAGTCGGAGAAGTGCTGGGTAAGCGCAGCGTAGACCCGTCCTTCCAGCAGCCTGCTCGTCTCCGAAAGCCCGATGGCGAAATATTCGAGAAGATCCTCCCACTCCGCCTTCGTCTCCTTCGTCACCTCGTCGAACGAAGCCCCCATCTTCACCATCGGGTAGCCTCCCTTTAGTTTCATCGACGCCGCCGCTTCGAACGGTTTGAGGATGTAGTCCAGCTGATCGAGGTTCGGCGCGTTGTAGAGTTTCGCGTAGTAGGGAAGCTTCTCTACCGCTATCTTCGCGTACTCTTTGGTCTTGTAGTTGATCTCCGACTGCACGCGGCGGTCGTTCGGCCCAAGGAACGTGCCTTCCGG
>JAMOOM010000114.1 GCA_027065515.1 Campylobacterales bacterium
TCACCGGAGAGTTCATCGACGAGGGCAATATCGTCTGTGTCGCCATTCTTCGTGCCGCACTGCCGATGCAGGAGGGTGTAATGGCTGCTCTCGATGGCGTAGAAGGCGGTTTTTTGGCGATGAAACGCGACGAAGAGAGTTTCAAAAGCCGACTCTACTACGACCGTATTCCCGATATAGAAGATAAAACGGTTATTCTTGTCGATCCGATGGTGGCCACGGGAGGATCTTTGCACGATGCATTGACGCTTTTAAGACAAAGAGCTCCTGCGCGGATCGTATCCCTCAACGTTATCGGCGCCAAAGAAGGGGTCGAGCGTATAGAAAGAGCGTTTCCGGATGTCGATGTGCATATAGCCCAGATCGATCCGAAACTCAACAAAGATGCCTATATCGTTCCAGGACTCGGCGATGCGGGAGATCGAGCCTACAACACTGTTTAAAAAAATCAAAGGAGATACTGCACAATGGGATTGTTTGGTAATTGCGAAAAAGAGAATCGAAGGATCGAAGAGCTCGAGGCAAAGATCGGCCGCCTCGAGGGTGAGTTGGCTGCAGCCCAAAACGAGTTGGAAGAAGCGCGCAGGCAAAATATGGGAAGTACAAATGCCGAGACTACCGAAATAAAAGATGAAGTCATCAATATGCTGATAAATTCTTATGAAAGCGGTATTCGTTTCACTCGAGCCATAATGGAGAGCAACGATGAGATGCTGGCGGAAGCGGGGGAGCTGAACGCTCAAACCTCCCAAAGAATCGAAAATGTCGAAAAAGAGCGCGATGGCGTGAACGCTACGGTCGATGAGATAGACCAAGAGACCAACAATCTAGAAAACGGAGCCGGCGCACTTACCGAAAGCGTACACTCGATCGGCGAGATTATTGGACTGATCAAGGATATCAGCGATCAGACGAATCTGCTGGCGCTCAATGCGGCGATAGAAGCGGCCAGAGCCGGAGAGCACGGCAGAGGGTTCGCCGTCGTAGCGGACGAGGTGAGGAAGCTGGCCGAGCGCACTCAAAAAGCGACGCAGGAGGTCGAGATAAATATCGGACAGCTCAAGCAGAACACTTCGGATATCATGGATGTGACGGAGCGGTTCAGAGATAGCGGCAAATCTATCCAGGATAAACTGACCGCATTCTTCAGCGAGCTCGAGCATGTAATCGACAATTCGCATCGAATCAAGAACATTACAGAGGACGTGAGAAACGAGATGGGAATAGGTATCGGCAAAATGGATCATATTCTATTCAAGCTTCTCGCTTACAAAGCGTTTATACGAGGAGAGAGGCCGGAACTTGTCGATGAAAATGGCTGTCGGTTCGGAAAATGGTTTGAAAAGAACAAATCCAAAATCAAAGATGACCCGAAAACGATCGAAGATGTATCGCGTTACCACGCTATCGTGCATCAGGGCGTCAAAGAGGCCGTACACGAGTGGCTCGACGAGAAGGCGTATCGTGATGCGATCGAGCGTATGAAAGAGGTCGAAAACGCAAGTGAAGTGGGATTTGAAGAGCTTTATCACAGCTTCGTCGCACACAGGCATAGATAGTATCAAAGCGGGAGATAGATTTTGTCGATCATCTCTTGGTATTCAGCGGCGGCGTCGCTGTCGATCGTGATACCTCCGCCGCTTTTGTAGATCATGCCGTTTTCGGTACGCTCTATAAAACGGATCATTACCGCGCTATCTACGCTTTGGCCGTCGAATACCCCAAATACCCCTGTAAAAAAGCCCCTTTCGTGAGACTCTACGCTGTTTATAATCTCGCATGTCCTCTTTTTGGGCGTTCCTGTTATGGATCCGGCCGGAAGCATTCTGTCCAAAATCTCTCCCAGCTTCGTTG
>JAMOOM010000115.1 GCA_027065515.1 Campylobacterales bacterium
TGGAAGTCTCGCCGGAAACGAACAGAATGTGACTTTTGGGGACTTTGAATCGCTTGGATAGAAACTTGACGAGCTCTTTGTTCGCCGCACCCTCCACGGCCGGAGCTTTCACCTTGATCTTTAACGTATCGTCAAAAATCCCCACGATTTCGTTTCGGCTGCTGGCCGGACGGGCATTGATGAAAATATCGATATAATCCGTTCGCATATCATACCACATGTTCGATCTCTTTCAATATAGGATCTATGGAGAGACTTTTTTCAAGGTGCAGTACAGGGGCGCCAATCGCCTCCTCCAAGGCCTGCGCTATGGCATCCGCGTCGCAAAATATCGCTCCTTCCATTTGAGAGAAGATTGCACGCTGGTTGAAGATATGGCGTCCGCTCACCAATTTGCAGCCAAAAGGAAGCACCTCCACAGGATTGTGTCCGCCGGCCGGCACGAACGCCCCGCCGAGAATGACGATATCGCTTATTGCATAGAAATTTACGAGCTCTCCCATCGCATCGATCAAAACGATATCATCTTTCAGACTCTTTTCGACACTCCAGCGCGAAAATCCCACTCCTTTATCCGAGGCGATCCGTTCAGCCATATCGGCCACTTTCTCGAAGCGTTCAGGATGGCGTGGAACGATCAAAAGCTTCGCCTCCGGATGATGCTTTTTGAATTCCAAAAAGGCGTCTATTATCGGCTTTTCCTCTCCATCGTGAGTGCTTGCCGCTGTAACGACGAGGCCTTCTGGTTTTCGATATTCTCTTGTTGTGCGCGCGGTAGCGGCTAGCTTGATGTTGCCGACAACCGAAACATTGTGTGCACCCAGCGCTTCGAGCCGCTCTTTATCGGTGGCACTTTGGGCAAACACTGCATCCACATGCCTGAAAAGATGGCGGTAAAACCATGAAAAACGACGATATTTCGGATAGCTTCGATCCGATATTCTGGCATTGACCAGCAAGGTTCTGGCTCCTTTACGTTTTGCCGCATAAAAGAGCAGATACCATAGTTCTGCCTCCATCACCACCAAAACCTTCTGCTGTTTTGTCCAAAACCATAGCAATGGCTCAAAAGGGAGATATCTGGCAACCGAAGAGATCTTTTTGGCCTCGTCATGTCCAGTGTTCGTTGTCGAAGTAAATACGATCTTCTCTTCTGGATGCTTTTTCGAAAAAGCCTCCAGAATGGGCATAAGAGCGCGTGTCTCTCCAAAGCTACAGGCATGAAACCATATGGAATTCTCTGGCAATGGCCTATTTTTCCATAGAAAAAACCTGGCAGGCAGCGACTCTTTATACTTTTTCTGGAATGAGAATATGAGTATGAAAGGAAGAGAGAGGAGGTATGCCCCCGATACGGCGAGCGCATAGAGGGCAAGAAAGAGTCGATTATTCAGTGGGGGCTTCTTCTTTTTCTGTTTCCAGATAGAGAATGCGTCCACAATGCGGGCAGGTGACTATCTCTTCGCCTTTGATCACTTCTGCATAGGTTTTATCGTTGATCTTCATAAAGCAACCCATGCATGCCTGTTTTCTTACAGGTACTACAGCAGTGTTTTTGGCCCAACGGCGTATCTTGTCGTAAAAGGCCAGAATCTTTTGGCTCATTTTGGAAACCAGCTCCTGCTTTTTGGCAAAGAGCTCCTGTTTCTCTTTTTCGATTTCGGCCAGCTCTTTTTCGACCTCTTCTTTCAAGAGTGCGCTTTTTTCTTTCAAAGCTTCGAGTTCCGCTTTTTTCGCCTCTATTTCCGCTTTTCTGGTTTCGATCAGCTTTTCGAGACGCCCTATCTCTTCATGGGCGAAATCGAGCTGCTCTTTGGCTATCTCCTCTTCGAGCTGCAAAGCCTTGATCTCTTT
>JAMOOM010000116.1 GCA_027065515.1 Campylobacterales bacterium
AATCTCTTTTGGCCATATCCATGCATATCGGCGAGATCCTCTGGCAGGCACCTCTTCGACGAAATCTTTTTCGATCTCCCAGGCGAGCCCTGTTGCGTGAGTGGCTTTTTCTCCAGAAAGAAGCCCGGTGGGGCTGATATCTCTTGCCTGGAATCTTTTGGCTTCTTCATGCAGATTATCGACAGTAAAAAGTTTTCCATGAGGGTAGTGCTCTACTATATCGCCTGGCAGAAGCTTGAAGAAGTGAGGCTCTTTGTGTATAGTTTTGATAATTTCATCACCCCATACGAAGACTTTTTGCAGCTCTTTGGGGGCGAGCCCTGCAAAAAGTCGGGAAATTTCGATTCGCTTGCAAAGCCAAAGGTTGAAAAGATGGGACTGGTAGGCGTTGATCAAAAAATCGCGCTTTTTGCGGTTTCGCATTTTGAGTTTACCATCTATGATCTGCCTGGCAGTCTCAAAATTGTCCCCCTCTTTGCCGAATCTTTGCCACCCGAAATAGTTGGGCATGCCATTTTTCTCGATCCATTCCAGAAGAGAATCGATCTTTTTCGCATCGGTAGGGCTGACTTTTTTGAGACGAATGAAAAAACGGTTTCCTTTTAGATGTCCGATACGCAATTTGTTGTCATGATATGTAGTCTCGAGAATTTTGATCTGCTCATGCGAGAAATTTTCAAGCGCTTTTTCATGTTTTTTGTTTATAGAGATATGCTGAATCGTCATCGCGTCTTTATCTTTAAGGCCGGCATATCCGATATCCCGTACTTTTGTGCCGATGTGCGCGCTTAAAATTTCAAGCATCTGCCATGTGGTCAGCCCTTTTTTGCGAATTTTCAGTATCAGGTGCTCGCCATAGCCACTGAATGGATAAAGAGGCACCTCCGTAACGACGAAATCGGATGGTGTCTGCCGAAAGTGAAACTCGATCGGAGAGTGAGAGAGTGGATATAGTCTGTCTAATTTCATGATATTCTGTTCCTGTTCCTTGATTGGTGTTATGTGTTTGCTAGAAATGGTTGGGTGGGCATGGATTTTTGTATGGCTTTCGCACCGCCCTGGCGAATACCGTAAGAGGTGTGCGGTTTTTTTTGGCAATATTTTCGATAACAGATAAATTGCGTGGGTCGAAAGCGAAAAGTATTTCAAACTCCTCTCCGCTGCATCCGACACGTTTTGGGATAGGGGTAAAAAAATCAAATCCAAGGCGATTGGCGCGATGCAACTTCTCCAGATCGTGAAAGAGACCGTCGGAGATATCCATCGCACTTTTGATGAAAGAGGCAGCTTCGAAAAAAAAATCCTCTCTTAGTACCGGATGAATGAAGCGGGATTTGGGCGATATTCTGTGACCGCGCAAAAGCCTTTTCAGATCACGCATACTTGTGCCGAGTCTCCCTGTATAGGCGAGCAGATCCCCTTCTTGCATGCCGCTTCGCAATATGGGCTTTTTACAGTCGGCCAAAATAGTAACGGAGATATCCAGCTTGACATTGGCTATCGTATCTCCACCTATAATCGTGATGCCGTATGCGTCTGCAGTTTCTTGAAACCCATCTGCGAGCTCTTTGAGCTCGGCTCGGGAATAGTGCCTCGGTATCGCTACGGTAAGAAGGGCGTATCTGGGTCTGGCGTTCATGACGATCGCATCGGATATGTTGACGAGCATCGCTTTTTGTGCGATCTGGTATAGACTCATCCACTCTCTTTTATAGTGGACGTTTTCAAAAAAAGCGTCTTGGCTGATGCATATATCGCCCAATACGGCCGCATCGTCGCCAATAAAAGGGCTTTTGGAGAAGCAACCGATAAAATAGTCCTCTTTATTCATAAGTGCGATTATATCGTATCTGTCTCTTTATGTAACATCAAAGTATTCCTGTTTGATTTCTCTCCCTTCAATTAAACTTTTTTATAGCCTAAACGTGTATAATTGACTCATCTATGCCATATCATATAAAGGATGTGCCCAACATGAGTGTACAGATACATAAATACGATGTAGTGATTGTCGGAGCCGGGCTCGCCGGCCTGGCAGCCGCGCGCGAGCTTCAACGCGCCGGCAAAAAAGTGGCCGTGCTTACCAAGCTTCATCCCCTTCGCAGCCATTCTGGTGCCGCCCAGGGCGGCGTCAACGCCGCGCTTAGCGAAGATGACGATATAGAGCTTCATATGTTCGATACGGTCAAAGGAAGCGATTATCTGGCGGACCAGGATGCGGTGGAGCTGATGTGCACCAAAGCACCCGAGACGATTCGATGGATCGCCAATTCCGGCGCCGCTTTCAGCCGAAAAGAGGATGGTACAATAGCCCAGCGCCCTTTCGGCGGACAAAGCAAACCGCGCGCATGTTATGCGAAAGACCGTACAGGCCTTACGCTTCTTCAGACGATCTACGAGCAGGCCGATCGTGAAAATGTCACTTTTTTCGATGAATGGTATGTCGCCGATATCGTCTATGAAGACGGGGTTGCCAAAGGGGTCGTAGCCTACAATATCCGCGATCTGGAGCCTGCAATTTTTAATGCAAAAGCGGTGATGTTCGCCACCGGCGGTTATGCGCGCGCTTTCAAAATCAGCTCCAACGCCCATGCGAATACGGGTGACGGGCTCTCCATCGTCGCGCGTCACGGCCTGCCTCTTGAAGATATGGAGTTTGTACAGTTTCACCCCACGGGGCTTGCAGGCAGCGGTATTCTTATTTCGGAAGCGGCACGCGGTGAGGGTGGACGCCTCTACAATAGCCTTGGTGAACGATTCATGGAGAAGTATGCTCCTGAAAAGATGGAGCTTGCGCCTCGCGACGTCGTCAGCCGTGCCATCACCAAAGAGATACTCGAAGGACGCGGCGTAGGCCCCAACAGGGATGCAGTCGCCATAGACCTTACTCATCTGGGCGAAAAGATCATTATGGAACGCCTCCCGGAACTTCGTGATCTTGCCCTTACATTCCTTGGCCAGGATATGATCAAAGAGCCGATCCATATCGCAGCTACAGCCCACTACTCGATGGGTGGAATCCCTGTGGATATCGATGGGCATGTACGAAAAAATCCAGACGAGATCGTTCGTGGTTTCTATGCGGCCGGCGAATGTGCGTGCGTCAGTGTCCACGGTGCAAACCGTTTGGGCGCCAATTCACTTCTTGAAGCGCTCTTTTTCGGCCGTCATGTGGGCAAGCATATCGTCGAAGACCTGGAAAGCGACAGGCTCGAATGTCACCTTGTAAAAGAAGAGGATGCCCAAAGAATGCTCGATGAAATCGCATTTTGCATCAACAACAACGGAACCGAATCCGTTCCGAAGTTGCGTAACGAGCTGCAACAATCCATGATGGAAAATGCCGGAGTGTTCCGCACGGAGGAGACGATGCTCAAACAGCGGGAAATTCTCAAAGAGCTTCGCACTCGATACAAAAATATCCGCATCGACGACAAAGGAAAAATTTTCAATACTGACCTTCAGGAGGCGATAGAGCTCGGCCATATGCTCGATTACGCCACTTTCATCGTGGAGGGGGCGATTGCGCGCAAAGAGAGTAGAGGCGCGCATTATCGAGAAGATTATCCAAACCGTGACGATGAAAAATTCCTGAAACATACATTTGCGACAATGAACGAAGAAGGCGGCATCGATCTGACGTATGCCGATGTGACACTTGGAAAATTCGAACCGCAAGAGCGGAAATATTAAGGATTTGGTATGCAAACAGAACGTGAAACAAAAAAACTGATTTTTAAAACTTTTCGCTTCAATGCCGAGACGGACTTTCTGCCCTATTTCAAAACCTACGAACTGGAAGTGGGGAAAGATGAGCTGGTGCTCGATATTCTCAACCGTATCAAATGGGAAATGGATGGAAGCTTCAGCTACAGACGAAGCTGCAGGCATGGTATCTGCGGAAGCTGCTCGATCAAAGTCAACGGCAAAGCGGTGCTCTCATGCAAGCAGAATGTGTGGGAGTTGGTAGATACCTTCAAAACAGATACACTGTTGCTGGAACCACTTAGCAAAAAACGCGTCGTCAAAGATATGATCATAGACAAAAAAGATTTCTGGAGTAAGCATAAAAAACTCAAGCCGTGGCTCGAGGCGGAGATAGACGAACATCCTGCAGAAGAGATACGTGTCTCGCCGGAAGAAGCGGAGGATCTGTTGGAAGCGGATTACTGCATACAGTGCGGCAATTGCTACTATTCATGCCCTGTTGTGGAAGTGAACGAAGAGTATTTCGGCCCTGCGCAGTTTGCAAAAGTATATCGCTTCAATGCCGATGTGCGCGATACCGCAAAAGAGGATCGCTTGAAAACCGTACGGAAAATGGGTCCCGGTATATGGGATTGTGTGAAATGCTACGAATGTGCCGAGGCGTGTCCAAAAGATGTAGATCCTATCGGAAAGATCACGAAGCTGCACAACCAGCTCTTCGAAGAGGGCTTGGCGGAAGACAATGTTGCCACACGCCATGCCGTTGGGTTCAAACACTCCATCAAAAAACACGGATTGCTTGACGAGGGCGAGTTGGTGCGTTATTCGGAAGGCAATATCGGAGTCATGAAACACCTGCCCGAAGCGATCGCCATGTTCAAAAAAGGAAAAATCGTGATGCCTTGGAACATGCCCAAATCAAAAAAACTCGACGAGATCAAAACACTCATCAAATCATCATCGAAAGTCAAATTTTAAGGGGAACGACTATGGCACAACTCAAATATGCACTCTATACAGGATGTACAGCACGGGAGTCGACCCCGGAACTGTTGATGTCAACCATGGCGGTGGCAAAAAAACTGGGTATCGAATTGGTATTGCTGGACGAAGCGAGCTGCTGCGGCGCGAGCCATCTGCAGGATTTCGACGATTTTCTCTCACTCGTGCTCAATGCACGCAATATCTGTTATGCAGAAAAGCAGGATTTGGATATGGTTACCATTTGCAATACCTGCCAGCTGAATACTGTAATGACGAAAGAGCGACTCGACAGCGACGAAGACCTAAAGTCACAAGTGAACGAAAAGCTTGCAGAAGTGGGCTTGGAATACAAGGGCACCAGTTCCGTCCGCCACTTTCTATATGCAATCATCGATGATTTCGGTCTTGACAGGTTGTCTGAAATGGTCGAAAAGCCGCTGAATGATTTCAATATCGCGGCTTTCTATGGTTGCCACAATATCCGCCCAAGCCATATTCATCACAAGCATAACAGTAAAATAATAGAAGAGGATGTCGGTGAAGGTGGTGGTGAAGAGGCTTTTTCGACCG
Organism: Campylobacterales bacterium; assembly: GCA_027065515.1. GTDB lineage: Bacteria > Campylobacterota > Campylobacteria > Campylobacterales > Hydrogenimonadaceae > Hydrogenimonas. Next base: position 5,263 of record JAMOOM010000116.1, read on the forward strand.
AGCCGTTGATGGCGAAATACAATGATGGAGAAGATCCCTACAACCCTACGTCTCTTGACCGTCTTATAGAAGCGCTACAGGGCAAAAGTGTAGATTATGAAAGCAAAAACAAGTGTTGTGGATTTCATGCCGACTTGCAGGCGCCAAAAACTGCAAACCGGCTTACCGGAACGGCGCTTTTGGATGCGATCGACAACAATGCGGATATGATGGTAACGCCATGCCCGTTGTGTCATTTGAATATGGATGTCAAGCAGCATGCAGTGGCAAAAGAGATGGGGCGTGATATCGCACTGCCGGTTCTGCACCTGCCGCAACTGGTCGGCCTGGCGCTTGGGATAGACCCGAAAGAGCTTGGCTTGCAGCATAACGTAGCGGAAGTGAATTTTGTATAACCACGCATGGCGCGAATTTCTTTTATTAGCCTTATCTTAATGCTAAAAGTAACTAGATGAGAATTTATCCTATTTAAACTGATGATGATAGAATATCCATGTTACACCATTCGATAAAAAGGAGACAAAATGCCTAAAGTAAACAGATATGTAGATATCGACACCGTCGAGAGAGAGGCGAAAAAAGATTATATCGACCGCCACTCACCTTTTATATATTGCGATTCAACTGCAAAAAAAGGGGAGAAGTTTCCTGTGCGCGTCGTTATGGGCAAAGAGTACACTCACCCGGACGATCCGGACCATTTTATTCAAAGCATTCGTCTCTTTGATGGCGAAACACTGCTTGGAGAGGTAACTTTCACTGCGGGTACGCTTGGCGGACAAGGCCACAAGGGCCATGCCGAAGTAACATTCAACATAGTGCCTACGGGTAATAAATTGAATCTGGTTGCACAGGCTTACTGCACCAAGCATGGATTGTGGGAAAACGAGCCGGTTGCCGTAGAAGTCACCGAATAGTAAAATAAGAGTGCCTTTATGGCGCTCTTTTGTTTGTTTCTAACCTCTTTTTAACCCCTTTTCCTCTAAACTCCACTACATGAATCGCCTTTATAATGCACTGCAGCTCAAACGTCTGTATCAACTCAAACAACTTGGTGTCAAATATATACCAATGGTCGAAAAGCGTATTCCATCCCAGCCTTCACTTCCCAATGACCTTAAATTACTGGAACGCATCGTATCGCAATGTCAGCTTTGCGCGCTTAGCAAGACCAGGACGAAAACGGTTTTTGGAGAGGGTGACCCGCAAGCGAAATTGATGTTTGTAGGAGAGGGACCTGGCGCACAGGAGGATATATCCGGCAGGCCGTTCGTAGGGCGAGCGGGAGATGTTCTTACCAAAATGATAGAAAACGCTATAGAGATCCCCAGAAGCGATGTATATATTACCAATATTGTCAAGTGCCGCCCCCCGAAGAATAGAACTCCAAAACCAGAAGAGGCATTCACCTGTCTTCCCTATCTGATGAAACAGATAGAGATTATCGGGCCAAAGATCATCGTGGCCCTGGGAGCAACAGCATACCACTATCTGACTGGAGACAAAAGCGGCATCACCAAAGTGCGTGGTGAAATTATCGACATGGGGAGCTATAAACTTGTGCCTACATATCATCCCAGCTATCTTTTGAGAAACCCTTCCGCGAAAAAAGAGTCCTACCAGGATCTTTTGAAAATAAAGAGGTTGTTATGCGAAAACTGATTCTTGCAGTACTTATATATACCGCTCTTTTTTCCCAGAGCCAGCTCCTTTCTCCCATACCGCTACCTTCCAATACGATCATAGACCTCGATCCACAAATATATGACGATGATGCTCTCTATGAAGCGCTTGAAAAGGGAGAAATTTTTACATTTTTGGCTAAATCTTTTGGGACCAAAAACCCCGAGCTTCGGCAGTTGCGCCAAAACTACATGGCACTCTTTTCTTTAAAAAGCAAAATATTCGGTGGAGGTGCCTTGCATGTCGCATTTATAATCCCATATAAGATTATAGGGAAATATGCCGCATCGACGACCAATAGCGCGCTTGCATTTCTTTTAACGAGAGGTGTGCCTTTCAAGATGGACACGATCGTGATCGAAGATGAATCCGATGCATCGCTTTTTTCGGCGATAGAACAGGTGGAGCAAAACAGTTTCGACCTGGTTGTAGCGCCACTCACTCCCAAAGGTGCGCAATTTTGTTGCGACCAGGCGATTCATACCAGGTTATATATACCTACACTCCATAAAAACAGGGTCGTATGTCAAAACGATATGGTATATTTTGGTGGAATCGACTACGAGAGCCAGATTGAAACGCTTTCGCTTTTGACCGAAAAAAATACGACTAAAATTACTGTGTCCGACCAATCTTCGGTGTCGCAAATGCTTTCACAGCTTGTAGCAATACATATAGATGTGGAGCGTCAGATCGTATTGACAAAGAGCGGATATTACAAAAATCTGATCGAACGGTACGATGATCTGAATCAATCGGATATCTTTTTGAACACTCCTGTAGTCAAAAGCAGCCTCTTTCTTTCCCAGCTTACTTTGGCTGACTTCAAGCCTGAGCATGTATTGAGCACCCAGATCAACTATTCACCCCTTCTTTTGACACTTACACAGTATCACGATCGGGATACGATGGTTATCGCCAGCTCTATAGGGGAGGCGGATCCTGTAGTGACCGAAGAGATCGCTCTTGTTGATCAGGACATCAGGTTCAACTGGATCAACTATGCCACAGTGGTAGGTCTCGACGCCATCTTTGCAAACAGAATGACAGAGCCCAGAATAGCCAATGAAAATTTTCAAAACAACTCTTTGAATTACGATACGAGACTTTACGATGCAGGTCTTTTTAGATTTGTACCCAGGCCTTTGCCTGAGTCCGAAATGGAAATTGATGAAGAGAGTTTATCCATCCTGGAAGAGTGAGTAGATTTCTAGGGGAATCCTGACAGGGCGCCCGTTATGGAGGTAGGCCAGTTTGATATTCATTTGAAACAGCATTGTGCTGTCCAGGGCGACAGTCTGCTCCAAAACAACGGAAACCGCCCTTTTTTCAACGAGGCGGCTTTTTACTTCAAGTAGATCACCGAGTTTGGCGGATCCTTTGTAATCGGCCTCAAGATGCTTGACCACGAAGTACCCTTCGCTACTCTGCGGCAGCAGGCCGCGTGAAAAGAAGAGCTCGCTCCTTGCTCTCTCGCAATACTTGAGATAGTTTGCATAATAGACAATTCCGGCTGCATCCGTATCCTCGTAATAGACGCGTATTTTCATGCCAATTCGATCTCTTCGATGATATTAAGACCAAAGCCTCCCAAGCCAACGAACTCCTTGCCCTTGTTCGATACCAGCAAACGAATATTTTTGACTCCGAGTTCCGCTAAAATCTGGGCCCCGATCCCGTACTCTTTCATCTCGTCACCGGCCAAAGCTCCTTCGGTATCGAGGAAAACAATAATCCCACCATTGTGCTTGAGATAGTCGATCGAGTGGATCAACTGGTTGTATCTGCTCTGGCTTAGGAGCAAATCTACATCCCGGCCAATATTGTGAAAACGAATATTTTCAGTTTCATGTATTTTATAGAAGATAATGGCATAGTGCTCTTTTTCTTCATGATCGATAAACGTTTTTTTTGTCACTTTTGTATCGAAAAATTCGATCGTCTCTTCCCTTTTCAGGTGGACAAGCCGCTCGTTGCGCAATCGGTACTCGACAATGTCCGATATATATACTATATTGAGTCCATGCTTTCTGGAGAAAGCTTCCAGATCGTCACGACGTGCCATCTGCCCATCTTCGCGCATAATCTCACAGATGACTGCCGCGGGCGACAAGCCTGCAAGCTTGCATAAATCGACAGAACCCTCGGTATGTCCGGTGCGCACCAGCACCCCACCCTCTTTGGCTACGAGCGGAAAAATATGGCCTGGCCGCACGAGGTCTTCAGGAGAGCTGATGGGGTTGGCCAGAAGCTTTATGGTCATATCGCGCTCGAAAGCGGATATTCCCGTCGTGGCGTCGCGTGCGTCGACTGATACGGTAAAAGCCGTTTCGTGCTGTGAATCGTTATGTTGCACCATGGGTTGCAAATTGAGTCTATCGGCAATCTCCTTGGAGATTGATACACAGATAAGTCCTTTTGCTTCCGATGCCATAAAGTTGACCTTTTCGGGCGTGGAGAATGTTGCTGCATATACAAGATCACCCTCGTTTTCACGATCCTCGTCATCGATCATTACTACCATTTTTCCCTGTTTGATATCCTCGATAGCCTGCTGTACGCGTTGAATCGGCATAATATATTTTCCCTCTGTTTGTAATTTTTGAAAATTATATCCAAAAAGCCTTGACAACGCACAGTTTTTGCATTATAATTCTGCCCACGAACAGGCAATTGCCTCCTGAATCAATGGGGTGTCGCCAAGTGGTAAGGCAACTGGTTTTGGTCCAGTCATTCGGGGGTTCGAGTCCCTCCACCCCATCCACTTTCTTCTGTCGCGGGATAGAGCAGTTTGGTAGCTCGTCGGGCTCATAACCCGAAGGTCGGAGGTTCAAATCCTCCTCCCGCAACCAAT
>JAMOOM010000117.1 GCA_027065515.1 Campylobacterales bacterium
AGACGAGTCCGCACTATGATCGTCGAAGAGGGAAGGCGTGCCGATGGGCGCGGCTTGAAAGATGTGCGCCCCATTGAGATCGAAACCAACCTGTTGCCAAGCGTGCACGGCTCGTGCCTCTTTACCCGCGGTGAAACACAGGCATTGGTGACATGTACTCTGGGTAATCGCCAGGATGCGCAAATGTATGAGCGGATTACCGGCAAGGGTACAAGTTACGAAGAGTTCATGGTCCACTATAATTTTCCTGGATTCAGCGTGGGTGAAGCTTCACGTGTGGGCCCTCCAGGCAGACGTGAATTGGGTCATGGGAACCTGGCAAAAAGAGCCCTGGAGCCTTCGCTCGACAAGACACAGCTTGATATGATCGTCCGCTTGGTTTCTGAAATACTCGAATCAAACGGCTCCTCTTCGATGGCCACCGTCTGTGGCGGATCGTTGGCTCTCAAGGCTGCGGACGTGCCGATTTTGAAGCTGATAGCAGGTGTAGCGATGGGCCTGGTGGTCGAGGGAGAGAAAGAGGCGATTCTCACCGATATTATGGGTCTTGAAGATCATGATGGCGATATGGATTTCAAAGTTGCCGGAAGTGAAGATGGGATAACCGCACTGCAGATGGATATCAAACTCGGGGGTGTGAGCACGGAGCTTTTGAAAGATGCGCTTATGCAGGCCAAAGATGCACGACTTCATATATTGAAGATCATGGAGGAGGCCGCACAAAATATAGAGGTGAACGAAGAGGTGCTGCCAAGCAGTGAAATCTTCCACATCGAGCCGCACAAAATCGCCGATATCATCGGTCAGGCAGGCAAGACGATCCGCGAGATTATCGAAAAGTTCGAGGTGAATGTGGATCTGGACAAGAAAAAGGGTGAAGTGAAAGTGACCGGCCCAAGCAAGGCAAAGGTCAAAGCGGCCTGTGAGCACATAAAAGAGATTGCCAAAAAGGGTGCCCCCAAAAAGGAGATACCGGTTTTTGAAACCGATAAGCCTATAAAAGGAAAGGTCAAAAAGATCGTCGATTTTGGAGCGTTCGTAGAGTTGCCGGGAGGAGTGGATGGGCTACTTCATATCTCCAAAATTTCACGTGGGCGCATCGCTCATCCAAGCGATCTACTGCGCGAAGGCCAAGAGATAGAGGTGGTCGTCAAATCACAAGATGGGCACAAAATATCTCTGGAATTGGCCAAGCCGATCGATTGATGTCTATTTAAACGAAAATTTACGAAAAAGAGAGTAAAATTTTGCCGCAGAGTGATAAGTAGGGATACGCAAGCCGAACGGACTTTGCAGCGTCGCCGGAGCGTTTTTTTCCGGAAAAATTCTTATAGGAGCTTTTTATGAAAAAGTTTTTTCTTCTTATGGTAGCATTTGCAGGGTTTGCATTTGCAGGTGAAGGTGAGTCTATGATTCAAGCATACAGTGTTGTGGCAGCGGGCGTCGGTCTTGGTCTGGCGGCACTCGGTGGAGCGATCGGTATGGGTAACACAGCGGCTGCAACAATCGCAGGTACTGCACGAAACCCAGGGCTTGGCGGAAAACTGATGACTACAATGTTTATCGCATTGGCGATGATCGAAGCACAGGTTATCTATACCCTGGTTATCGCTCTTATCGCACTTTATGCAAACCCATTCCTCGGATAATTTGCAAATATTTTACAAAATGGCCCGTGCCTCTTGACTCGGGCCATTTTTTTTACTATAATTTCGACCTCTTTACAACACCCTCTCAAATGCGCAGGTGGTGGAATGGTAGACACGCTAGCTTGAGGGGCTAGTGGGCATTAGCCCGTGCGAGTTCAAGTCTCGCTCTGCGCACCA
>JAMOOM010000118.1 GCA_027065515.1 Campylobacterales bacterium
TCAGCCTGTCGATCCCGATATCAAGATAGCGCTTGATCGTATCTTCGTCGCGGATTCCGCCTCCAAGCTCCATCTTCAAATCGGAGTTTTTTCTGATCTTTTCGATCTGTTCGAGGTTTTTCGGCTCGCCGGCGAACGCACCGTTGAGATCTACGAGGTGAAGCCATCTGCTTCCCATCTCTTCGAATGTTTTTGCCAATCTCCAAGGCTCGTCACTGTAGATTTTGGCACTTTGCATAAGCCCTTTGGTCAGGCGGACAGCTTTTCCGTCCTTGAGGTCGATTGCCGGTAATATCTCCATTACAACTCCACGAAATTTTTCAATATTTTCAAGCCGTTGTCATGCGACTTTTCAGGGTGCGGCTGAATTCCGAAAATGTTCTCTTTCTGTACGGCACTGACAAACTCGTATCCGTACCAGGTCTTTCCTATCGCATATCTGTCCGCCGTTACAGCATGGTAGGAGTGAACGAAATATAGATAAAAGTCCTTGGGCATTCTGTCAAAAAGCGGACTCTCTTTCTGCACGAACATTTCGTTCCATCCCATATGCGGCACTTTGTGGGGTGCTTGAAAAAGATTGGGGTCAAACGGAACCACCTCTCCTGGAACCAGATCCAAGCCCTCGTGCTCGCCAAATTCTAGGCTTTTTGAAAACAGCAGCTGCATCCCGAGGCAGATACCCAGCATCGGCTTGCCGCTGGCGGCAAAGAGCTTGACGGCCTCATCCATTCCATTTTCCTTCAGGTGGCTCATCGCATCCGCAAAAGCCCCGACTCCCGGCAATAGCGCCCTTGGATAGCGCATAAGCTCGTCGGGGTCGGAAACCACCTTCGATCTATGCCCGATCTTCTCCATGGCGTTTCGCACACTGGCGAGATTGCCCATGTTGTAATCGATAATGGCGACCATCACTCCCCTTTTTGTATGCTGCGCAGATAAAAAGCAAGCCCTCCCAGCAGCATTGTAACGCCTCCGATCAGATATACGGCGTAAATAAGTTTTTCGGGGTCGATTATAGCGAATTTAAAGACAAGCATCAACGCCTCTATCGCCAGGGCGATGATAATGGAGCCCAAAAAGCGAACCATCGTCTTGTGTATCTCGTTATCTTCGGCTTTCTTGTGGTGCCCCAGCACCTCCTCTTCGAAGATCGCCTTGACAAGATCGAATATCGCAAGCGAAAGAGTCAGCAAAATCGTGGCCTCGAACATCTCTTTTATATCGATATTCCAGACATGAAAGTCGCTTTTGAAAAAACCTTTGATGCCGTTGACGAAAAGAATCAAGGCCACGGCAAAGAGCGCTACAGAAAAGGCCGCATAGCTGATGCGGGTAAAACGCCCGAAAAATGTCTCGCCGGCAGCCGGATGGACCATGTGAAGCAATTTATCGAGGGGTATGTCGATCGCCACTACATACTGCAGCTGGTTTTTTTCGTTATAAATCGGATAGGCAGCGGTAACTACGAGCTTGTCGCCTATTTTGGACGGATATGGATCGGTAAGGATGCAGCGTTTTTCCCTGACAGCCCTGTAGTAGTACGCTCTTTGCGACCTGTTCTCCCCCATCCCTATCCTATGCTCCGGGGTTTTGCTGATATTGGAGATAATCTGGCGCCCTTTGGCATCCAGAACATAGAGCGTATCTATCTCTTTTACCTCTTTTTTTATCTTTTTTAGCGCATCTATGATCGTATCGAGCGATACTTCGGGGGTGCGGTTCGGGATATTTCTCGAAAGCAGATAGCAAAGATAGGCCCGTGCTTTCGTCCTGATTTCGGAAAACTGCTGTATCTCTTTGATTACCATA
>JAMOOM010000119.1 GCA_027065515.1 Campylobacterales bacterium
GATCTCCTCGATGATCGCGTACGCTACCTTTTGACTAAGCGGTGTCGGAAAAAGATCGTGGGTTATCTGCTCGTACAGCAATTCAAAAAGCGATTTTTCATACACCCCAAGCGCTTCGATCGTATCGCTCACGAAATGGGCTTCGTTCCTGTCTCGTGCCTTTCCCGGAACATCTGTTTTTTTCCCAAACGAAGTCTCGAAACCCGAACGCACTTGCATATACGGATTTTCCGCCTCGTATTTTTTCAGTTCGTCTTCGAGCTCTTCGAGGCCTGCTTGTAGTATCGGTAGCCAGCTGCGCAACGTATTCGAAAGCTTCGTTTTGGCTTGAACGGCCTGGCTTTGGCGCAGTTTCACGTCGTTTCAATCCTCTTCTTTCTGGAGGAAAATCGGTTCATAGAGTGAAATGCTCTCCGAGATAGTGTTTGATTACATCCGGATTCGTGGCGATCTCTTCAGCCGTCCCCTCCGCCATCAGCTCACCCGAACGCATCACATAGGCGCGATGACAGATACCCAGAGTCTCTCTGACGTTATGGTCGGTAATCAGCACCCCGATATCGAGATCCAAAAGCTGCCGTATGACATTTTGTATATCGATAACAGCGATGGGGTCAACTCCCGCAAAAGGCTCGTCCAACAATAAAAATTTGGGCTTGATGACCAATGCGCGCGCTATCTCGGCTCTTCTGCGCTCTCCACCGCTGAGTCTCACCCCTTTGCGATGACGAATCGGTTCGATATTGAAAAGTTCGAGCAGGTTTTCGATCCTTTTATAGGCACTCTTTTTGTCCAGTTTCACCGCTTCTGCCGCTATGAGCAGGTTCTCTTCCACCGTAAGGTCTTTGAATATACTAGCCTCTTGCGGCAGATAGCCGACACCCATCCTGGAACGTACATGCAGCGGATACTTCGTGACATCCTCTCCATCTATCTGCACTTCTCCGTCCGTAGCTGGGACCAATCCGCAGATCATGTAAAAAGTGGTGGTTTTGCCTGCGCCGTTGGGGCCGAGCAATCCAACCACCTCTTTGGTCTTCAACTCGATGGATACACCCTTGACGATTGGTGTCTTTTTGATCGTTTTGACAAGATTTTTGGCCTGCAGATTAGAACCCATCTATCTTCACCTCGTACCGCCTCCCTTTCTCTTCGGGCAGTATATCGACAACCGCTACATCGAACCCATAATCTCTAAGCAACTCCTCCAAAGCCTCGTCCCCCCACTCTATGATATGCCATCCCGGCTCTCCCAGGCTCTCGAGCAGGCCCATCGCCATAAATTTCTCGTTTGGGCACTGATACAGATCGTAATGGTGCAATCCTCCATCGTATATCTGCTGAATCGAAAATGTAGGAGAAGTTACTGCGTTCGAGCACCCTTTGGCATTGGCCAGCGCCTTTGTCAGCGTAGTCTTTCCGGCAGCCAGATCCCCCCGTAGAAAAACGACACTGTTGTCGCAAAGCAGCTTTGAAATCTTTTTTGCCACGCTATCTATCTCGTCCAGCGTAGCATGCAGCGTGGTTTTCATAATGCGTTGGATACCTCTATGATTTTTTTGAGCCTATCGTACGCCTTTTTCGAATCTATCGTCTCTTCGGCAATTTGCAATCCATCCTTGAAATCACGGGCTTTACCATCTACAATCAGTGCCGCAGCCGCGTTTATCAACACGATATCGCGTTTTGGACCTCTCTCTTCTCCTGAAAGTATCGATGCGCTTATGCGCGCGTTTTGGGCCGCATCTCCTCCTCTTATCGCTTCGAGCGGGGCTCTTTTTACGCCCCACTCCAACGGATCGACCGTCATGGACGAGAGTTTTCCATCCTCGAGCATCTGCGCGACGGAGAGGTCGGAAATAGAGATCTCATCCAACCCGTCGCGACTGCTGACGACCATCGCCCTTTTCGTGCCCAATCGTTTGAGCGCCTCGGCCATACGCGGCACGAACAGGGGATCGAAAACACCGATAAGCTGCTTGGGTACATCGGCCGGATTGCTAAGCGGCCCAAGGATATTGAAAATGGTCCTGTGTGGAATCGATTTTCTAATCGGCATGACAAATTTCATCGCAGGATGGTGGTGGATAGCGAAAATAAACGTAAATCCGCACGCTTGAAGCATTTCGACCTGCTGACGTGGATTCAGATCGAGCCTGATGCCCAGATGTTCAAGCATATCAGCACTCCCCGACTTGCTCGTAATCGATCGGTTGCCATGCTTCGCCACATAACAGCCCGCACCTGCAAGCAGCAAAGATACGGTCGTCGAAATATTGAAACTGCCGCTTTTGTCGCCTCCCGTGCCGCAATTGTCGATTAGCGACTCTTTCAGATCTTCAGGAACGGGCAGCTTGATCGCATGTTTTCGCATCACGTCTGCCGCCGCTGCAATCTCTTCGGCCGTTTCGCCGCGCCTGGCCATTTCGACAAGCAGATTTCGCGCTTCATCTGCGTCCATGCGCCCTTCGAAGAGTTTTTCGAAAAGTTCATGAGTTTGCTCGTATGTCATGCGATCTCCTCGACATACTCGTCTTTGGCGCTCTTGGGAATGGTTTTGGTTGTAGGAATTTTGAGCACTTTGTACTTTTTTACACCTTTGAGATAGCGAATTTCGATGATATCTCCCACCTTCACCTCTTTGCTCGGTTTCGCCGCTACTGCATTGATATACACAACGCCGCTTTTGACCATATCCTGCGCGATAGTGCGCCGCTTGACGAGATTGACACTGCTTAGATATTTATCGATTCTCAATGAATTTCCTATATTCGAATTTCTCTCTTATGCATTTGAAATTATAGTATAGAGTTTTCATCATTAAACTTTGGTTTGATGTAATCTCTCTTTGGGTAGAATGTCCGAATGAAAAAAACGGCCTATTTTCATATTATAGAGAATAAAGAGGGCATCACCTTACAGCTGCATGGCAACTGGCGTATCGAATCTCTCGATACAATCGAAAAATCTTTCAACAAACTCCTTTCGAGACTTTCAAAAGTCGAGACTATCACTCTCGATCTGAGCGGGCTGCAGCATATCGATACCGGAGCTATGGTCTTTTTCATTTCAATGCGCCAAAAGCTGAAAAAGATCGCCAAAGTCCGTTGCATCCATATTCCTGACGAGTTTTGCAGAATGTTTCGACTGGTGCGAAAATATACCTACATCCCCGTTGTAAAAAAGAGTAGCCCTCTTGGTTTCATCATCGATTTTTTGGCGAATATCGGCAAAAGAGGCGAAGCGATGCTGCTCGATTTCATCCTTTTTCTCGATTTTCTTGGACAGACGGCCATCGCATTTGCACGACTGCTTTTGCACCCTGCGCTTTTTCGCCACAAAGAGACTGCGGCAAACATTTACAAAGCGGGCGCCACGGCTATACCGATCATCGCACTGAGCGCTTTTTTAGTAGGGATCGTCATAGCTTTTCAAAGCGCCGTACAGCTGCAAAAGTATGGCGCCAACATATTTATCGTGGATATGATAGGAATCTCCATCCCAAGAGAACTGGCGCCCCTGATCAGCGCCATCATCGTCGCCGGGCGCAGCGGCTCTTCCTACACAGCCCAGATCGGCGTGATGAAGATCACCGAAGAGATCGATGCGATGAAGACGATGGGGTTTGAAATTTTCCGTTTTCTTGTATTGCCGCGTATAATCGCGATGATGGTCGCCTTACCGCTGCTCATCTTTTTTGCCGATATCATCGGAATTTATGGCGGCATGCTCGTAGCCAAAATGCAGCTTGGCATCACTCCCGCACAGTTTCTCGACCGTCTCCACAACGAAGTGGATGTGCGCCACTACTATATAGGCCTTTTCAAAGGACCCTTTTTCGCTTTCATAATCGCGGCGATCGGATGCTTCAGAGGGTTTCAGGTCTCCGGCAATACCGAAAGTATCGGCCGATACACGACGATCAGTGTCGTCAACTCGATATTTCTCGTCATCGCAATGGATGCGATATTCTCGGTCATCTTCACGGAGCTGGATATATGAGTGGCGAAGTAGTTATCGAAATGGAGCATATACGCACCCAATTTGGCCCGAAGGTGGTACACGAAGACGTCTCGCTGAAAGTCTATGAAGGCGAAATATACGGGCTGCTGGGTGGAAGCGGCTCGGGCAAGACTACGCTTTTACGAGAAATGATCATGCTGCTTCGCCCCGCCGCAGGACGCATCGTGGTACTGGGCCACGATCTGATGAAAATCAAACCTTCCCAAGCGCAGGAACTGAGAAGTCAATGGGGTGTTCTTTTTCAATTCGGAGCTCTTTTTACCTCCTTGACGGTAGCCGAAAATATAGCCGTATGGCTCAAAGAGTACACGAAACTCTCGAATGAAGCCATCACGCAGATCGTATTCAGCAAGCTTGAAATGGTGGGCCTAAGCCCGAATGTCGGCAAACTATACCCCAGTGAACTAAGTGGTGGAATGGTCAAGCGGGCGGCCCTGGCGCGCGCACTGGTTATGGATCCCAAACTTTTGTTTCTGGATGAACCCACGTCCGGACTCGATCCTGTAAGCGCGGAAGCGTTCGATAATCTCATAACGGAGCTTCGATCCCTGCTTGGATTGACGATCGTAATGGTGACTCACGATATCGATACGATCTTCAATGTCATAGACCGCATGACCGTGCTGGGGAAGGGCCATGTGGCCGCCGAGGGCACGCTCGAAGAGATTTTAAAAAGCGACCACCCCTTCATCCGCCAGTTCTTCGGGGGCAACAGAGCCAAAGCACGTATATTGCAAAAGGAGTGTCATGGAGAGTAGAGCCAATTATATTATCGTCGGCGCGTTTTTGCTCCTTTTGGGGTTTGGCGCCATAGGATTCGCTCTTTGGATGGGTAACTACAGCAACCAGAAAGAGTACGCCTACTACTATACATACATGCACGAATCTGTCGCGGGACTTCCACCCGACGGATCGGTAAAATATATGGGGGTGGATATAGGAAAGGTCAAAGAGATCCATATCGATCCGGACGACCCGACACGCATTAGACTCAAACTGCAGCTTCCCAAGGATTTTCCGGTGCGAAAAGGGATGTATGCGACCCTTAAATTTACAGGGATCACAGGTATAGCCTATATAGAAATCGTGGGAGGCAAGAGGAATGCCCCTTTGATAAAAGCTGAAAAGGGCAAAATTCCCGTCATTCCATCCAAGCCATCCATGCTGGCTCAACTGGGTACATCGGTAAGCGATGTTGCTGCAAAGATTACCACTTCCTTAGACAAGATCAGCTCTTTTTTCAACACTTCGAATATGGCCCGGTTTGAAAATACACTAAAAAACATCGAAGCCTCCTCTAGGTCTCTCAAGAAGATTCTGTCCGAAAAAAATGCCGAAAATATCGATACCCTTCTTGCCAATCTCGCAGATGCCAGCAAAAGAAGCGACGAAATCTTCAAAGCCGTAAAAGCGATTCAGGCGACGACGGAAGATATCGGCCGGGAAGGGAACAAGACACTACTCTCGGTTCAAGAGAGTGCCATATCCTTCAAACACATGAGTGAAACGCTGGCCGAAAAACTGGAAGAAGGAGATCTGAACATAAGGCAGCTTCTGCAACGAACTCTTGCTCGGTTCGATCAACTGATGCGCGCCTCGCAGACACTGATCTATCAACTGCAAGAAGATGCAGAACTTATCAAAAACAGCCCTAGAGACCTCTTTTTCAAAGAGGCGGAGCCGACTCTTGGGCCGGGCGAAAAGGAGAAATGATGCCATACACAAAAAACCTGAGTTACTCTGTAACGATATGCGCAACCTTGCTGTTTGCACTCTCGGGCTGCGCCACAAAAAGAGTGCCGCCCACACACTACTACACAATTTCATCGGTTACGCCGGTAATCGAAAAGCAAAGAGTCGAAAATCCGCGTTTCGATACATTGCGTATATCGACAGCCCACTCCTCCAGAATGAACGAGAGCACACAGATATACTATCAAAACAAAAATTTCCAAAGAGAGCCTTATGTCTATAGCCGCTGGTACGACAGTGTGGACACAATGATGCAAAACAAGCTTTTGACGGCTATCAAGAGCGCAAACATCGCACATACCGTACTTCCAGCTGCCACGAGTGCAGATACGACAATGGTTCTGGAAACCGATACCATAGAGTTTATACAGGATTTTTCACGAGGAGGAAAATGTGTAGCGAAGATCGCTATGCTGGCTACGCTAATAGACAACAAAACAGGCAAAAGTCATGGATCGAGGCTCTTTAGAGCGAAAAAACCATGTAGAAGCTACGACGCACCCGGCGGAGTTGCCGCGCTCAACGATGCCGCCAACACGATCACGCTCGAGCTAATCGGTTGGCTCGAGGAGACCGATGGCGGCAATTGATCCATTATGCCTCTTCGAAAAATTCCCTGATCGCCTTGGGAAGATTGTTCTCGATATCCGAAGCCTCTCCTTCGCTGACGCTCTCCTTGAGATAGTGCAGCACTTTTTGTACGATATCCTTCGCGTTGCCCGATGAGAAATCTTTCCCTGGTACCGGATCCATATCGATAATCGCCTGAATAAAATCATCGACATTTTTGATCTCTTTGTCCGGAAATTCGGATAGGCGCCATCCATCGATTGCCACCGCCTTGATACAGTAAGGCAATTGTGCGATAAAGTCGAGATACTCTTCGGGAGAGACTCTTTTTCTCAGTGCTTTCAAGGTAGCCTTCAAAATTCTGGCGGCATCTCCTTTTTCCACTCCGATTTCTTTGGCGAGTCCATTGATAAACTCGTTTCCATGCTGTGCGTGTTTTTCGAAATTCATGGTGACCTCCTTTTTAAATAAGTTATCCCATTTTATCATAAAATTCAAATATTCACCATATCATTCAAATATAGAACTTTTCGAGAAGCTCACGGTCGTAATCGATCACCCCTCTTCTTTTGAGGGATTCGAGGACTTCGGGATCACACATGACATCACCGGGCCACTCTCTATCGTATCCATCGAGACTGTTTTTATTTGTTGCATCGAGCATAATGAAAGGCTCTTTGCGCAGATCGCGCTGTGCGTCGATGTTGTTCGCCACCCGCCACACCAGCATATAGGGATTTTCGATATCGTTGTTTTCTGCATCCACCACTATGAGAAGTCGGATATGTTCATGCAACCCTCCGATATCATCGAACAATCGATGCACGCAACGCTCTTTACGATAAGCCATGATACAAACAGGGGTTTTCGTGTGTGTAAAATACTGCTTCAGTGCCACGACATTCGAATCGATAGTCTGCATCGCTTCCAAAAGAGCTTCATCGCCGATTGTGGAAGCTACACCCTCTTCAATCTCCTCACCCGTACAGTCAAGCCCCAATTTCCCGCCAACAAGTGCCTCCGGACTGCTGTGATCGAGTGCATCTACAATCCCTTCGCTCACAAGCAACCGCGAAACATCGACACGGTTTAGAATATATTCGCTGACGGCCCCATAATCTGTAAGCTTTGGCGAATCCTTGCCCACAAAAATTGCATGTTTTACAAAACTCATCTGTCCAACACCCCAAAAAGCGTGCATAAACTGTTTGGCGTGCCCCTTGTAGTGCGTCTCCATCTTGGCCATGATGAGATTGTGAAAAACACCGTTTTCAGGCATATGGTAGTCGATGAGATCGGGCGCTGTGGTCTGCAGCAGCGGCAGAAAAATCCTCTCGGTTCCCCACCCCATAAATTTATCCTCGAGCGGAGGCTTCCCCACTACCGTAGCCTGATAGACGGGCTCTTTTTTCATGGTGATCGCCGTAACATGCATCACCGGATATGGCTCTTTTAGCGTATAGTAGCCGGTGTGATCGCCAAAAGGACCCTCTATCATCAACTCCTCGGGGTCAACCTCCCCTTCTATGACGATATCGGCGTCTTCTGGAATCCAGATATCGTTGGTGATCGATTTTACCAGACGGGCCGGCTCGTTTCTGACGAAACCGTACAGAAGAAGCTCGAACATTCCATAAGGGAGCGGCGCCTGTCCGCACCAGATATACAGCGGATCGCCCCCAATGGCTACAGTGACAGGCATCTTTATGCCCGCCTCTTTATACTGATCGAAAAAGTGGCTCGCATCTTTATGAATCTGCCAATGCATTCCCAGCCGCTTCTCATCGTACTGCTGAAGCCTGTACATCCCCAGGTTTTGCATCTTGCCATCGATACTTTTCGTATAGACCTGGCCCATAGTGACAAAAGGTCCGCCATCTTCACTCCATGTTTTGAGTATCGGCAGCTCGTTCAGATCGGCATCGGGAAGTGTTTTTACAATCTGCTGACAAAGTCCTCTGTGTTTCAGACGTTTCGGAAATACATTTTTTAGAGCAAAGAGTTTTGGCAGGAGTGATAGTTTTTCCTTGAATCCCTGCGGCGGCTTCATGTGCATCAGCTCACCTATTTCGGCGGCTATCGCATCGGGATGGCGCCCGAATATCTCTTCTGTGATCTTGAAGTTGGCAAACATATTCATCACCACGGGCATATCGTATTCGATCCCCTTTTCCCGATTGACCGGACGTTTGAAAAGGAGCACCTTGGAGTCGCTCTTTTTTACCTCTATATACGCCGCATGGGCAATTTCGAGATTGACATCGCACGGCTCTTCGATGATTCTGAGGTTACCCTCCTTTTCCAGTCTATCCAGCCACTGATTCATGCTCGCCATATTTCCACTCTCCTTAAGGGCTTTCTAAAAGCGTTCGCAGCGCTCCTCTTTGAACGCCATCTCTTCGGCGCGCGCAAGAAGCTCTTTGGCGCCATTTTCGATCATGATATCGGCAAGTTCGCTTCCAAGATTTCGAGCTTCATCACGGGGTACCTCCATGATCTCTTTCAAGATCTCCGTGCCATCGGGCAAACCCACCATCGCCCGCGCCAACACGCTCTTTTCCAGAGGCTTGGCATTGACGGCGATCGGAACCTGACAGCTTCCCTCCAGGCGCGCTACGAAATCGCGTTCGATCTTGGCAGAGAGAGCCGAATCAGGATCGTTCAATGTCCGAGCTATCTTTTCCACTTCGGGATCGTCGATGATCTCTATGCCCAGCGAAGCCTGGCCCGAAGGTGGGATCATCACATCGTCACTTATGGGATCGTGATACCTGACGCTTTCTAGCAGTCCCAAGCGTTTCATCCCCACATAGGCGAGAATTATCGCATCGTACTCGCCTTCGGATAGCTTTCGCAGCCTGGTATTCACATTGCCGCGCAGATTCTTTATACAAAGATCAGGGCGGATAGACTTGAGCTGCATCTGTCTTCGCAGACTCGTCGTACCTACAACCGCCCCTTCGGGAAGCTGCTCGATGTTTTCGTATCTGTGTGAAAGAAAAACGTCGCGAATATCGTCACGCTTCGTGATTGCAGCCAACTTCAAGCCCTCTGGAAGTTCGGTCGGAACATCCTTCAGGCTGTGCAC
The DNA here is from genome assembly GCA_027065515.1 of Campylobacterales bacterium. Taxonomy (GTDB): domain Bacteria; phylum Campylobacterota; class Campylobacteria; order Campylobacterales; family Hydrogenimonadaceae; genus Hydrogenimonas. The sequence continues at coordinate 9,434 of JAMOOM010000119.1, forward strand.
GGCCAGATGGGCGCGGCCCGAAAGCATGATATCTTCTATCTCTTTGGTAAAAAGCCCTTTTCCGCCGATCAGCGCCAACGGCTTGTCCAAAATCTTGTCTCCCG
>JAMOOM010000120.1 GCA_027065515.1 Campylobacterales bacterium
ACAGCTACATAGCGATAAGGTTATAAATCGTTTGGCGAAGCTCAGCATTATTTGATTTTACTATAGTTTTTCTTAAAGAGCTTCAGGGCCCGCCTTTCACGCCAGCCGATTCGATAGTATATTTTGGAAAGGTATGATTGAAGCTGCTGTGGTGTGATATCGCGCGCTTCAGCCTCCTTTTTCAGCGTACTGTAGGGAATTTTGGGGGGTGAGGCGAAAAATCGTTTCGAGAGGCGGCGGATTCTTTTGATATATTTTGGATGGGCGCATAGAGTTGCAAAGACAAAAGGCAGTCCGGTCTTCTCTTTCCACTCCTGTGCGAGGTCGATGCCTTCATTCGGGTGTTCAAGCCGGTATTTAAGAGCTTTGTCGCCAATCATCACCTCTCCCTCCAGCCCCAGTATCCTGGCGAGCGCGTTGGATGTGTCGGAGTCGGTGTCATCTCTCTTTTTTCCTGGAAAAAGCAGCACGCTCATAACTTCACCGTTGGCTATGATGCCAAAATCGGTGCAGAGGTGCCCTTCGCTCTTTATGCTGGAGATGACAGCCGCGTCGATGCGCCCGGCTTCGAAATCGCGGTTTATCTTCGATGGCGTCGAGCCGCGCATCAGCCACGCTTTCTTCTCTACGCTGTGGCGAAGTGCGCGCTTGAGAAATATATGAAAAGGTAGAAGATTGAGGTAGGTGATCTTGCCAAAAATCATGAAGCCATATCGTTCTTTGTGAGTGTACGTTGCTCATAATACCTTTTGAGATAAGAGAGTACTACGGTTTCACAATGGCGGATATACCCTGAAATGGTATTTTCCTGGAAGATTTTGGGGTGAATCTGCAGATGATAATGAAGATTCTTTTCCGATTCGGTCAGATAGAGAAGAAGCGCCGGGATATCGTATGTTACAGGTCGCTCATCGGGAAGAGAGATATCGAGCCGCACGATAAGCCGTATGTTTTCAGGAAGTCTGTGTTTTTTGAGCGGTTGCAGACAGATGCCCTCTACCGAAATATTGACGACGTGGCATGGTATCTCCAGGTCGTCATAGATCACATGGGCCTTAAGCGGCGTGCATGGCTCGATGCGCATCGCACTTCGACGGGTGGGCACATAGTCGAGCTCGTAAACGGAGTTTACCGTAATTATTATAGCGTCATTTTCCAGCGGAGATAGCCGCAGATCGGCACATGTGATACTTAGCGAGCGCTGATTGTATCGCCCCGGGAGAATGACAAACTCCCGCGAAAGATCTATAGCGCTCACTATTATAGGTTTGAGCCGTAGATGAATTTCGTTGTTGTAGGCATGAATTACGTGCGCTTCCTGGGTGATCTGTACCCCTTTGTACGATACATATAACTTGAAAGGGCGTTTATTCTTTCGGTATTGGTTGAGTAGTGAAATAGCGATGTCGTAAAGAGGGATCTCCTCTGGCGAGCGCTCCTCCTCTTTTTTGACCACCTCTTGCGGACGGGAAGTTTTTTGAAGAAATTCGAGATAGAACTTGACCAGGGACGATAGATATTCTACGTCCGAAAAACCGCGTGGATCGGGGTGCAGCTGCGCTATAAATTTTAGAAGAAGTTTCTTGAAAGCGTCGGCAAGCGCCTCGTCTGGTCGATATCCTTTGTCTGATAGAAGTTTGAATATAGATGTCTGAACAAATGGTTTTTCAAGCTCTTCGATCAAGAATAGGTGATTGTACAGAACCTGGCCGAGGCGTATCAGCTGCAGCTGCTGCTTTTTGGGAAGTGGAGCCTGCTTATTGAGCGATTCGACAAAATCTTTGGCAAATGAATCCTGCATCCGTTTGAAGAATGGGGCATGATTGGCCAGTCGTAGTACTGCCCGTTTGATCCATACATAATCCGGATCTCGTGGTGTAATGATCATCGCTCTATATCCTTGCTCAATGTCGCTTGTTTGAAGAGATTATAACCAAAATGTGATAAGATTCTTTTCAAAAAGGAGAAAACCGATGATCAAAGTGGAGTTTTTGGGCCCCATCGGCAAGGAGCCTGTCGAAATAGATGCCAAGACGCTGGCCGAGGTCGCCGCGGCGCTGAAGAGGGATCCAGAGCTTGAAAAATGGCTTGAAACCGCGGCGGTGGCCGTCAACGATACCATGGTCGATTCATTGGAGGTGACCCTAAAAGATGGCGACAGGGTTTCGCTTCTTCCTCCCGTATGCGGCGGTTGATGCGATGTTGCTGATTTCCAAAGGGCCTCTGGAGGTCGAAAAGATTTTCACTCGGTGGTATGGCGCGGAGCATAAAAACAATTATGGAGCGATGGTCTCGTTCGTCGGAACCGTCCGTGAAGAGAATGGTATAGAAGCGCTCAGTTTCGACCTGTACCGTCCGGTGCTTCAGGCGTGGTTTGACGAGTGGCAAAAGCGCTTGGGTGAAAAGGGCGCATATCTTGCGATGGCCCACAGCGAAGGGGATGTGCCGGCGCATAAATCCTCCTTTATGTGCGCGATATTCAGCCCCAAGCGTCGGGTGGCACTGGAGATGCTCGACGCTTTTGTGGAGGATTTCAAGGCCAACGCCCCGATCTGGAAATACGATGTAGTGGAAGGCAAGCGACTCTATGCCGCCGACCGTTCCACCCCTATGGCAGGCAGCGGCCTGCTGGCAGGAGATGAAAAATGATAAATTTCAACGAATCCATGGAAAAAATCGAAGCGCTCGAAGTCGAAGCAGTCGGAGTGCAGAAGCTTTGCCTTCCTCAAACGCATGGGCGTGTACTGGCCGAAAATATAATCGCACAGGAGAACTCGCCCGCCTATCCGACCGCCGCAATGGATGGCTATGCTATTATCGGATCCGATCAGGAGATGGGAAAATTGAAGATTCTTCAAGACAATCCGGCCGGCCACGATACCGAGGGGTTGCGTGTTTTGCCCGGTACGGCTATCAAAACCTTCACGGGCGCACTGATGCCTGAAGGTGCCGATACGCTTATTCCGATAGAGAATGTGACAGTAGAGGGCGACTATATCGTGATCGGCGAGAGGGTGCCGACAGGATTCTCCGTTCGCCCGGTAGGTGAAAATTTCAAAAAAGGCGAAACTCTGATCAAGCGGGGCGCGACGATCGATTTCGCGGAGATAGGAGTGATGGCGAGCCTCAATATCGTAGCCCCCCTGGTCGTGCAGAAACCCAAAGTGGCGATTCTGGCTACCGGAAGCGAAGTGCTGGAGCTTGGAGAGTGCAGCGACAATCCGGCGCAAATCAGAAGCTCGAACAACTACACGCTAGAAGCACTGGTGCTAAAGCATGGCGGAGAGCCTGTGCAGATGGGAAGCGTGCACGATGAAAGAAGCGTCATAACGTTCGCGATGAAAGAGGCGCTCAGAAGCGCGGATATCGTCGTGACCACAGGCGGCGTCAGCGTAGGAGACTACGATTTTGTCAAGGATGTAATCCGCGATGAGCTGGGGTGTGATGTCGCTTTCAAAGGGGTATTGATAAAACCGGGACAGCATATCATGGTGGCGCAGAAGGAGAACAGGTTTATCGTGGCTCTTCCGGGCTTTGCATACTCTTCGACAGTCACTTTCATTCTTTATGTTCTGCCGATTCTGTATCGTCTTCAGGGGCGTGAATATACCCTTCCCGTGGTCAATGCGAGACTGCTCGATGGCTATAGAAAAAAGACGAAGAACAAAACGGAGTTTGCCGCATGCAATCTGCGGCTGATAGATGGCGAATATCTGTGCGATTTTTCCGGAAAACGCCGCGGAAGCAGTGCGATCATGACCAACATGTTGGGCGATGTGGGACTGCTGTGGCTGGATGTCGCCGAGGGAGACAAAGAGGCGGGAGAGGTTGTGCGGGTGGTGCGGCTGAAGTAGCCTCACCCCGTACTTTTTACCACGACCTCGATCTCGAGCATATCCATATCCCCCTTGCGCTCTTTTGATATCTCGATCTCGTCGATCGAGATATATTTTTCGAGCACCGATATGATTTCTGCGCGCATTTGATCCAGATTCGGGATACGGCTGTTTTCCCGATCGGCGGCGATGGCGATCATCAGCCGATCTTTGGCGACGCCTGCGCTCTTTTTTTTCTCCTTGCCAAAAAATCTGTCGAAAAAACTCATTTGAACAGCCCTTTTATTTTGCCCATAATCCCTTTTGAGGGTGCATTCTCTACATCTTCAAAAGGAACATCCTCTCCGCAAAGCCGCTTCGAGATGCGTCTGTAGGCTTTTCCGGCTTCCGACTCTTTGTGCAAAATGACAGGTTTGCCGGTGTTGGATGCATCTATAACCCGTTTGTCTTCGGGGACTTTGCCAAGCAACGTTACAGATAGAATATCCAAAATGTCATCGGTGGCGATCATCTCGTTTTTTTCGATCAGTTCGGGGTCAATTCGATTGATGAGTAGAAATTTTCCTACCGTTTCACCCGCTTTTGCTTTGTGGCTTTTCGCATCCACAAGCCCGATAACCCGGTCGGCATCGCGAATGGAGGAGACTTCAGGGTTCACTACGACGATAACGTTGTCCGCATAGTGTATCGTGTGTTCGAATCCACCTTCGATTCCGGCGGGAGAGTCCAGAAAGATATAATCGAAGTTCTCTTTGAGATCATCGATCAGATGTTTCACTTTGTCACGCTCCAGGACAGATTTGTCTTTTGTCTGGGAGGCGGCCAGAAAGTACAGATTTTCGTTCTTTTTATCTTTGATCAGCGCTTGCGAGAGGTTCGCTTCGCCGTCCATGATGTGAGTGATGTCGTAAACGACCCGGTTTTCAAGCCCGAGAATCATATCGAGATTGCGCTGGCCGATATCGAAATCCACTACGACCGTCTTTTTACCCTCCATTGCCGTGCCTATGGCGAGATTGGCCGAGGTGGTCGTCTTTCCGACGCCTCCTTTGCCGCTGATGACTGCAAAAACTATGCCCATGATATTACTCCTTTGTATGGGGAGATGATGATTTCATCCTGTTTGAGGTAGATTTTATAGAATATGTCAGCCTCCATCTCCTGGGAAATATCGGCGCCATTGAATTTGATATAGGATTTTTTGGACGGTTTTAGAAGCATGAAATCCCCGTTGCACTCGATCGCTCCCTCTACGGTGGAGAGAGCGATAAGATTGCCTTCAGTTTTGATCGTAGCTCCACTATTGATGCGCTTCAGTGCCAGCAGATCTTTTTGGGTGGCGATCTCCTGGCCGCTTCGCACCATTTTGTCCAGAATCTCCAGGCCACTTTTCTTTGTAAAACCCTGGCTCTCTTTTTTCGATGACGTAGTTGGAATATTTTTAGTGAAAGCTATCTCTTTTTTTTGCAGAAAGGTTTCGATTTCGGGCGAAACATCTCCTTTGAGAAGAAGAAGATGCCGCCTTAGCAATACCTCGTTTTTTTCCACAAAAGCGAGAAAACCAGCTTCGTCATCCACCATGATTTCAAAAACTTTGATTGTGTATTGTTTGACATTCATGGCGCGATTATAGAGGATTTGCCTTCGAAAATCAATGTTTTTTCAGAAATGTATCTATAACTTCGGCATCTACGATTTCGTTGTCGAATTTCACGACGATGATCTGTTCCGTTTCATTGAGATAGAAATCCGTCACGCCGTTTACCATTTTCAGGCCGTCGATCTTCTCCTTGTCGTAATCTTCAAACGGCAAAAAGAGGTTGTCCCGCACGCCTGGGCTTCGCATCGAAAAGATCCATGCCGCCCAGAAGATACACAAAACGAGAACGAAGGCCGCGACGCCGCTTTCGCCGAATTTTTGGTACAGCCAGCCGCCAATCGCGCCGCCGAGGAAAATACCTACGTAGGCGAATGTGTTGGCTACCCCCAATGCGGCGCCTTTTTGGTGCACTTTGGCAAATTTGCTCACGAAGCTTTGCAGCAGCGGCTCGAACATATTGAAACCTATGAAGAAGAATGTCGCACCCACTCCGAACCAGAAAACGGAACTGCTCCATCCCATCAGAGCGAAAGAGGCAGCTATGAATACGATCGAGATCAAAAATACCTCTTTGCCTTTGTTGTACTTTTCACCAAATACAGCCGCGGGACCCATGGCGATGATTCCAAAGAATACGGCGGGAAGGTAGATTTTCCAGTAACTCTCAGGGCCCATGCCGAACTTCTGTTTCATCACCAGCGGAATCAGGAAAAAGGCTATCGCCATCGTGGAGGAGTGGAAAAGAAAGGTGATATACATTCTGACCAGGTCTTTATCCTTGAATACATGCTTGATCTTCGCCTCTTCTTCGGAGTAGCTGTGTACGATTTTTGGCGGCTCCGGAACGGCGGTAAAGAGAATAGCCAATGCCATCAGGGCTAGTATCGCAGTGAGCCAGAAGAGGGCCTTTACGCTCCAGAGACCTCCTACGATAGGCCCTATGATCATCGCTGCAGCGAAACTCATCGCGATCGTCATTCCCATGACGGCCATCGCGTGGGCTCGCTGGTTTTCGCGCACATGATCGGCGATCATCGCGGTGACGACCGATCCGATAGCGCCCGCTCCTTGCAAGAAACGCCCAAGCAGCAATACATATATATTGTCGGCTACCGCACAGACGACGGAGCCGGCGGCGAATATGAGCAAGCCTATGAGCAGCGTCTTTTTGCGCCCGATCCGATCGCTCAATACTCCGAAAGGCACCTGCAAAACAGCCTGTGTCAGCGCATAGCCGCCCACCGCGATACCGGCCAAAAACGCAGTCCCGCCCGGAAGTTCGACCGCATATTGCGAAAGAACCGAAAGCACGATGAAGAGCCCGAAAAACCTGAGCGCCACAATGAGGCTCAAGGGCATCACCTTTTTGAAAATCTCTTTCACTATCCATCCTTATGGTAGAATTTCGTTATATCGGCAAATTATACATCTATAATTAAAAAAGGATTGAAAAGAGTGCAAATTATACTCGCCACTTCAAACAAAGGTAAAGTAAAAGAGATACGATCGCTTTTTGACGGGGACGAGGTGGTGCCTTTTGTGCAGCTTCTTGGCCCGATGGAGATCGAAGAAAATGGAGAGACGTTCGCCCAGAATGCGCTGATCAAAGCCAAGACGATATTCGAAAAACTTGGCCAAGACGATGTAATCGTAGTCAGTGACGACAGCGGCATCACCGTACCGCTATTGGGAAACGAGCCCGGAATTTACAGCGCCCGATATGCGGGAGAAGGCGCCAGCGATCGCGACAACCTGATGAAATTGGTAAAAGAGCTCGGAAAAAAAGGGGCAAAAGAGGCTCCGGCATACTATACCGCGGCGATTGCGGTGGTGACGAAGGATACCGAGTATGTGATGCATGGATGGATGCATGGCAAAGTTATAGACACACCAAGAGGCGAGGGGGGTTTTGGATATGATCCGATCTTCATTCCCGAAGGATTTGATAAGACCTTGGGTGAACTGCCCGCGGAGACGAAAAAGAGCCTCTCGCACCGTTCTAAGGCCCTTGGAATAGCCAAGCCGATCATCGAAATGTTAAAGGAGCAGGCGAAATGATACCCGAAAAGGCAAGCCTCTATTATGATATTTTCATGGAGGATCTGCAAAAGCTGTACGATGAAATTCTCAAACGCCAAAGGGAGCTGGGCAGCTATTACGAGCTGCTGGGCGGCGGTCACGCCGAGGCCGAAGCCTGGGTGGGGGATTTTCTTCGCCGCTTGGGGCTGCCCGAGACTCCGCAGACTCGAATGGCGGCGCTTACTAGGCTGATAGGGCTGCGCGACGACGCTTTGGCCCAGGTGTTAAAAAGCGAGGGTTTCGATGAAGACGAGATTATAAAAGCCAAAGAGACGGCATACAAGATGGTGGCTGATTTCTATCTCAAGCGGCATCTTTCGCTGCTCGATTGGATCGAAGACGAGGCGCTTTTGACCCCTTTTTACAGAGAGATTTTGAAAGAGGCCCATCGTGTCGGAGAAGCGATGAGCGGATGGCAGAGTGCATGGACCGCACAGATCGTCCACGGCGTCAACAGGGAGCTTTTCGAGCTTTTCGAAGGGGATGAAGAGAAGATCTACGAGATGTTGGAGAGTGAAAATCTTCTGGATGAAAGAGAGCCCGGATGCGTTGGCGACAGATGCTATTCGGTACTGAAAAAGACGCGCAAAGGGTACAAGAGCGTACCCTATGCCAAGGCTTTTCGCATGGAGGTGCAGGAGGTTTTGAACAAACTGCAGAATATGCGCGGGGTTTTGGAGAGGATGGAGGATGAGGTGTTCGGGCTGCATGAAGAGTGGCTTGGATATGTCGATGCGCTGATCGATGCGTTCGGGCATATGAGTACGGAAGGGCTCATAGAGAAATGGGCGCAGGTGGACAGGAAATGGATGGCCGTCACCTCCCCGATTCAGATAGGCCATCCGCTGGAGTATTACGAAGATCACTACCGCAAGGCGGTGGCGCTGGAGTGGGATGTGCGCCTCGCCTCCCCGAAACTGATGCAAAATACAAAAATACCTTCGCAGATAGTGGATGTAAGCCAAACCCTGGCTCTCCAATTTGGCGAAAACGCGGTGGGCATACATGAAAACTGTGCGACGCAAGTGAAGCGCACCCAGCTTTATATCGGTATCCCTGCACTCTTCTATGGAGCGGAGTTTCAGGGTCTCTTTTCGGCTCAGGTGGTTCCAAACGATACGAAAGTGAGCCGTGAAATGGGCAAGAAGATCTTCGCTTTCGCGGACAATGTGCTAGAGAGCAAGAAGTCGCGCCCCGTGATGCGAATCGCCAGGGAGACATTCGGTGATGATTTCGTACGTCATCAGCGCAAAATCATGTTTGACCGCCCCGACCTTTGGCATAAAATATATGAAATCACCACGATCGGTCATGAATATGGCCACATTCTATGGGTGGACGACGATAGCGAAACGAAGATGAACGCTACGGGCAACTATAAAAATATAGAAGAGTTCAAAGCCACCACAGGCGGTATGATGGCTTTTTTCATGCACGAAGACGAGGCTTTGAAAACCGAAGTTCTGCGTGATACGATCGCACGTGGTGTCAGCCTGATGAGTTGGCGAAATACGGGCGAAGTGGAGCCCTATTATGTGGAAGGGTTGCTGCATCTGGATACTCTTTTCAATGCCGAGGTCCTCTCTTTCGATGGAGAAAAACTATATATCGATCTGGGCGAAGATGCATACGAGAAAGCGAAAGAGCTATACAAAACCCGCTACACGGAGCTGGCAGGAGAGTATTATGTGCCAAAGCGCGACGCCGGCGGATTTTTGGCATCGTATGTGGAGAAAAGAGATGGAGAGTGGCTGCCGATAGACGATACGGTCCGTCGTTTCGTGGACCACTACTGGGCGCGCTACCAGAAGATTGGGCAAGAGACCATGCCGTTTACAGAGTAGCCTCAGTAGGTATTTGATATAATCAGCGAAAATTTCTATATGCAAAGGTAGGCACATGCTGCTTTTTACTCCCGGCCCTACGCCGGTGCCAGAAGCTGTCCGTATGGCGATGGCGGGCCCCACGATTCACCACAGGAC
>JAMOOM010000121.1 GCA_027065515.1 Campylobacterales bacterium
CAGTCATTCGGGGGTTCGAGTCCCTCCACCCCATCCACTTTCTTCTGTCGCGGGATAGAGCAGTTTGGTAGCTCGTCGGGCTCATAACCCGAAGGTCGGAGGTTCAAATCCTCCTCCCGCAACCAATTAAACCTCCTAAAATTCGAACTTCAAAGCACTTTAAAAAACTTAAGTTTTTCTTTGTGTACCCTGAAAAATCGTGTGTGTACCCTGGGTACATGGATCACACGTTAGATCGATGTCTCGATCGATCGTAAGCTGTTCTCCTCTGACATACTTCGCGTAAGTCGTCAGAATCATCTGAGGGCTTGAATGCCCCACCAGTCTCGCCAGGTCCATCACTTTTATTTTCCCGCTGTTGAGCATCTTCACGATGAACGTGTGCCTTGTATCGTGTACTCGGTGAGGTACGCCGATCTGCTTTAAAAAACGCAGTGCGTTCAGTGAACTGATATCCCGCAGCGGCGAACCGTCGTCTTTTGAGAACAGGTAGAGCGACCTTTTTGATTTTGCTGCTGCTATCTGGGCTTCGATGTACGGAACCGCTCCTTGAAGCAGTGGGACTGTTCTCGCCGATGTCGCAGTCTTTGGCGTGGTGATGACGCCTTTCGTGATGTTTTTGTTGACGTTGATCGTCATCGACTCGAAGTTGATATCGTGAACGGTCAGCGCGATGATCTCCCCTGCCCGCATTCCAGTGTTGAACGCAATGCCGAAGAAGTTGTGCAACTGCCCGGTCGAATGCCGAAGCACTTTGGCGATCTCTTCGTCACTGTATGGCGAAATGTCGCGTTTCGTGTGCTTCGGTATCCTGATCTTTCCATCGAAAGGGTTCGAGTCTATCACGCCGTCATAGACCGCGATATCGAAAATTCCGCGAAAATCTGTGATATAATTTTTTAAAGTTTTCGGCGACGCTTCGAAATTGAAAACCCAGTCTCGAAGCTCGGATATCTCTATTTTTGAAATATCTTTCTGCCCGAAAATCTTCACGATGCTTTCGACTCTTTTTTGGATTTCGGAGTATGTCTTGAGGTGCTCCTTTTCTCGAAGATATACTTCCGAAAACTCTTTCAGCCTGTTCTTCACCTCTTTTTTCGGCTTTACGAACTCTTTGGCTTCAAGACGTTTTTCAAGAGCCGGCAGCACTTTCTCTTTCAGATACTTCCTGTTTGCTGGCGTATCCTCTTTTCCGGTCGCCTTGACCACCTCTTTGCCGTTCGCCTCATATTTGACGTACAACATCCGCTTACCAGATCGCATCTTTCGGCTTTTGATGCTTGCCATTGCAGTACCTTTCCGTACCTTCGCAACGGTACTATGATATCAGCTTTTCGACAAGATCGTCAACATCGTCCAGGCGCTCAGTTTCAGATATCAGAAATCTCTCAACCGCTTTGAGATTAATTCTGATGCCTCGCATCCACGGAAACTCTCCGTAATGGACCCCTTTTTTCAGGTGCCCTTCATCGATGCCTTTCTTGATGCGGCCTGGCGACACACCGAAGTAGTGCGCCGCCTCACTGATGGATGCCCATGTCTGTTTCATTGCGGCTCCTTAAAACGGTCCCCTCTTTTAGATTGGAAGTTCAGGCGTCGCCACCATCGCTCTGTATTCCGCGACCATCTGATTCAACCCTTCAGGATCGGCCATGATGGAATCGATATTTTCGGCGGTGATCCCGTAGTGCTGTACGAATCCGTTGCAGTCGGTCCTTGAAAGCCCTGCCTGTATAAAGTCTGGATATTTTGCGGCCACGGCCGTACTGATCCCGTTTCTATCGGCCTTTTGCGAAGAGGTAGGAGCCACGCCAGTCTTTGCGCCAGTGGCTGCCGTAGACTTTGGGGCCTCCACTGTGGCATCAATGGCTTCCGTCTCTTTCGGTTTGGTCTGGATTTTATTCAAATCAACTTCCGGCTCTTTTACCGGTTTCGCTTCAACATAATCCGTCTCTTCGACCACTTCTGCGGCCACAGCCTTCATGAGCCCGTCCCCCATCGGCAGCTTTTTTGCCAGCTTTTTGACGACTGTTTTAAGCGCCATTTCGATGAACCACTGTTTCCAAACGTCGCCGTCGGAGTTCTGTCCTGCCCTGCGGTGTTTGTCGATCAGTGCGCGGCTCATCACCTCTACCGCAGTTTCCTCGTTTGGGAGCTTAGCCACGGCGAATACGCATTTCAGGTGTTCTTTGGCCCATTTTGGATCATCGTCCATCCGATCATCAAAGTTAGGGCGGTAGATGATTTTCTCTTCCCACCCGTCGAAGCTGTAATCGAATTCGTCGCAATCGAATACCGCAAACTCCTTGATCTGGATACCGTATCGCGCTGCGATCTTTTTGTATCCTCGCGCCGATACGATCAGTTGTGCCAGCTTGCCGCCCTTTTTGGTTTTGAACGGTACCAGATATACTTCGGATGAAACCTTGTCGATATTCAGATCCAGCATTGCCACGGTTAGACATGATTTGACTACACTGTCCGGGTTGCATTGTGAGAGCTGATAGTCGGATGCTATTTCGACCGCCGCCGCGTAAAAGCGATCCGTCTTCTCTTTCGTGTTAAGAAGTGCCTTGATTTTTCCGTATTCGTTTTTCAGTTTTGATGCTACTATTTCGTTTGCCATGTACTTCCCTTATAAAATTCCCAGCTGATCTCTTCGCCAGTTTGGTAGATCCATTGTCAGAAACGAGACCGCATCCGAACCGCTCTTTTCATATTCCAGATACCCGTCGATCAGTTCCGAATAAGCCGCCCGTCCATCCTCGATCAAATCCTGCGTGACCTGATACGCAAACGGCTCGTTCGGCGATTCGCTGGGCACGACAAGAAACCCGAACGCTTTGGCCGGAAGCCCCGCCATGTTCATCGTGTCCAGATACCATGCCGCCTGAATGTGATAGCCCAGTCGGTACGCGTCCGCTTCGAACTTTCTCGGATCGTTGTAGCGCGTCGTCTTCAGATCGTAGACGATACCGTTTGTTTTGTCGTAGGCGTCTACGCGGACTTTTCTTGTGATGCCGTAGCTATCGTCTTCAATAATGACACTTACCTCATTGACGGTGTACCTTAAAATGTAGTCGAACATCAACCGTCCGTTGTGTGTCATTATGTCAAGCTTGTCGATGTTTGCATCTGAAAGAAGCGGAACGCGATACTTGTTTTCCAAAAGCCGCTCATGCAGGATAGTCCCCATTGTCAGCGCCGGGGACTCTATACGCTTCATCCGTTGCCGAAGCTTGTATAACTTGTAGCTTTTGAGCATCAGCTTCAGCCCGGACGCACTTATGCCCGGGTGAGCGTGATAGTCTTCGTTGCTCATGTCGTAGGAGACGGTAACTTTCGGCTCCAGGTCGATCTCGATCATGACACTTCCACCTGCACCCCGTTGAGGCGCGTGCCTTTGAGTTCCTCAACGACGAATGTACGCACTTTTTCAGGATCGTCCGTCCGCGCTTTTACGGTAAAACAGATGCGCCATGTTCCTGTCTCTTTTTCTACCGGTGCAGATTGCTGAACCGTTGCCTTACTCAAAGCCTCTTTTTTGGCCTCTTCAACGGCGCGTTGTTTCTCCGCTTCCATTTTTCGCGCCAGATCGATCTCTCTCTGCTTTGCCAGTTCTTCGGCTTCGAGACGTGCTTTCTCCGCGATTTCACGTTCGCGCTTGGCCTTCTCTTCGGCTTCGAGACGTGCCTTGAGGATCTCGTTCTGTACTGCTGCCACCCGTGCGTCGATAGCCTCTTTCGTGGCCTTGTTCAGCTTTCCGGCAGATGTGACGCTTGAGAGCTTCGCCAGGTCATTCACGATCACGGCTTCTGGATCGACGCCGACCTCTTCGCACTTCTGACGCTTGTATTCAAATACCAGATCAAGCACCATATCGAGCTTCTTCTGCTCGAAAACTTTAACCTGTGATTCGATGGATGCACGGCCCTCCTGGACGATGCTTTCAAGCTCTTTCTTTTCGGCCTTTAGACGATTGACCGGCTCCGATATCAGATCGATATACTCTTTGTATTTGTCACCGATTGCCTTTTTGACCTTGTTGAGCGACGCCATGACCTTTTTCGCTTCGGCGACATTCGCTTCCGTAACTTCGATGCTGTATTTTTCGACTTCATGCTTCAGGTGCGCTTTCACTTCGTCGAAGTTCGTCGAAACCTCACCCGCCGTATAATCGACGACGATGTTCATGATGCCTCCCCCGCAATATCGAACATTTCGTTAAGCGTTATCGGCTTATTTTTCAACCGTTCTTCCGCGCGAATCATATGCGCGAACCGGCGAAGCATCCCGGCGGTCACTACGATTCGCATATCGTCGTCGAGCTTGTCGAATTTCTCGTCGGTCATTCCGATGGGCGATACCGGCTCCGGCTCCTCTTCGACGGTAAACGGCTCTTTTTGTTTGAGCGTCGCATCATCATCAGCCAGATCCTCGGCCCCCTGTGCAGTGGTTTCGGGATCTGTCTGTTTGATCGTTGTTTGATTTGATTCATTTTTTGTCAAAAGCTTTTCGACACTTTCGTTCGTCACACCGCCGTTTCCGTCCCCGACCAAGTTGCCTTTTCCCATCTGGATTTTGACTGCCTTGACGCTCTTGTATCCAAGTTTTTCCCGTGCTTCTTCGATTGTCATGTTGTTCCTTTTCGCATAGCTTTCTATTACTGCCTCAGCGCCTTTACGTGTGAACGTTTCGCGTTTGGCTACCTCCTCCAGTTCGTTCAGCGATCCTGGCTGTTTCACAATATTTATTTCGTTCATCTGTATTTTCCTCTCCATACATCCCTGATTTTCCGTTTCGCCATCCATTCGCCGATCATTTTTGCCAAGAATCCAAGCGGCGGGGCGATCAGCATTACCACTGCGATTGTTGCGAGAATTTCTTCCATTATTGCGTCCTCACTTTCCAAAGTGATATAATTTCACGTACTTCTTCCAGTACACCTATTACCAGTGCGCGACCCGCCAAGATTGCCGCACTGGTCACCATAACTGCCTGTCCAACATCACTTACCGTTTCCATGCAATCTCTCTTTCAACGCTTCATTCTCTTCGGCGAGACGTCTGTTTTGATATTCGAGCGTAAAAATGATCTGCTGAGCAGTTGCCGACCATGTTCGAAACATCATTTCAATACTCTCTATCTGGTTTTTCACCTGCCTGATCATGCTTTCGAGCGTCTGGATCTCTTCGTTTGGAACCTCCATTACGAAACATCCTCGTGCATCTCTTCGAAAAACGCATCGATAGCGGCAACCAGATCGTCTTCATCGTCCCGCAGAAGCGTTTCGATGTACTCCAGAAACTCGAGCGCCAAATCGCTGTTTCGTATATGCCGAAGCTTGTCGGCTGCCTGCCTGTTTTTGTACTGTGTTATGGTTAAGGTCTGAATTTCCATGATTTCCTCCATCTGATGTCATACACGAACCCGTATCTTGTACAGGCTATGAAGCTGTCACGCTTTTTCCTTACGATTTTCAACATTGTTGACCTCCATGGGCAAAAACGCCCAACAACACCCAACCAAGCACACCTCTAAAAGTTCAATTTATTAGGAGTCGGTAGCCCATGCTCTAAAAAAGGAAACAGATATAGCAGTTGCCGCCGCTTTCGTAATGCGGCGTTGCGGGTGTGCTTGGGTAAGTGTTTTGCGGTTTCATTGTGAGTGGTGTTATAATTATGTTGCAAGCCACCATAACACCACCCATCATAAAACCTCGAAAGGTGATAACGCTTAAAACCTCTACCGGGCTCGGTCTCGAGGTCTCTTAGCTTAGCCATGAGACGGCATCCGCCGCCTGCTCTCCTGCACCGCATGGCCTGTATGTGAAATATCTCGTGAAGTCCACGGCGGGCCCCTCTGTTATAATGGTGTTGCACAAAATCCCATAACACAAAAGAGCCCGTGATGGACTTGTCGTGGTCCAAAAATCTCGATACGAAAAGGTGGTGGAACATGCTGATTGTCATTGGGGCGTTTCTCGTCGGACTCGCTTTCGGATTTCCCCAGGATTTCATCGATCCTCGCGCGGTCTTCTTTTTCGGCCTCTTTCTGCTGGCGCTCGGCCTCGGGGAGGCGGCGAACCATCAGGAGGTCGAAAAGTACGAAAAAGGCCGCATCGCGCTGGTCAACCCGCTGACCGGAAAAGAAAAGGGCGGCATCGACAACATGCGCGTCAAAAAAGGGACGCACTACGTGCGGCGCCCCGTTTTTATAGGCGTCGTGCTCGATGCGCTGTCGCTTATCTTTCTATCCCTCAGCATCTTTGTTTTCGTCAAGACGTTCTAAACAAATTCTAAAAGATCATGAGCCGACGGCTCGACGGGCGGCCCGGCGGGGCGGCCTACGAAACGTCGAAGCAGGCGTAGAACGCTTAGCCTTTCCGTCGTTTGTGCCGCCTCCTCTTTTCTGAACGCTTCTACGATCTTTTGGGCCAGGGCGATCTGGCCCTTGCCGGTGATCTTGGTGGTGAACTTCTGGTGTGCGCCGGTGCTGCCCGCAAACGTCTGGGTCGTCACCTCGAACCATCCGTTGTCGATGTACTTCTGGTACGGCACGTTGTGTCGCGTGCCGCCGGTGATGAGATAGCCGTTTTCCCGCAGATGTTCAAAAAGCCGGTTCTGCCCGATCTTTACCCCTTCCGCGTCGCTGAGCAGCTTGGCGTAGGTGCCGATGAGCACGCTGTCGACGGAGGCCTCGACCGTCTTGGCGAAACTCACCAGCGGTTTTTGCTCCCGGATCGTCTCTTCGACCTTTTCGGGGGTCAGGTAGCCGCCGTGTTTGCGGATGTCGGGCAGTACCTCGTGGGTGACCCAGCGTTTGAATTTTTTGGCTTCGGGTTTGTTGCTTCTGAGTATCAAAGAGTACAAGCCGCTTTCATTGATCATCAAAATTGTCCCGCCACGCTCTAACGATTCGTTATAGCGGTCATCCTCATCAACATGATCGCTGATTGCTTTTGAAGTATTGCTATATCCCAGCGCACTGCACACATCCTTCGCCACGAACCAGGGCTCCCCGTCGATAAGCCCGCCTCGAATCTGCACGCCGTTGTTTTTGAATATCTCAAGGTTCATTTCGCCTCCTTGGTATCCTCTGTGACGTTGACGTAGCGTCCCACGCCAAGGGCGATAAGCTTCTCGACGATTGCCTGACTCTTCGTACCGCTTCGTGTGTAGCGCTTGCGCTTGATATGCTGCAGCAGGTTGTAGTCGATGCCGTACTTTCGGCAAAAGTCCATCTCGTTTCCGCCGCCGAGATTCTGGATGGCCGCCCTGTCAACGACGAACTTCACATCTGCCATGTTTGCCCCTTTTTGGTATAATGTTTTAGTGTTTGTGTAAACTCATTAGAAATAATGACGATATTTTTAGTAACACTTTAATCGTATTGTTCCATATTTTTTCCCTACTGTCAAGGGTTTTATGGAATACAATGGAGAATAAATATGGATGATGTTGGAGAAAGACTCGACAAAGCAGCAAAACTTGGAGGTTTCAGGAGCAGGCGCCAGATGGCTCAAGCACTTGGAATAAACTATCGAACGATGGTTAATTGGGTAGAAAACAATAAAATCTCAGAAAAAGGAGCCATCCAGATCGCCTCCAAAATCCCCATCTCCCAGACCTATCTGCTCACCGGCGAAGGCGACCCGGAGGTGATACAGTCGAACATAAACCACGGTGTCCAGGTTGTCGGAAACGCCTATGGATCTTCCGTAGCTGCTGCTACAGCGACCGTAGAAAAAGCTGGAAGCACGGAAGACGCCAAGCTGTTGGAACAGATATGCAAAAATGCCGAAAAACTCGATGAAGTCGGCAGGATCAAAGTGCTCAACTATATCTGGAAGCTCAGGGGGCTCCTCGATGAGTGAAAACGTCAACCACGGTCTGCAGACCGTCGGAAACCTCCACGGTGATATCGCAAAGTTGGAGCAGAAGTTTTTCCGGATCGAAACGCTCAACCTCTTCCACGAAGGAATCGCCGTACCCATGGACGCACACCGCATACCAGACGCGCTGTGGCCCCAGGCAAACTGGAGAAAGAGGTTCTGGCTCTATGCGCTGCCCACATTCGTCATCTTCGTCTTTTACCGCCAGATCGTCCTGGGAATGATCGATCTTTCCGGCATCGACCGCCATTCCCGGTGGGCCGGTTTATGGGACTTGGGATTTCTGATCGCCCTGCTAACGTTCATTGCCGTCCACATCGTCGGAATCGACTTGCACGTCAGAAAGACTCACCGTTTCATCGTGCGAAAAGACGGCATCTATTTCCGAAAGGACTACATACCCGTAGAGAACATTTTGGGATGCGAGATCGGCGGCATCTTCGGGAACATTGTCAAGATCCATTGGATCGAAAAAAAAGACGCACGCACCTCCACCTACCGGTTCACCAACAGACCCCAGGCACTCCTGGCCTACGTGAAAATCAAGGCGATCGTCCATAACGCACCGTCTGAAAAACGCGGAAGATACGGTGCATTCAAATACTGATAAGGAGAACGATGCCCATCAAGAGCGAAATCGAAACACGCCTGAAAAAAAGAGAGTGCAATACATCGAAGAGGTCAAACATCCTCAAAAACGAAAATCCTCTGCATGAAGATCCGTGCGATCACCCGCCGACCACATCGGCAAAAGCTCAGAAGCTACGGCACGCTGAAATATTAACACGAGGAATATTGGGATGATCAGCCAAGAAGAGAAACGAAAAGACGTCTAAGATGAATGAAGCCGTCATCATGACGGCGAGCGTGTTCATCGTTATCGGCATCGCCGTCGCCGTTTACGCAAACTATATCGACAAAAAGGCCAAGCCCCGCCACTGAGCCGCCCGCTTCTCTCTCGTGAAAGAACAAAAGAACCGTGCAATCCGTGCTCAAACTCAATATTTATTGTTGTTTTCAGCCGATGAAGTAGATGTCGGGCTTAGATAAAGTTTGTTAAAATGTTTGAAACTTTGCTTGGAAGAAAACGCGAAAAGATGACTGCTATACCGTCGGCAAGCCGATACCATAGCATTAGCGTTCTGAAGTGTATTCGCAGCCGAGGGATGCTCAATTGAAATATAACTCCAAATGAAAAAGAAAAAGCCGATAACCCGTTCTGAAAATATGCGCCGGATAAAATCGAAGGACACCAAAATTGAAAAGCTTCTGGGCAAAGCAATGTGGGCGGAAGGGTTGCGTTATCGTAAAAACTGCAAAGATGTCTTTGGAAAGCCGGATTTTTGCTTTAAGGGAAAAAAGATTGCAATTTTTTGTGATAGCGAGTTTTGGCACGGTAAAAAGTTTTTAGAAGGGGAAAGGTTTAAAACCAATGCGGACTTTTGGGAGGAAAAAATCAAACGAAATATAGAGCGTGATAAAATTGTCAATGAAACATTAGAAAAAAAAGGGTGGACTGTGTTAAGGTTTTGGGGGAAGGAAATAGAAAAAAACACTATGCAATGTTTGTTAAAAATCAAGGAAGCTTATGAAAATGTCAGATAATAGAAAATTAAAGTTGTCATTTCACGGAAAAATTATCGATCATCTCGGTATACAAATGTATCAAAGTCCGATTGCTTCGATTGCGGAATTGATTTCAAATGCTTGGGATGCCGATGCTACGGAAGTGAACATACAACTACCTACCGATATGAGTATTGATCCGAAAATTATCATTCAAGACAACGGTATCGGAATGACTTTCGACGAATGTCAAAATAAATATCTGAATGTCGGTTATAACAAAAGAGAAGCTTCCGGAAAATCATCTACTGATAACGGTAGACCTTTAATGGGAAGAAAAGGTATAGGGAAATTTGCCGGATTCGGTATAGCAAAGAATATTAAAATAGAAACGGTAAGTAAAGAAACAGGTGAGAGAACAGTATTTAACTTAGATCTTGAAACAATTAGAAAAGGCGATACTTATGTCAATACAGACCCGTTAGAAATGGACGTTGAAGAATATAACGAGCCTGATCCGAATAGAGTAAATGAACACGGGATGATTATAACGCTTTCAAACCTCACGTTTGATAGAGCACCGTCAATTGAAGTTTTCAAAAGAGGTATATCAAGACGTTTTACGTTTAATTCTCGAAAAGATGACTTTATTATAAAAATTAACGGTATTGAAGTTGAACAAGATTACGATAGCGCAAATATAGAATTTTCTTTTCCAAGAGATTATACACTTGAAGAGAAGCCTGAAAATATTAGAATAGAAGAGGGCTTTGCCGTAGAAAATATTTCCGATAGTCATCAAATAAGGTGGGAAATAAATTTTTATAAAGATACGATTCAGGAACAAGGCGTGCAAGGGATTGCTGTTTATGCCCATAAAAAATTAGCTCAGTCTCCTTTTATGTTTAATTTGACGGGCGGTTTACCGTCTCAGACCGGTCCGGAATATATGTCCGGAATTGTGATAGCCAATTTTGTCGATGAGTTGCCTGAGGATGTTATCTCTCCTGAAAGGCAACGTCTTAATTGGAGTCATAGAGATTTAAAGTTGCTTGAGCAATGGGGACAAGAGAAAATTAAAGAGCTTTTAAAACTTTGGAAAAAACGAAGACAGGAAGAAAGAGAAAAATTAATAGAAGAGAAAATTGAAGGCTTTGGAAGTCGTTTGGGAAGGTTTCCTCCGCACGAGCGTGAGGTTATAAAAAAAGCTTTAAAAAAACTGGCAGAACTTCCAAAACTTGACGAAACGCAGTTTATTGATATGGGAGAAGCCATTTTAACTTCCTGGGAGGGAGGACGCTTAAAAGCGCTTATTGAAAAAATGGCCGGTGTTAGAGACATGACGGAAAAACAACTTTTAAATATTTTGCTTGAAGCAAATGTTTTGACCGCCCTTCATACGGCAGAAGCGGTTAAAACAAAATTAGATGCAATACACGGTTTAAGAGAAAGAATAGAAAAGAGGGAGCTTGAAAATGCCGTAAGAGACTATATTGCCAAAAATCCTTGGTTAATTTCTCCAAAATGGGAAACTTTTATTGTTGAAAGAAGTCTTAATCATATAATGCGTCAAGCCTTACAAATATCAGAAATTGAGAATCTTGATGACTGGAGAGGAAGGGTTGATTTGATTTTATCTAGCGGAGAATCTTTATTAGTATTAGAATTTATGCGACCGGGTTTAAAGATTGATAGAGACCACTTATCAAGATTTGAAGATTATATTAACTCAATTAGAGCTTCTTTGGAAAGTCAAACAGGACTTCATTTTAAGAGTGAACAAGTTTATGGATATTTAATTGCTGATCGTATTGATGATACCAATCCTGCACTGAGAAAACGAATTGAGCAAGATGAAAAAGAAAAAATGTATACTTTAGAATGGGGAACACTACTGAGTCAAGCTGAATCCCAATGGAAAGAATTTTTAGATGTCTTAATAGATCGTTCACCTGAAGATGAAAGGTTGCAAACATTTAAAACTAAATAAGCTGATTTTTGATTTGCATAGCCTGCTGCCGTATATATTCCGGCGGTAAGGCGTTACCGATCATTAAAGCAATTTTATCCCTTGCAACATCAGTCGGGAACTTATAATTCGGCGGGAATGTTTGTAAAAGTGCCGCTTCACGTAATGTAATAGCCCTATCTTCTTCAGGGTGCAAAAATCTTCCTTTGGAAGGGTTGGTGCATCCGCCGGTGATTGTCGGTGAGACGTCATCCCACTTCATTCTACCGTAAACATCTCTAAAACCGTTAGGATATTTTAGGTGACAAGGAAGCCAGTATTCTTTCGGTAAGTCCTTGCGACTTCCGCCGTTTTTGGGAATAAGAGAAATCATTTTTTGAACTTTTTCGGTTCGGTTTACTTTATAATCGTGAAGAGGGTCATTCCCCGTTCCCGGCCTGTGAAGGTCGACTATCGCGTCTTCAACGGTTTTGATTTTGGAAGAAGGAGGCGCAAAAGGAATTTTTTTCTTAAAGCCCGTCATCAAAATCATTCTTTTGCGACGTTGCGGAACACCGTATTTTGAAATATCGTGTATTTGAACCGTGTCGTCATCGACGTGATAGCCGAGCTTCTGAAGCTTTGCTAGCACAACTTTGATACGGGGATCTTTTGCCAGTCCGGGAACATTTTCTATCAAAACGGCTTTGGGAAGCAGCTCTTCGACCAAGCGCACCATTTGAAATACAAGGTCATTTCTTTCATCATCTACCGAGGCGGCCGCGTTTTTAGTGCATAGAGTAGAAAATCCTTGGCAAGGCGGGCATCCAGCCAATAAATCCAGTTCTCTCGGTTTGATATTGAGTTGAGAACAAATCTCTTCACCGCTAATGTCTTGGATAGGAGAGTTCCATAAAAAGGTGTCTTGATGGTTTAAGCGATACGCTTTAGATACCGTACGGTCAATCTCCACCGCGCCGATTACATCAAAGCCGGCTTGTTTCAATCCTTCTGTCAAGCCGCCGGCTCCGGCAAAAAGATCAATGGCTATATATTTTTTCATTCTTGATATACTCCATTTTTTCAAAATTTTATCAAAATTAAGTTTTGTCGGTCTTGATTGAGGTTTGCCGTATAGCGACCAAACCGTCCACCTCTTTTTCTTTATACCGCCGCTTCCAGCCTTCGCACGTCATAGACCGTCTTCATCCCCGTCATCTGCCAGTGGGGTTTGTCCCATTGCCACAGCTCCCAGCCCCAGTCGATTTTCAGGCCGTGGGTGTCGATGACCTGTTTCATCGCGCCGGCGACGGCGGAAAAGGCCGTGTCGTCGTCCCAGCGGTATCGGCCGTCGATGTAGGGGACCAGGTCCACGGCCAGGCCGTAGAGGTGGTAGGAGTCGAGGGTTTTGGACTTTCCTGTCTCCACCAGCTCGCGCTGCCGCTCGATCGTGCGCACCCCCTCTATGACGCCGAAATCCACCGGCGTGACCCGTATCGCTTCGGTCACAGCGAACGAAAGGGCCGGGTGGAGGCCCACGAGCCGCGAGAGGGAGCGTTCGGAGAGTTTGTAGCTCACTTTTTTCCCTCCTTCGTGACGATGTCGAAGGTTTTTGTTGCACCGCTCTTTTCGATGATGATGAGTTCGGCGAGGTAGAAGGCCCGGGTCCCCTGGTGGCCCAGCAGGCTCGCGATGGAGACGCTGAGCAGCTCGTTGAGCCCATACCCCATGCACCCCAGAAAGATCGTGATGGAGAGGCCGGCGTTGATGATCGAGTCGGCGACGAACATCCCGAAAAGCCGCCCCGCCCTCACGCCACTTCGCTTTCGGGTCAGAAAGTTGACGAAGGCCCCCCACATGCCGAAGGCCGCGGCGATGGCAGTGGAGGCTCCGGAGATGTCGGTGATCTTCTCAGGCATCGCGTCGCCTTCTTTCGATCAGCGGCCGGATGAGCCACCGTAAGCCGAACGTCGCGGCGACGATCCCCAGGAACGAAACCACATACCACTCCGGCGCTTTGCCCACATACCCCCACCCCGTCACGACATAGTCCTGTACGGTCGGGATGAACGACCCGATGATCGGCAGCGTGAGCAAAAAGAGCAGATACTCGTCTTTCCATGAGTTCTGCATCTGTTTTTGCGCGTTGATGTCCCAATCCGCTTCGATGCGTTGGCCCTGCTTCGCAAGCTCCACCCGCGCGTCGATCATCTTCAGTTTCGCCTCCGCCTCTTTCTCCAGCAGCTTCGCCTCCAGCTCGGCTTTGAGCGTTTTTCTTTTCTGCCACTCCATCATCGGTTTGGCCACTGCATCCGCAATCGCGCCGAAAATATTGAACCAGCTCATCTCTCTCCTTTCTTGATTTAATTCTCTATTTCGATGATCATGACCCATCCGTCGTCAAACGTATGGTTAACAGACTTGATCGAGTATTCACCATCATCTTCACCAAAGCCCGTCAACTTCAACGTGCCGCCTGCGTATATCTCTTTCCCATGCATCTCAATCTTGCCGGACTTTATGCCTCGATTCGCACGTTCAAGTTTTGCTTCGGCTTTTGCCTTCGCTTCTGCCGCAGTTTTAAACTGGCCCTCCATCAACAACACAGGGTTACCGTTGCCAACCGTTACTGATTCAACTGTATTGTCCCGCGTGTCGTGCCATGTCGCTTTGCAGGATGCGTATAGCGTCCTGTTCGCGTGTTTGATGCGTAGTTCCGAACATTCTGAAGAATCAATCTCGAAGACCGGCAACTCGTCGGAGCGCTTCGCGTCTTTCGTACGCTTCAAGAAGATCAGAGTTCCGTTTTTAATGCTGAATATCCCGTTATAGTCGCTCGCAATTCGCTTCATAAAGTGTAAGTCGCTTTCGTTCGTCTGGCTCAAATGCGTAACGTACAGATCATCAAAATCACTTTTCAGCTTCAAGCCGTGACGGTCGGCTATGATTTGCACTATCGCCTTGAGTGAAATTTGCTCATAGCTTAGATCGCGCTTTTGCTTTAGTGCGGCGGAGAAGTCCGCGCCGGTAGCCGTGATGGTCAGCCCGAAGCTATCGCGTTCCGTCGTCTGAACCAAAAAAAGGCCGCAAAAAAAGAGCCCGGTCTCTTCGTAGCCAAGCCAGAGCTTTAATTCGTCTTTATATGCTGGTCTCTTAAAGTCTCCTGCAACTCGAATAGTGATCTCATCGCTTTGGTTGCCGTCTTCATCTTTGAAGGTGATCGACGAAAGATTTGCACGAATTTGCTCCGTTACGTCGGTACCGTTTGCTTCTATCTTGAAAATCGGTGTCACCATAGCGCCTTTGCAGTAGATTCAGACTGTACCGTTTTAATTTCCGGCAGATAGACGATATCGCCCACCGAAAGCACCGTCTTGTCCAATAGGTGAGGATTGGCTTCCATGACGGCATCCATGATATGCGCGTCGATTCTTCCATAGGCTTTGAAGACAATGATGTCGAGACGATCGCCCTCTATCGCTCTGTATTGGTTCATGAAAAATACCTCGTCATTGAGATTGAATATTCTTGATATCTATATTTCCCGTCTTTCAAAAAACCGCTTTTGGTGCGGCTCAACTCGTCGATGGTGACCTCATAGCTTTCTCCAGTGCCAAGCGTCAGGCGTACTGGCTTTTGCTCTTTTGCAAGGTCTTCAAACGCTTTTAATGCGTTGACGCTTTGCAGCAGCAATTTCCCTGAAAACGTGATCGTCTCTTCCCATAGTCCGTTTCGTTGCGTATATTGATGATTGGCAATGCGCTTTTGCCTGCTCCAGTCAAAATTGAAGCGGTGTTGGATTGTCGCTATATCATTGCCATTCAAGTCAAAAAGAAACTCTTCTATCTTTGCCAGCATCACACACCCTCATCTGAAAATGTTCTATTTCGTCTGCTCTCTTCTGCTGCACGAAGAGCGGAACGGACGGCGTTTTCGACTTGCGTTCTGATTGTCGCTTCCTCAATTTTCCCATCAGTAGCCTGTATGATGATATCTCCAAAGCTCACCGATATCTGTATGGGTTTATCTTTTTGAGATATAACAGGTGTCTGAACTTTTGGATGAACAATTGCTTCACCGACAGTTGGATTGATTGATACAGGCGGGACATTGGGGGTGATAGTCGGAACGGAAACATCAGGCGTAATTGCCGGATTGACCACGTTGGGTTTAATAGTAGGCATTCCATTCCGCTGTACTGCCGGTGCTGATACGATCTGCATTTTCGGTATCTGTACAGGCTGCGCCATTGCCACCTGCGCCGCAACTGCCGTTCCGACGGCTATCTTTTTGACTGTTTGTGCGACCTCGATCTTTTTTTCATCATCACCGAAGCCGAAAAAAGAGGCGATGCTTGATCCGATGCCTTTGATCTTCTCCACCGCACCTGCAAGCCAGTCAAACTTTTCACCGAGCCAGTCGAACACCTTGCCCCACGCTTTCATCACCATGCCCATTGGCGACCACGAAAAAGCTTTTTTAATCCATCCCCACACCTTGTCGACGCCGTTTTTAAACCAGTCGAATTTGTTATATGCCCACACTGCGGCGGCGGCCAAAGCCCCAAGCGCCGTGACGACAAGGCCGATCGGATTGGCGCGCATAACGAGATTGACGCCCGTTAAGGCCACTTTGAAGATACCGGCAGCGGCGGCTGCACCCTTTTGCGCTACGGCTCCGCGCATTGTCCAGAGCGTGGCGAGCTTCGTTTTTGCGGCAAGAATGCCTTGCCATAATGTAAGCGCTTTTGTTTTTGTCGTTGCGGCGGCCGTCTGAATGTTTGCAAGCATCATGGCGGAGCGAAACAGCGCGATCACCATTTTCACTTTGTGAAATCCGTTCGCAACAAACGTCATCGCATACCCAAGCCCCGCCGCGGCAATGCTGAAGGCGGCGAAAGCCGCCGCGCCCCCAAATACCACGCCTGTCAATGTGGGCGAGAAATTGGAAAATGCGGTCAGCTTGTCCGACAGCCACTTGATACCGAGCGTCACCCCTTTGATAGCCGGTAAAAGCGCGGTTGTGGCCGAGATGGCAAGAGCTTCGAGCGACGAACCGAGCGCCTTGATCGATCCTGCGACGGTGTCGTTTTGTGTCTTTGCGATCTTTGCCGCCGTGCCCGATGCGTTTTTGAGTGTCTGTTCATATTCTTGAAGCTTTTTGAGCCCGACATTCATCAGCGCGATAGCCCCTCCAAGCGCCTCCTGGCCGAAGAGCTTCTGCATCACTTCGGCTTTTTCGGCGTCGGCCATATCGCGTGTCGCTTCGTTGATCTCACCGATGAGCGGCAGCATTCCTTTGAACTTTCCGGACGCGTCTTTCGTCTCGATGCCAAGCTCTTTGAGCATTTTCGCAGCGGCGGAGGGAGGCGCGGAGAGGCGTGAATACATCGCCTTGATCGTCGTACCGGCCATCGACCCCTGAATACCCACGTCGCCTAGTTTCGCCGCGAGCGCGGATACCTCCTCGATCGATGCTCCGAGCGCGGACGCCACCGGCGCGACATACTTCATCGTCTCACCGAGCATTCGCGTATCCACATTCGCCGTCGTCATCGTTTTTGCCATCACATCCGCGACACGGGTCATTTCGGAAGCTTTCAACCCAAAGCCGGAAAGTATGTTGGACGCAATGTCTGAAGTTTCAGCCAGTTCCGTCTGCCCAGCCGCCGCGAGATTGAGAAGTCCCGGCATCGCTTTGACCGTGTCGTTGGCGCCAAATCCTGCCATCGCAAGATATTGCATCCCCTTCGCCGCTTCGGATGCACTGAATACCGTAGCAGCCCCCAGTTTTCGCGCGGTATCGGAGAGCGCTTTGAACTGTTCGTCCGTCGCCCCGCTGAGCGCCTTCACGCGTGCCATCGCGCTTTCAAAATCCACGGCGAACTTGAGCGGGGCGGCGACCGTGATGCCGAGGGCTATTTTGTCGCTTATGGTGCTTTTGAGTTCGGCACGCTTTTGAAGATTCGTCTCGACGGCAAGTTTATGCCGGTTGATGCTTTCAATCGTTTTGCCGATTTTCGCGATGGATCTGTCGGTTTTTTCGGCTTCCATGCGCGCATGTCTGAGCCAGTCGGTCACTTTGATCTTATGGGCGTTCAGCCCGCTGATTTTTCTACCGGTTTCTGCGAGTTTACGCTTGAGCGCGTCTATTTCGTCCTGCGACTTCGCGGTGGCGAGTTTGATCTTGATCGCGTCGCGTTTTCTGTAAAGCGCGTCGATGGTTTTTTGCAATGTCGAGAGTCGGTCGGTCGCTTTCTTGACATCGATATTTTCATCGATCAGCTTCAGACGTTTTTTCCCGAGCTTCGAAACAGTGGAGCCGATTTTGTCGATGCTTTTTATCGCACGCCCTGCCGCAAGCTCAACGCCCGCGGCGCTCATGCCGAGCACGATAGAAAGCCCCAGCGTTTTTATCGACATTCACGATCCTTTTGTGTTATACTCATTTTATGAAACCATTGATCAGGCGCACCATGTTTACGCTGAACGATTCGAAACACGCGCTGTTTTGGCATTGGCTTTTGACGTTCGTCATTTTAGTTTCCGTTACCGGCATGCCCGTAGCTTCGGCAGCATTCGCGGTGCCGGGGCTGATTTTAACAGCCATGGTCACAAGCCTGCTCGATCTGGCACTGGGCCTATTCGGCCTCAGCTCCATCGATGCTTAACCTCTCCGCCTCTTCCGCGAAAGCGGCGAATGTAACCGTCTGCATCTGCATCATATCGCCATAGGAAAAGTGCAGCCAATGGCCTATGCCGGCCATCATTCCGATGCACTCATCCCACTCTATGACAAAAAACCCTGCAGCTCCTTGTCGAGCTTGTTGAAATCCGCCATTGTGAGACTTTCGATTTCGTCGGGTGTCATTTCGGTCAAATTTGAAAGCAGTGCGATTTCACGTTCAAGATCGTCGGTGATCTTCGATACGACTTTCATATCCCGTACCAACGGCTCACGCATCTCGACCGTTTTTCTGTTGCTCAGTTCGATTTTCATTTGGTCACCTCTTCAACCACTTTGTATTTCCCGGCAGCTTCTTTTTCGAGAAGCTCCACCTCTTTTTTACTTACCTCTTTTGTCTCTCCGCGACGCAGGATAAGCAGGTCTTTGCCTGCTTTGTCCTTGATGCCGATATAGTATGTCGCCAGCACTTTCATTACATCACCGCCGATCGGATCGATTCGTAGATATCTTTGCCGCCGATTTTGGCGATGTAGTTCGGCAGATCGATACTGTAGACCTCTTCATCGCCCAGTTCGAGATGGTAGACGTTGACATACATCTTCACTTTCGCTTTCATGCCGTCGCCCGCTTTGAGCGTATCCACTTCCACATCGATGGAACCGCCGATAGTCGCCGAGATTTTTTTGGACACGGTATTTTCAAGGTACTCACCCTTGAGATTGAGCGTGGCATCCTGCAACTTGTTCGCCTCGTTCATGATCGCGCTGTTCACCACATTCAGATCGCACTCAAACTCCATCGGTTCCAGCAGTCCCGAATCGACGTGGATGCCGTTAACCTGCTCTTTTTTCGTTTTCACGGCCGGCAGTTTGTAGCTCTCAACCGTTCCTAGATATCCGATACCGGATACGAATACATTCAGCTCTTTGACTCTCCCTGGTATCTGTCGTGTTGCCATATTTCACTCCTTATGCAAGTCTTTTGTAAACGACGCTACTGTAAGCGTCAACGCGGTCGAATGTCACCTTGATGAGCGCCGGACTCGGTGTCTCCTGTGCTTCAATCGTGAAGTAGAACTCACCGTTGGTGATCGCTGTCGGTGTGGTGCGCTCTTTGTCGAGGTAGACGTTGAAGCCCAGCATGACATCAGAGCCGACGAGGTTCGCCATGAACGCCCGCAGACTATCCGACGCCGCGTCCAATGCGTTCAGATCTTTGTCGACCGCCCAGAAGATGCCGCCGATGACGGCAAATGATGCCAGGTCGAAGATTCTCACGCGGCGAGCGTCCTGCCAGATCGGGTCGATATCGCACGTCTCATAATTCCAGGTGCGAATACCTGAATAGTTGATGAACGATGTGATCTGCTTTTCGTTAAGCGGATCGGTTTCATCCTGGAACCCTGCCAGAAACTCGCGAATGGTTTTCACGCCGCCGACCGGGATAACGCGGTTTGAGATCGAGTAGCTGTATCCGATGTCTTTGCTTCCATCAATGGATGCGCGAAGATAAGCAAGGACAATGGATGCGCTATATTCATCTGTTGCGTTGATAGCAGTATTCCAATCAGTCAGATTGGTAAATACAGGCGTGACACGGCGTGATCCGAGCGCATCGCGTTTAGTGATAGCATCGGCATTGTCTGTCGCATCAAGGTCTACGAACGCGCGTGCTTTAAGCTTGCTAGAAGTTGCGACAATGGCGTTTTGCACATCGATATCGGTTGACCAGTCGCCAACACCAATGATATCCGGGCGGATGCCGAATATCGACGGGGCGGTGGCAAGCGCGTTGATTGCGCCGATCACATTGCTTTTCTCGATAGCAGCATCCGCATCAATGTGTGCGATGGACAAGACCAGTGGCACAATGAGACCGTATTTGTCTTCACCAAATTGCAGATATTTCAGAATATTTCCGCCTGTTGCAGCCGAAATTTCAGGATCGGCCAGCGCATCTTTAATGCTATCAAAATACTTCATGCCAGCAGGCACTCCGGCATCAGCGGTCAAGACCAACGCCATTGGGATCGTGCTCGATACGCTGATCGGGCGCGCCCCCGTCGATACGACGTCGACGACGACGCCTCGGTTGATACTCATGCTACTCTCCTTTCGATTTTTTGCAGTGGCTGCGCTCGATGCGTCTTAACATGCCGCAGAGCGCCACCTCGATACGGTTCGCCCTCCCCGCCTCGATGCGCCGGGCGATGTGGGAGGAGACCGTCTCGTCCTGGGAACCGTTCCATACCAGCACGTTGACCATCTGGTCGAGCACCAGCAAAAAGCGCATCGCGCGGGAGCGCTTCGCCATGTCGCGCTCGAATTTCGCGATCAGCGCGTCTTTCTCCATCAGAGCGCCTCGGCGAAGGCCGCGAGATCCTCGAAGGCGCTCAGCCCCTCCAGTTCCGCGGCCCGATCGGCGTACCACGCCAGGTGCTCGGCCAGCGCGTCGAACGCCCCGTCGAGCAGTGCGCTGTCGCTGTAGCCGGCCTCCGCCAGGGCCAGCATCTTTTCGTAGGCACTCCGCTCCGTCTCGGTCAACACGGAGGCATCGGGCGAAAGCGAGTCGACCAGCTTGGCCAGCAGGACCACCGCCTTGGACGTGCTCGTATCCTTCTTGTTGGCGTCTCCGATCGCTCGGACGATCCGTTGCGACACGACCCATCCGAGCGTCTCGAAGAGGGTGTTTTTAAGTGCCGCCGGGTCGGTGGGAATGTTCCAGATTTTTTTGCCGCGCTTGTCGATGTAATAGGGTTCGATATTCGTGTAGATGTTGTCCCCGATTTTAATAACGCTGATCATGATCTCTCCTAAAATACAAGATTGGATGTAATGTTTCGAGGCTTTCCGTCTGCGTCGAAAACGATTCCATCAAAAAAATCGTAAGAAACGTTTCCGTCAGGGTCAGTCATTTCAGAGCTCGTAGTCACAAACGAACACGTCTGCTTATGAATATAAAAAAGTTTTGTCCCTGCCGTTTCGATACTATGGTGCGCTTCGTATTGACTGATGGAAATTAATCCGCTGTGATCCCAGTATTTCCCACCAGCCACATAAAATTGTTTACCTTGATCGTTTTTGGCGGGGATTACAGCATCAACCCTGTTGAGCACTAATCCGTTTACCGATGTAACGACCGATCCACCCATATCAAACAGCATCATGTTCCCGGGTCCAGCGTATGGGACAAGACCATCGGCTGGCGCGGGAAGGATGGGGTCAATCTCATACAGACCGATAACGGCATTCCGCAACATAAATCTACGAATTGCTGCATAATCGTTGCCCGAAAATGAGTATACATACTGTTCCGGGATGATTTTTGCGTGCGATCCATCTCCGGCCTTGTTGACGGCGTAGAATGTAATATTTTTGTGTATGATACCTATGTCAAGTGTTAATATGTGATCTGCCGAGTTTGATAGATATATGCTACCTCTCCCCCCTGTCGGTACGCTATCGCACGCCTTCTTGATCGTCGCAAACGGCGCACCGCTGCTTCCGTCGTTCAAGTCGTCGCCGTTTTCGGCATCGACGTAGAAGGTCCGGCTCATCTGCCCGATCGCCGCGCCCACGTCGTCCCACATCTGTTGCCTGATCTTCGCGCGGTTGGGGATGGTGACGGCGGTGAGATTCCCGAGCTCGTCGTATTGCGGCAGGCTCACGTCGCCGGGGGTCGGCGAGTAGAAGATTTCGTAGGCCTTGCGGTTCTGCTCCGCGATGTTGGCCAGCAGGCGGTCCTGTTTTTGCTGAATTTCAGCGAGATTGATGCTCATGTCATGCTCCTTTTGTTGATTTGACTAGTGATATTTCCAAGCTGTTTTGCAGTATTTGGCGGCCAAGTTCAGCGCTCATATCAAGCTGTGATAGTTGCAGCTCTTCGATATCCTCTTCGTTTTCTGCTATTCTATTTTCATGATCTATGAGCCTGTCATTTGTCATTCCCTTGAATTTGTAATAATCAGCTTTTGCGAGTTGCAAAAGGCCAATTTCTTCTTGAAGGTCCAAATGCCTTAGCCCTGCCTGTGCGCCGACTTCAAGAATCATCAGGTCTTGCTCGGTTTCGTAGAACGGCAGGTATTGAAAGTCGATCAACTGCTCGGCGTTTTGATAGACAAGCTGAATTTTGAACGTTTGTCGCATGCCAGGCGGGAACGGGAACGGCGGCTTTGCCAGCATGAAGAGCGTGCCGTCTTCAAGGAATAGCCCTGCTGTGCGTGCGTAATCTGTTGCCTCTTCCGGCGCTACATCGCAAAGAAATTCCACCGTGTTGTCGTCGATTTTGTTGTACAATGAAATATCTTTTTGCAGCCACCCGCTAATATCCGTCAATGCTGGGTCAAGGTTGTAGTCAGTTGTGCTGAACTTGAAATATTTCGGCTGAACAAGCTTCCCGGTGACCGAAGCGTCAGCCATTGCAAAAATGCCCTTTTCGGTGATGATACTTTTTCCTACTGCCATCTATACTCCTTCCATAATAGCTACTGCCGAAACTTCGCCCATCGCGCCGATTTGCGCCACGGCGTAGCAGGTCATTGTTTCTTCGAATCCATCCACCATCTCGGCATATACGGCACTTTCACACATAATGCCGACATGCGTAAATATTTCCGTACCGACACGGTAAGACAGAAGCATTTCGG
This sequence comes from Campylobacterales bacterium, assembly GCA_027065515.1. Lineage (GTDB taxonomy): Bacteria > Campylobacterota > Campylobacteria > Campylobacterales > Hydrogenimonadaceae > Hydrogenimonas. The sequence continues at coordinate 22,741 of JAMOOM010000121.1, forward strand.
TGATATGACTGCGGGTGTTTTTGCTTGATTCTGCGATAGTTTTAACCCGCTCTGCCATCTCCGCAGTAATCTCTACATCTTTCATTGTCGATAGATCGATCTTGAACGTGTACGGCTCACCGCCATACTCGAACCACTCAACGATATCTACGTCAACAATCGCGTCGAGCGCGCCCTCTACCGCTTTTTTTGTGCCGCGGCACCAAGCTGATTTGACTGTTCCGGCGATAAGTCCTCTTTGAATCTCTTCACTAAATCCATCAATGGAAACGCCCGCCTCTAATGCAAGATGAGGCAATACAGACGGGTGACATGTCATCGGGTCGACGCTTACCAATGCAGGGTCAATCACCTGCAAGTCCTCGCGGTGCATCTGCTCATAGCATTTCCATGCTTCGGTCATGTATGCTGGTAGCAACGTCATTGCGCTACTCCAAACGTGAGCGATAATGTCGGTCTGATTACTTGATGCGGCTCGATGATGACCGACGACAACGGCGATGTGATAACAACATCTTTTACTTGTTCGGTTTCAAGCAACCCGTACAGTTTCGCCATCGTCAGGCTTCGGCTAAAGATCATTGTGTTTTTCGCTATTGCCTCTTCAATTATTGCGCGTACTTCAAGCGCATAGGTCAGGTCATATAGCACGATGTGGGCTTCGATCGAAATGTCTACGATGTCAGCTGAATAAATCGATACCTTATCTGTTAACGGTCGAATCTCATCTTTATTGAGTGCCATGTCCACGCGGTCGATCATTACTGCATCGGCTTCGCCAGTATTTGAGAGCAGGTAAACTTTCACAACGCCAGGAACATCGCTGATGACCTGCACATCTCCCACCCGTGAATCAGCAGTTTTCGCGTAATACTCATACATCAGCGCTGATCCTGCGGTAGATTTGCGCTCACGGCTTAACCAGATGCGGTCTCTGAAACGTTCATCATCTTCTGTGTTTGCCCCACCATGGAAAGCCTCATCTTGGGTCGCCGTAACAACATAAGGAAGCGGCGTTAAAATCACCTCTGTTTTTACGTCGCTTGATTCCACAAACTGCTGAAGCTCCACCGTCCCAGTCACGGTTGTAATTCCGGCGGGGATGGTTACGTCATCGAGCAGTAATGCTGTCGAACCTTTGCCATCCCCAAGCCGAAGGCCATCTGGAAGCGTGACATCATAGTTGAGCGGCATTGATAATGTGAACGTAAAAAGAGCGTAAGGCTTTGCTCCTTCTAGACGTGTCACGCCATAGCGTGTCGCGCCGATATGGTCCAGATCGCCACCTTTTGCATAGGCCAGCAGCTGTGATTTGACGGCCTGATTGATGCGGGTTCTCAACAACATCTCCTCATAGGCGTCGGTCTCGATCATCGTCATCAAGTCGTCGCTTTCGCTTGGAATGTACTCAATACCCTTTGCTTCCATTAGCTCTATTACACGATCAAGCTTTCTTTGCTTGATCGCTTCAAAATCAAAAACCTCGATTACTTCGGGGGCCGGGAGATCAGACAGTTGCATTTTCCACATCCGTAAATCCTAAACCGATGGCCCGGTCTATTCCATTTTCAGCGTACTCGATACGGATACTTACCGTATCGCCCGTCTGAATACGAACCCGCTTAATTATTGCGCGCGGTTCGTTTTTTTCGATGGCCTCGTATGTGTGGCGAGTGGCATCAAGCACCCATTCATCGTTCACGGTTTTGTCGATCAGCTCAAACAGACGGCTTCCGTAGTCTGGCATCATTACGCGACTGCCAAGAGGTGTGACAAGGATTCGGCGGATCGATTCAGCTGTATCTATCTGGTAAATCATGCCCGTTCCGCTCCGTCTGTTGTACTGAAGTTAGTCAGGTCTCCCCGCGCATCCATGATGCCTCCGCCCACCGACAAGTCGCCCGTGATATCCGTGACAGCTGCGTCGATGGTTACAGTGTCGGCGGCGATTGTTGCGTTGGTGCATGTGATATAAACAGGGCCGGCGGCGACAACACTCACGCTGCCAGATGCATCGACTTTAATCGTTTTTGCGATAGTATCGATCGCTATGCGCGTGCCATCTTCCCATTCGATGATCTCAGTTGTGTCGTCTGCACCAGACGGCTCTTTTTGCCCGTGGTTGAAAATCCCGCGAACGACGATCCCGCTGTCCGCTTCTCCGAACGGACTGACGACAAGTGCCTGTTCGCCTGGTCTAATCGGAATCCAGTGACGGCGAAAGCTACTGGAAAAGCTCATGACCGGCAAAAAGTCGGTTACCCGCTCGCCGACCTTGACGCGCGCCAGCGCCTTGCCATTGGCGCTTTTTGTCTCTGCGATCGTCCCGAAGCGCGCAAGGTTCGATATGCGTCGCAGAATCTCCGGTATCATTACATCCCCCACGCTTCCGTGTAATATTTCACCGAAAGATCGATGCGCGCAGCGCCGACGATACTCTCGTTCTGCTCTATCTGCATCTCTGTACCGGTCACTGATCGGTAATCACCAAGATACTCGCTCTCCTCTTCTGGTTTACCGATAACCCGCAGGACGTCCATCACTTTGCTTCGAAGCGATTCTGCTGTCATCCTCTCGTCGGCCGCGTAGATTTCGATCTCGATCTTCAGTGAATGATCGCTGCTACCGGAGGGATAGTCATGTGTGATGTCGTCATCGGTATCTTTGAGAATGAGTGCAGGTAGATCGTGTTTGCCAAGAGGTGTGACAAGCCACTCGAACAGGTTCGGCTCCCATGTGTAGCCGTTTGCGACCGTGATTGTTTTTAGTCTGGTTTTGAGGTTGTCGATGATGGCTTGTCGTTTCATAAGAGTATTCTCCCGAAATTGCGAAAAAAAGTAAGGGAGTGAAAAACGGTGCTAAAATCTCGGCCGATCATCTTTCGAGATATAGATTTTGACCATCCCAGAGTGGTCGTCTTCGATTTTGATGACCGTATAGGGGGTGCCATCGATGGATATCGCCGGATTCTCCCCGGCCACATCGCTGCGCTTCGCTATCAGATAGTCGACACCATCTATAGCGTTTCCTTCCAGTACCGCTTCGTTGTCACGGGAAAAGATGGCCGGGATTTCCGAATTGTCGATCACCACGTTTCGGGCGAACTCTTCCGTATCGAGGAAGACATCTTGGATATCTTCCTCGATATCCTGCGTGAAGCTATTCACCCTCTTTATAGCCCTCGATCAGCTCGGTGAGTTCATCTTTTTTCTCGTTGCCAGCAAGTTCGATACCGAGACTTTCCGCATACCCGATGAGTTCATCTTTTTTCATTTTTGAAAGATCGGTATCGTCTTCATCCTCGTCCGGCTCGGCCGCCGCGAGCTCGACGAGCCGCGCGGCCTCCTTCTCTTCCGCGTCGAAAAGATCGCCCGGGAGGTGGCGGCCGTCACCGGTGACTACCAGTTTGAGCGCCCTGAGTCTCATCACAGAACCTTCGCGCTCATGAATGCGTCAACTTCGACCGGAACGACCAGCGGAGCAGACTGCATCAGCAGGTAGCGCACGCTCGGGTCTTCTTCTTCCCAGCTTTTGGCGAAGACTTTCGTCGCGTAGAGGGCCTTGAGGTCTTTGATAGCGCCGTAGACGCGTTTCGCTTTCGCCTGTGTACTGCCGTAGATGACGGTTTCTGCATCAACCATCGCTTTTTCAGCACCGGTCTCGTCATCGATGTACCACTCGTCATAGCTGTAGATATCAGTGGCGATCTCCGGAATATAGCCCCAGTATGTCACACCTTTGGGCAATACTTCAGGATTGATGATTCCGCGCTCCATGCGACGTAGATCGAGCGCATTCTGAACCTTTGCGTTATTGATGAACGCATCGACCGCATCGCCTCCCATTACAGCCACATTCGGAGCGATTCCCCCAGCCTTGACTCGCTCTGTGCGCCATGCGCGCATTTGTTTGATCGGATCGGAGTCCGTATCACTCCAGAGCGCCGTACCAGAGAGTACCGGAAGCTGCGAGACATCGAAACTGAAGTCGATCTCATCCTCCACGCCGTCACCCTTAACAATGATTTTTCCAGTGGTAAGCGCCTGAGCCGCCATCCACTCGATGCGGCGGTAGATATACTCTTTGCCCTCCATAAGATCATCGACGAGCTTGGCCGCCGCACGCTCCATCGCGCTGCCTGCTTCATAAAACACCGTGTTGGCGTTCTGGACGACATCGGCCGCTTCGGTGACGAATTTGTGCTTGATGTAGGCCGGCTTGTAGGTTCGCACCGTCTTTTGTGCCCCTTCAACCACTTTGCCCTTCATACGCGGTGCTACGAACGGGGCCATTTTTCGTTTTCCCTTTTTGATCTCGATATCGACGGCTTCCGCTTCGCTGACATCCTCTTTTTTAAAGAAGAGGTCCTGAAGGAAGGTTCCTGCTGCCGGAATCTGGTTGACCGACGCCGTCAGCTCACGGGTCTGGAAAAGTTCTTCGATTGTCATATTCTATACTCCTTATGCGATGGTTTTCAGGTAGATTCCGAGCATTCGGAATGCCTCTTTGGTCGATGCAGCGGTGTGTCCGTTTCCAAACGTCAGCGCCGCTTCGTTGATTTCTCCCGCCTTGATGACGCCGATGGTTGAGTCGCCCGCCGTCGCATCCGCATCGTCGAGCAGAATCGCGTAGACGTTTTCGCTTCCGTCGCTCACCTCCGTGCCGTCGTCGAGCGTCTTTGCGGAAAGTTTGAGCTTCCCGGTCTCCGTAACCTTGCCCAATGCCGCCCCGCGCGCAAGCGTCTGCCCCGCTTCGAGAATCTCCGTGTCGGTCACGATGGGACCGGATACGATAAGTGTGCTCATGCCTGTGCTCCTTTCAGTTTTTCAATCGCTTTGGCCATGATGGTTTTGGCCTCCGCCTGCGGTTTTTCACCGTCGGTATCGGATACCGACGTTCCGGCTTCCGCTACCAGCGCGGCCACCTCTTCGCCGTCAGCCGTCCACGACTGCTCCATCTTCGCCTTTTTCTCTTTTTCAGCCCGCCACATCGCAAGCTCTACCTGCTCTGCGGTGCTTTTGCCGTCAAACTTCATCTCATTTACGATTGCTTCAAATCCAGGTACTGCCACTGCCTCAATAGCTTTGATACGCTCGCGCTCCGCTGTTGCCCCGACCTCAAAAATACCCGCATAGAGTTCAGGGTGCTGCTCTTTGAGCGTCGCGGCTGTCATCATACCGCCATGCTCTGCCGTTTTTGTCTGTTGTGACATAGTGTTTACTCCTTTGTTTTTGGTAAGTTCTTCGATAAGAGCTTCAAAATTTCCGACACGATCGACCATTCCAGCATCTTTCGCTTCGTCTGAAATAAGAAGATCGCCGCCTCCAAAACGCTCTATCACCGTTTCATAGCTCACCCCGCGATACTCGGCGACGGCGGCGACGAACTTTCGGCCCAGCTTGTTGGCCCACGCCTCGATCTGTGCCCGCCCCTCTTCACTCGAGATATCCGGCCGCTTCTTTGGTGAGACGACCGAAACGATCTCCACGCGCTCAAGTCCCTCTTTTTTCAGTTTTTCCGTGTCATCGATCATCGAGAAAACGACACCGATTGAACCAACAAGAGCGGTTTCAGATGCCACGATCTCATCGGCTGCCGCCGCGATCCAGTACCCGGCACTTGCAGCAAGATCATCCACATAGGCAACGACACGCTTTTTCGATCCGCGGATATAGCTCGCGAATTCCGCGATACCGCTCGCCTCTCCGCCGGGTGAGTCGATATTCAGCACGATCGTATCGATGGACGAATCATTTTCAAGCGTCTTGAAATCTTCGGAATACGCCTGAAGGCTTCGCATAGGGCCGGAGAGGTTCATGCCGTTGCCGTAGCGCATGATGGGTCCGGTAATGTTCAGCACGCCAACACTGCCGCGATACTCGACGAACGATGTGTCTCCGGCCTCCTTCACATTGGCCGACAACGCCTCTTTTCTCGCCTCCAGCTGCGCCTTGATGGCGGCGTTCGTGATGCCGCTTGTGACATCCTCTCTCGCGACGATATTCTGCACCGCGCGCATCCAGTCGGGATGCATCAGCCACGGCTGCGCCGCTATTCTTCCAATCATATTGATCATTCCATCTCCTTGAGTCCTGATTCTTTCAAAAGTATCGTTTCACGTTTCGCTTTGCGCACGTTTTGCTCGTAGTCGCTTCCGTTGATCTCCGCCGCTTCGCGCGCTCTGGTGCTGAACCCTTCCTTTACACGAGCCGCAGCCGCTGAAGTTTCGACCTTTTCGTTGATCTGCCCCGCCGCCGGTCCGGTCCAGACGCTGCCCAGGTAGGCTTTGCGCACGAACGGATCGTCCAGAAAGCCCGGTGCTTGAAGCCGACCGGAAAGCACAGCTTCGGTGATGACGGCTTCATAAAACGGCTGGCAGAAGCCGTCACCGATCCACCTGCGCCGCGTTTTGAATATCCGCCATGCCTCGAGAAATGCCGCTCGGGACGCCGTATAGCTGGATGTGAAATGTTTGAGCAGAATTTCATACGGTATCCCGAGTCCTGCACCGATTTGTCGGAAAATAGTTGTGACAAACGGATCATAGGCAGTATTCGGCCGTTTCGGATCTGCCGTCTCGATCGACTCATCCTTGGTAAGCGAGACGATGGCGCCGGGTCCAAGTTCGATGTTTTCATCGAAACTTTCTGCCATATCACCTTCGTCAGACTCGTTTTTCAAAAAGACGGTAAAAAGACCGCTAATGAGCGCGGCCGTCAGCTCCGCTTCGGTATACTCGGAGAGGATTTTGAGGTGATTGATGACTGGCGCAAGGTACGGAACACCGCGCCGCTGTCCCGGCCTTGTCTGCCGATAGAGGTGAATGACGTTACGTCGGCCGCTTTTGCCGTAGGCCGGGATCACGACCCATTCACGGTTCATGTCGTAGCCACCCGGATGCAATTTGAGCACATGGTACTCGATCGGTGCGCCGTATCTATCGACGCGGATGCCGCCCGCAAGTTCGTCCGTGTCCATCGCGTCGTCCTTGTTGCAGACGCGGTCCGCCTCGATAAGAGATAGTGTCGTGGTATAGGGCCAGTGTTTTCGCCTGATGGCCGGCATCGTCGCGAAAAGGTCCCCGGAAAGTAGGGCTGAGATCAAAGCCGTAGTCTGAAGTTCATAGAAGTTTTTCGAGCGTGCGGCATCACAGTTGACGCTTTCAGCCACGAAACGAAACTCGCGCTCGGCCGCCGCTTCCCACTCCGCCGCCGCATCGTCGGAAAGGCCAAGATAGTCGCGATCGATCTGCGCCTGCACTCTCAGACCGCTGCCGACGATGCTCGCCGCGTTCGTATCGATCACACCGGCAACAAGAGGGTCGTTGCGGTAGAGGTCCCGGCTTCTCGTGCGAAGCGTTTTGAGATTCGGCAGGTCGTCCTTGTCTGCACTTCCCCCGCTGGCGTGCCAGTTTTTCAAAGAGCGGTGCGATCCGGATGCCCCGACATAGCTGCCAAGCGCACCCATACTTGCCCTGGCACGCATCCTCTGAAGACCCTTGACCGGCGCGAAATAGGATACGACCTTGTCAACGATCGTAGGTTTGAAATTGACGTTATTCAAATCGGCTCACCCCGTAACGGATTCTCAGACCCCCGCGCCCGTCGGCTTTCGCCTGAAGACGGTCGACTTCCCGTTTCCAATATTTGATATCTTCGTTGACCTGTTCGAGTTCGGCACGGCGTGATCTGCTCTTGTCGCCGCCCACGGTATACTCCTGTGAACGCAGAATGCGGCTTCTGGCATCTAGTGCCTCTTTGAGATAGGTCTTCGCTTCGTCGAGTGTCCAGGTCAAAGAATACTCCTTTTAGCGTATTCTCCCGAAATTGCGAAAAAAAGTAAGGGAGTGAAAAACGGTGCTAAATCTTTCCTTTGAACGAAAGCAGCTCTTCGAGTTTCTTTCTGAACGTGTCACTCTCATGAAGCAATGCCTCGAGAGTCTCCCCGATCCGCTTTCCCCTCTCATTCGCCAAAATCTCCAAAACGACCACAGTATCGATCTTCACACTCCCCCGAAGCTGTACTGTCGGCTGTTTTCTCATCTTCCAATCCCCTTTGATAATTGTCTCTTTCTTCTTTGCTGCTGCTTTACGAAAAGCCCACCTCTTTTAGCCAAAAGCTCCAAATCTATACCCGCGAGGAATAATGCTGCATACGCATACACCCGCACATCCAACGCTTCGTTACGTGCTCGGATTTTCACCCATCTCCCATCTTTCCCCCTTTGTTCTGCTGTCAACTGCTTGAAATATTCTGCATTGTATGCTTCATCGTTTGGAAAGTGCATATACCCTGGTCCCGGTTCTTCGGTCATGATGTACGAATAGAGCACATCTTTAGCAGCATTGACGCCAATCTGGTAGAGATGTATCGTCTCTTTCGTTTTTCCGCCTGTGCCTCTGATTTTTCCTTTCCCGGCGCGCAATGGAACGACCGGAGCGTCGATCTGTTTTGCACCTTTTATTGCGAAAATGTTTCGAGAAAATCTTGTCTTGCAGAATCGATATGCAGCCTGTGAGCTGTGGCCCTGCGTATCGAGGGCCACAGCATGTATCTTCATCAGGCCGTTTTCGTGTATGAATGTGCGCACCGAGAACTCATCGAGACGCTGCCAAACTTCTGGCTTGGATGTGTCTCCATGAAAAACTTTTCTACAGATGGACCAGCTCTCTTCATGTTCACCCCATCCGACTACTTCAATTTCCAAGCGGTCGTCTTGTGTGTCGACACCGCATGTCAAAACCAATACCGGCTCAGGTACTTCTGCCGTGTAGTCCTCTTTTCTCGTCTCAAGATCATCGATTTCTACCTTTTCATATTCCTCTTCCCACGGTCGTGCCAGCACTTCGTTATAGAAGGCTTTCAGCTTCAGCGGGTTGTCTTTGGCGGCAAGAAACTCCTTGACGATATCCGGCCACGTTACGTTAGGCGAATACGACAAAAACGCCCAAACGTGAAATGAAGCAATGCCATTAAACGGCTTAGTGGCTGCCCACTTACCCCTTTTGTCCATTTCGCGCTTATGCCTGTCGTATATTTTTCCCCCACATTCCACACACTCAAAATGAGCGGTTTCTGGGTAATGCTTGATAGTGTTACCATAATCGTCTACATTTTTATCCCATTTCAAATCTTCAAACTCAAAGGTCTGATAGTGACCGCAGTGTGGGCATGGCCAGTGCCTATATCTCTGATCGCCTGCCTCAAACCACTTGACAACCTGCGACGTTTCTTTGATGATGGGCTTCCCGCCGATGATGTTTTTCCGGTCCCAGAAGTCGGAGGTCCTGCGCATACCTGTCGTCAATGTATCCCCTGCTTTTCCCGCTTCGAGCTTCCATGTGTCGATCTCATCCGCTACGAATACGCGCACGGTACGTCGGTTGAAGTTTCGCTCTGATTCAGCTCCGACACCTTCCCAGATGCCACCCGGATAGAATTTCTTGGTAGTTTTCTCCCTCTTCTTCCGGCCTCGGATAGACGGCGTATCGATAAGTCCTGCAATTTCTGGATTGTCGCGTATCATCGGCTCGAATTCATCCTCTGCATAGCCTCTGATCTCGTCGTCGGTGGGTTGCGCGTGCAGAATCGAGCTAGGGCGCTGGTGGATAAAGTAGGCCTGTGTAGCATTCAGCATCTTTGTATATCCCACACGGGTAGACTTTTTAACAACGACAATAGGCGTAACGAAATCGCACATTGCATCAGCGATCTCTTCCTGCCACGGGTAAAGTTTCATTTTCCCTGGTGCAGCGCTCGATTCTTGAGATAGATAGAAATACTTGTTAATCCATTGTGATCCAGTCAAATTTGGACGCGGCTTAAGGATATTCAAGCCATATCTAATTATTTCTATCTGTTGTTTTGTCAAGCTGATTCCTTGCCTCAAGTTTCATGGTGTTTATGTATTCGATCAGCCACTCAACCGCTTCGGTAGAAACTTCTGGGAAGTGAGCTTTTAGGTTCACGGGCAGATCGTCGAGCGCCTTATTGAATGGTGTGAAGATTTTTTCTACCGCGGCCTTGGCATCCTGCACCGGTATCAACTCCCCTTCAGCCTGCAAAAACTTCTGACGGCTGATTTTTCCCATCCAAAAATCTTTAATGATCTGAACCTTCTGGCTTGGTGATTGAGCTTCGGCTAAGAGTTGGTTGAGTTCCTCGACATTTTCTTCATTGTAGATGGCAGGATCATCCGCAACTTTTTTAGGTGGTGCGATCGGCGGCGTAAAGTCTCTTTTTCTCCCTTTCGTCAATGTCTCGAGTGCTTTTTCAAGGTAGATTTTTTTACCATCAGGCGTCATGCACTTATCGAATATGCCCTGCCTGACAAGTTTCGAGATATACTGAGGTGATTTGCCGATATGTCGCGCCAGTTCAGATTTTGTAACCGAGATTAACTTTGCCATCGTTTTTAAACCTTTTGGTTTAATTTTTCTCTAAACATTATTGGTTGTTCCCAAAAATTCTGGGTTTAACCGTGGTTTAAAAGTTGAAAAATAGAGAGTTTCCGCGATCGCGAGTATCCGCACGAATTTCCACCCCCAGAAGGACCCGCACATCCTCATCCTCTCCCTAAATAAAAATCGAAGTTGTGTTTAAACTCTTTTTCGTAATTTGCCTCTACTTCTCTTTTAGCTTTATCCAGAATCTCTTTATTGAACATCTGCGGGATTGACAGAGTTTTCTTTGATTCAATAGGCAATCTATCTTTGCCAATCCGCTGAAATACATGCACATTCCCATTTTTTCCGGTAGCAATAAACGCTCCTCTTATGACCCTTCTGCCTCTATCTTTTCTAACCTTGACGCTCACGCCTTTTTTTGTTTTACGTGCCCCGAAGTTGATGAGGCTCGATTGATTGCCACTTATCTTGAACCTCCATGCGACATCGTTGCCATCCGTCATAGTTCGTGTCTTGATCTTATCTTTCAGCTTATTGGCCTTGATGCTGTACGTCTTCCGCACCTCTTTTGTCGCGGTGGTTTTTAATCTTTGACCCATGCGTCGTACTGTTTTGCTAAGTGCTTTCTTATACTCTTTAGGATTGAGGGCGGCCAACGCCTCATCAATACCATCAATCTTTACATCAATTCTCATCTCACGCCTTCCAATTCTATCGCCCGATCGATGCTCTCTTTCGCCTCTTTCAAGTCCGTTAGCTTATCTTTATGCCCACGGACGCCCGGCATAAGCAGCTTCTTAATAGCGTGTGCCGTGGCCGGGTTCGTGACATTGAATGCCACAAGAACGTCATACACGTCGATAGTTGCACCCTTGCATTCTCTTTGGTATTTGTTCTTTGGCCGCACTGTCGCCATCGCTGCTTCTTCTCGCGGGTCGTAGCGCTGCCAGTCGCTCTTCGGTGGCAATGGACTCACAAATAGGCTGATACCGCTGTATGCATCTCTGTACATCTCCAGAATCTCTTCGGTCTCTCTGCTCGTCATATCATCTCCTCTATCATTTCTATCGCTTCCTGCGCCCCGTAGCACACAACGCCGACCGCATACTCGAATCGATTGACCATCTCCAAAAACTCCCGCTGCTTCTCGCTCACGCGCGACACGCTTCTCTTTCGGCGCTTCATTTCCACAAACACGATCTTCTTCGGCGTAAAAACGAACAGATCGCTCACACCGGCCGTCATCCCCTCTTTTTTGGCCTGCTGCGCCTGCCAGCGGGTCCGCTTCTGGCCGTTCGGCACGGCGGCAAAGGGGATTCGCTTTCGCGCCAGCCAATCGATAAACGCTCGCTGCTCGTCGATCTCTTTGGGGATGATCATGCACACTCCTGCTCATTTTTCGTATATTTTTGCAGGATTCGAAAGAAAAGTATCTTTTAAGATTTTTTACTGGAATAGCGGTGGTGTCTTGTCGTCTTCGTATCTTTTGCAGTGATACTCTCGTTTGTACTCTCGGAACTCTTTATCACTCGCGAGTTTCAGCTCGATCACCTTGCCGAGGCTCATGCCCCTTGCTTCCGCCATCCTCTCGATGGCGTAAAGCGTGCTTGCCTTGACAGTCGGATGGATAGTGACGGTGCTGTCGATTTTCATTGCCTTCCTTTCATCGGGTTGTGCCCGCCGCGATCCGCGCCGCGTTTACCTCTTCGTCCGTAGCGAACTTCCTGCACGCCTCTTTGTACCCCTCTTTTTTCCACACATCGTCAAGTTTTTTGGAATAGTACGCGACCGCCTGGCCGCTGGGCGTGTAGCGCAACTCGATGTCGCGGGAGAGGTTTCCAACGAGGATTACTTTATTGAACATCACATTCTCCAAAAACCTCTATTTCGGTTGGGGTGCGTTTATGCACCCATGACTCTGCCCCATCATACTCATACCTTTCGAGCCACGATCCATCTGTGAATACAACAACCCCGAACAGCTCTTGGGCTCCATAGCCTTCGTCGTAGTCAAAATCCAAGGCTCGAAGATTTTTTTGCAGCCCATGCTTACAAAATATCCAAACCTCTTTTTTGTCGAAGTTGTCATCGAGCACGCATATTCGTGCATACGCGATATCCTCAAGGAATTTTCCAGCAGCGTGAATGGTATCAAGGATCTCTTCTTTTGCGTTTACCATCACACCACCTCGTCCAGCTTGACATGCAGCAGCTCGCGCCCCTTCATGATCTCCACCGCCGCCTCCAGCGACGCCACGCGGTCTTTGAGCCTGCGGTTCTGCCGCTTCAGGTCGTCGTAGTCGGCCAAAAGCTTTTGCAGCTTCACCGCGTCCACCGTCACCCTCTCCGTCGTGTGGAAAAAATCTCTCATGAACTCGTCGATTCTCATCGTTGTCTTCCTCCTGCGTCAGTTGATTCACGCGATTTGGGGCATTTCATAGACCACCTCCGTGTAGTTCGGCTCCTGTTCCAGCGTCCACGGCCGACTGTAGAGCCTTTCGTTCTCCTGGCGGTTCTTCGTGCAGTGGATCACGCGCCCGCCGCTCTTTTCGTCCTTGACTACGAAGAGGATCACATCGGCGTCGTACTTCTGGTCGCCGCTGCCTTTGAGCGCGAACCGCCCGGTCTTTTCCGACTCTTCGCTGATCTGGTTGATGAGGATCAGGATGACGTCGAGCTCCTGGCACAAAATCGCCAGCCGTGTCGAGACGGCCGACCACTTCTCGTGCTCTTTGCCCGCATGCCCTTCGTGCTCGATCTTCATCTTCGAGTCGATCACGAAAAAGCGGTAGCCCTCTCTGGCTCGGATTCGGACGATCTTTTCGATCACCTCGATGTCGTTGCCCTTGAGGCGCACCTTGAGGTTTTTACGTTGCGCTTCGGTGGCCAGCAGCTTCTCCAGCCGGTAGGCGCTGCGTCGCATCCCCATCTCGTAGCTGAAGAGGTAACACCGCTCGTATCGGGCCACGTTGGCCAGTATCTGCATAGCCAGCGTCGTCTTCCCCGCTCCGGACGCTCCGGCGATCTGCACGAAGGTGCCGCTTTCGAACCCCTCCAGCGTTCCAGGCGCGTCCAACGCCTCCACGCCGGTCAGGTACTTCGGACGCTTCGGAAGGCTCTTGACCTTCTCGATGAGCTCCATAGCGCTCATCTCCTCCTCTTTGTCGGCTTCCTTCTGCAGCGTCTCGATCGCCTCGATCTTGAGCTTGTAGAGCCGCTTTTTAAGCTTTAGCTCCGTATCGATCTCGCCGGATTCCATCGCTTTGGCGATTTTCCCCTCCAACTCTGCGATGCGCTTTGCGATCTCGTCGAGGATCTTCATGCGTCCACCTCCCCCACCGGCCCGATGCAGAACCAATCGCCGAACTCCGGCTTGAACTCTTCGACGAAGCCGTCGCGCACTCTTCGACGCGGTCTCTCTTCGGACTGCCGCTTTTGAGCCGCGTAATCGGCCAGGAAGTTGATGAGCCGCTTGGCGTAGCGGCCCTCTTTCATCAGGTGCTCTTTGAACGCCCGGACAAACGCCATGGGATCGTCGATCTTCTCCGCCAGCTTTGACGCCTCCGAGAACTCTCGCTGACTGAGCCGCCCTTTCGCTCCGACTAACGCGCACTCGGTCTTGATGACGTCGAGCTTTTTGAGCGCACCGGCGCGAGTACGATCGGATTCGCCTTGAGGCTCCGGGTGTTCGCAAGAGGGGTTTGGGGTATTCTCTGTAGTAGTCTCTGTGTAGTCTCTGTCAAAAGATTTATCATTAATACATCGGTGCATTTTGCCCTCACTCATCGGTGCATTTTGCACCTCTCCATCGGTGCATTTTGCACCATTGCATCGTGCAGGCTCCAAAGATTCTAATTTCTTATAATCGATCGTGTAATAATTCGTTCTGTCGCGCTTGTCTTCGGACAGTCTTTCGACACGGATAAGCCCGGCATCCTTCAGCTTTTTCAGCGTCCTTTTGATCGTGTCTGCACTGAAAAACCTGAACTGCTCTCTCCACTGTTCGATGGTGTTGTAGACCCAGAATTTCCCATCATGTTTAAAATTGGATTTCTGCACCCAATAGTGGATCTGCTGAAGTATAATCGCCTCGTTTAGCCCGATCTTTTCGGCAAGCTCGGGATTGACGACAAGCGGATTTTCGGAAAACAAAAGACTCATATTGCCAACCTCCTCGCAACATAAAGCGCCGCGTTCTTCTTGATAACCGACAAAGAGTGTTCAAGGTGCGACTTGATAAGCGGCACCCTTGCCGCCACCGCTACGAATGCCATTTCGTCTCTTACGTTCCAGTCCTCCCACATAGAGAGCTCATCGTGTACCCCCTCCATGTAGACGGGCACATCGCGCTTTCTCATCGCCTGTATCGTCTCGGCGATCTTGATGAGCGACGGATCGGTGAACCATCGCTCATCGACATCGATGGACGCGATCTCCGAAGGGATTTCGGCATATTCCGGGTATATCAGCGTCGCCAGCACGGCGGCCTGATGCTTGAGTGTATGGTCCATATTCTACTCCTCGGTTCCGTACGGATTTTTGACAACGAGAGCCCCTTTGGTTGTTTCAAAGGGACAATTTCAAGGCGTTGTGGTGGTATTTAGCGTTTCGGTTTCTGCAGTTCGTCGATCATCTCATCGATCAACTCTTTGGCGTCGTTTACGCCGTCAATGACGAGGCGCAGAGCGTGGGAAAGCTCTATCGGCTCCGCGTCTTTCTTGGCGGCGTGCATGAGCACATATAGAGTGCTTTCGATGGTGTCGAGACGTGATTTGATGAACGACGATCGCATGATCGTGTAGTGGTTTGGTTGTGTGGTTGTCATGCAATGCTCCTTAAAATTGAAGTAACTTCACTTTCATGGAGCATTATATAGAAGTTGTTTCTATTTTGTCAAGTGTTTTTATGAAGTGGCTTCACTTTTCAAGCTCATCTGATATGAGCTCCTTTATCTTGTTAAATTTCTTTTCTACCCGCATGAGTTCTATCATCTCATTAACCCATTTAGGCACCTCATACTTACCAGTAGCCCAGTTACTTACTGATTCTCTGGACACTCCTGTCCGTTCCGCAAACTCCTTCTGCGAAACGCCGATCTCCTTCAACTTCCGTTTCAGTTCGTCGGGTGTCATTGTTGGTCCTTCTACCTTTGGTCTGGACTTAAGAAGATCTTTCATAACTTCAAGCATCCCTTCGGCATCACTATCCCAATTCTTAGTATTTACTCTTGGATCATTGTCATCAACAAGTCCGGATATTCGAAGCTTGTCCCATAGCTGATATATTAGTGCAGTCCTATCTTCGATTTTAGTATATCTATCTAATTCTGAGATCAGCTTTTCGATATCTTTTTTTGCTTCTTCATGTGTCATAGCTTGTCCTCCTAATCATATAATTTTACCAATTATTAGCATTTAGTTAGTTTTAATGTAGTTTGTCCGATAATTCAAACGGTGATATACCACCATTAGTTACCAGATATCATCTGAATGACGTGCCGGCTGGTTACCGGTCGTTAAGGCGATGAGTGGTTATCAAACAACAGGGAGCTCTGGCACCTTTACGGTGTCTCGCCTCGGTGTCCGTTTGGGCATCGGGGTTTTTTTTTGGCCATTTGGTTGGGGTGCGGGGCGGTACTTCATCATAAAGGACTTGCCATGAGTCCCCTGTTTGAACTAACCATTCATCAAATGGCGTATGTTGGACTTGCTCTGATATACATAGTCCTCGCGTTTAGCGGGAAATAACAAACCATGACGCGCCGATGCGTGCCTAACCAACACATCAAAACACCGGCGCGTCACGCCACATACGCACCGTTGTCGTAAAAAACTATCTGCACCCCGTCCAGCAATCCACACCCAAGAGCACATCCAGATAACCGATCGCCTTCACTATGCTTTCATTACTCTGTCCTTGAGGTAGTTTATATGGATTTATCTAATTAGTATGCGTAGAAAAATTAGAAAATAATTTGTAACAAAGGGTACGCGTGTACCCTTAAAAAGTAGTGTTGCGAAGGTACACAGTGTAGTAAATGCCGTATTTTAGGGATTTAGTGCGGGCTCATAACCCGAAGGTCGGAGGTTCAAATCCTCCTCCCGCAACCAATCAAACCCCCTAAGCAAAAATATCTTCTTGAGTTCTTCCTTTTCTGCACCCATTCAACCGAAAAAACACAAAAGTCATTTTGTTCATTCTTGTTAGATGCCATCTTCGTAAAGAAAAATTTTGTATCCCAATCGAAACCCGGTATTTCCATAACTCCCATAGATATTACCAATGAACTTGTTCAATT
>JAMOOM010000122.1 GCA_027065515.1 Campylobacterales bacterium
GATACCTTTTACGACAAGCTGGGAAAAAACCGGCTCGAACCTCCCAAAGAGCTCTCTGACGATCTGCACAAATTCGACTTGGAGGGTTTTAGAAAAAAATATATCATCGAACGGGATGACGGGCTATATGAAATCTTTTTGATCATCGAGGGAATCCATTGTGCGGCATGTATCTGGCTGAATGAAAAGGTGCTCCATCAAACGCCGGGCGTCATAGAAGCTACGATCAACTACTCCACGAACAAAGCGCATGTGATCTGGGACCCTGAGGCGATCAAGCTTTCTCAAATCATCGAAAAGATCCGCGCTATTGGCTACAACGCCTATCCTTACGATCCAAAACTACAAGAAGAGCGGGCGAACAAAGCCAGACGCGACTACTATAGCCGCCTTCTGGTGGCGATTTTTGCGACGATGAATATCATGTGGATAGCGGTTGCGCAGTATGCCGGGATGTTCACGGGAATGCGCAGCGATGTGAAGCAGGTGCTCAATGTCGCGGAGTGGGTGCTGTCTACGCCGACACTGTTCTACAGCGGTTGGGTCTTTTACCGCGGAGCATGGTATGGCCTGAAAAACCGTTTCGTCAATATGGACCTGCTGGTGGCGACGGGCGCCACTCTGGCCTATCTGTATTCGATCTGGGCGATGCTCACAGGCAAAGGGGAGGTCTATTTCGATTCGGTTACGATGATCATAACTTTCGTGCTCGTTGGGAAATATCTTGAGGTTTTGGCCAAAAAACGCGCGGCCGATACGATGGATTCGCTCTCTAGCGCATTGCCCACCGAAGTGACAATCGTAGTGGATGACAAAAAAGCGGTCGTTCCGGTCGAAGAGGTGAAGCCAGGCGACATTATAGAGGTGCGTCCGGGTGAAAAGGTGGCAATAGACGGTGTGGTTGTAGGAGGAGAGGGGAGTTTCGACGAGAGTTCTTTGACGGGTGAAAGCGAGCCCATCTATAAAAAAAAGGGTGACGAAATCATCAGTGGAAGCGTGGCCATAGACGGGGTTGTGCGATATGAAGCCACCAAAGATTACAGCTCTTCGATGCTTACCGCGCTGGTGGAGCTGCTCGAAGAGTCGCTGACGAAAAAGCCAAAAATCGAGCGGCTGGCGAACGAAGTATCGGGCTGGTTCTCACTGACTATTCTTTCGATTGCGATATTGACTTTCGCAGGTTGGTTATGGATGACGGGCGATTTCGAACGTGCTTTGGTGGTCGGTATTTCCGTCATCGTTATAGCGTGTCCTTGCGCGCTTGGGTTGGCTACGCCGGTTGCTACGCTGATCGGTCTGAATCTTGCGGCAAAAAGAGGTGTGCTCTTCAAGGAGGCGGCGTATCTGGAGACGATGGCGAAAGCGGATGTGTTGGTGCTGGATAAAACTGGTACAATCACCGAAGGCAAGCCCCATGTGGTGAGCTATGAAGAGTATGGAGAGTATGACATAAATTGGCTCTATTCTTTGGCGAAAAGCTCGATTCACCCGGTGAGCCGGGGGATCGTGCGCTATCTGCATGAGCATTTTGAAAACCTCGAAGAGTTGCCTCTTGACAAGGTCAAACAGGTGCAAGCGCGCGGCATAACGGCCCAAACAGGTGAACATACGCTACAAGGCGGCAATGCCAAAATGATGCAGGAGTTTGGTATAGATGTCGATGAGGAGAGCGAGTTTACACTCTTCTATTTTGCTGTGGACAAGAAAGTGGTGGCACGGTTCGAGCTGCGCGATCTTCCCAAAGCGGGAGCAAAAGAGGCGATCGAGCAGATAAGAGGGCTGGGTGTAGATATCGTGATGCTGACCGGAGATAATGAAAAAGCGGCCAAAAGAGTTGCCGAGGAGGTGGGGATACCGCGCTTCAAAGCCGGCCTGCTGCCCGAAGATAAAGCCAAAGAGATCGACATTCTGCATGCCGAAGGCCATATTGTGGTGATGGCTGGCGACGGTATCAACGATGCGTTGGCTCTGTCGAAAAGCGATATCGCCATCGCCATGGGAAGCGGTTCGGATGTGGCGCTGGAAGTGAGCGACGTGGTGCTGCTCGATGACCGTATCACCTCTTTGAAAGATGCTTTTTTGATCAGTCGCAGGACCTATAGGTTCGTCAAACAGAACCTTGCCATTTCGGTCATCTACAACTCGATCACGATCCCGCTGGCGGTGGCTGGGTATGTCATTCCGCTCGTGGCGGCACTCTCGATGAGTCTGAGCTCTTTGCTGGTCGTCGGCAACTCGATGCGCATCAAAAGTGCCTTTAAAAAGAAAAATTAAGTCGATCTGCAGAACGTGCGTGATAGCATAAATAAAAAATTAAGTAAGAAGGTGGGAATATGCAGTATGTGGATATGAGTTCGGATGAGTTTCTGGCGGAGCTGGAGAAGACGAAAAAATTTACGGACAAAGTGTGCAAGCAGTTTGGATGGGTATATAATCCCAATGAAGAGGTAAACGAAGGTGTGACGATGGGACTGGCCCGCAACAAACTTCTGTATGGGAAGCGGTGGTGCCCCTGCTTTATGGTCATCGAAGATGAAAACGGCAAACATAAAAGCGCGGATAATCGTATCTGTCCCTGCAAACCGGCGATCGAAAAAGAGATTCCCGAAGAGGGAAAATGCCACTGCGGGATCTTCTGTACGCCGGAGTATGCGGCGACGCATGATCATTGATTTTTTGAGTGAGGAGTGAGAAATGGGGAGTGTCGTGCATATCGTGATGTTTCGGTTCGAGAATGAGAACAGGGACGAAAATATCGAAAAGGTGAAAGAGATGCTCGAAGCGCTGCCTTCGAAAATCGAAACGTTGAGGTCGATGGAGGTCGGAGTCGATTTTCTCCATTCCGAGCGGTCGATGGACCTGGTGTTGACATCGACGTTCGACGACAGAGATGGGCTGGAAGCGTACCGCGTGCACCCGGCGCATCAGGAGGTGGTCGCTTTCATCAAAGAGGTGACGATAGAGAGTCGCGTCGTAGATTATGAGAGGGAATAACCGTTGAGTTCGGGAATTTTGGCCATGATGCTCGGTGTTTCCACACTGCTCGGTGCGCTTGGGCTTTTTGCGTTGCTTTGGGGACACAAGACCGGACAGTTCGAAGACAAGCACAAGTTTCTCGACGGGGCGCTTTACGATGGTGAAGAGGAGCTCAAGGATGCGGTGATGATGGAAAAGAAGCGCAAAGAGGTCGAAAGCCGCAAGGCGAAAGCTTTGGAGGAGAAGAGGAGAGACAAACAGGTGATGCCGGATTGAGTGAGGAGTGGGAAGTGGGGAGTGAGAAGACAGTAGAAAAGATTCGTGAGATTCTCGCGAAAGATGAAAATGTACGATTCGGTTATCTTTTCGGCTCCTATGCGGATGGAACCTTCGATGGATGCAGTGATGTGGATATCGCGGTCTTTTGTGAGCGGGACGATTTGGATATGCGGCTCGGACTCCATCATCGGCTTCAAAAGTTCTTGAGAAAAGAGGTGGATTTGATCTGTCTGAACCGTGTTAAAAACCTATTTCTGCTCGAATCTATCCTGGACGGTATTCTCCTCAAAGATCATAAGGAGCGGCCTTATTACGAAGTGATGAAACGGCATGAGATTATCGATTACAAACTCTTCAAAAGTATGATCGATGCGGCATAAAATCGATTGGAAGAGATTCGAGAGTATCTGCGTTTTATAGAAAAAGCTATCGATTGAAGGATTGAAGAGATGATACCAGCGGGTATGGCGATAGGATGGTGCATGATCGATACAGCGGCGCTGCCTGGATTTTTGGTGCGGCATGATTGATCGAGCGATGAAAAGAGCGCTGTTTTTGGATCGTGACGGGGTGATCAATGTCGATCACGGGTATGTGAGCCGTATTGAGGATTTCGAATTTATCGATGGGATTTTGGATTTCATCAAAACGGCACAGGCGAATGGGTATCTACTCATCATCGTGACCAACCAGTCGGGTATAGGGCGCGGGTATTACTCCTCGGAGGATTTCGAGAGATTGACGGACTGGATGCTCGAAAAGATGCAAGATGCCGGTGTCGTGATCGACCGTTCACAGGTATTTCACTGTCCGCACGACCCCGATAGCGGATGCGACTGCCGCAAGCCGATGCCGGGGATGTTCAAGGCGGCACAGGAGCGGTTCGGCATCGATATGGAAAACTCATGGATGATCGGCGACAAACCCAGCGATATCGAGGCTGCGGAAAATGCGGGGGTGGGGCACACACTGCGTATCGAGACCAATCGCCCTCTATCCGGGAATATAAAGAAGATGCTTTTGAAGGGGATGAATGCATAGACGTTATGAAACATGCAAGCCATCTGTGCTGGTAGTGGGGGATGTGATGATCGACCATTATGTATGGGGAAAGAGTGACCGGATCTCTCCTGAAGCCCCCGTTCCGGTTGTGGATGTGACCGATATGACAGAGGTATTGGGTGGGGCGGGAAATGTGGTGAATAATCTGGTTGCGCTGGGTGCCAACGTTACGATGGTGACGGCTATGGGTGATGACGAAGATGGTAGGATTTTGGCTCGCAAACTTGGAGAAATTGGGGTCTGCGCCGATTCGTTGGTCGTAGAAAATGGGCGTGTGACGACGCGGAAAAGCAGGATCGTGGCATCCCATCAGCAAGTGATTCGCTTTGACTTTGAAAGCAGAACTCCCATTGCAGAAGAGACGGAGAAGAAAATTCTAGCGTCGGTGCAAAGGGCACTCCCCGACGTCGATATCGTTGTCCTTTCCGACTATGGCAAAGGCGTCCTGACCACCGCCCTGACGAAGCGGATCATTCGGCTCGCAAAAGAAGCGGGTGTTGCGGTGATAGTCGATCCGAAGGGGGATGACTATTCCAAATACGAGGGTGCGACACTGGTGACGCCCAACAAGAAAGAGGCTTCGATCGCGACCGGTATCGAGATAGGGGACAGGAGCTCCCTTGAAGCGGCGGGGTTTGGCCTTAGAGAGAATCTGATGCTCGATCATGTGCTGATAACACTCTCCGAAGATGGTATCGCGATTTTCGACGAGACGATGCGAATCGTTCCGACGGTGGCCAGAGAGGTTTATGATGTGACCGGTGCGGGAGATACCGTTCTTGCGACGATAGGATTCGTTCTGGCGGCGGGCGGCGATATCGACGAGGCGGCGCGTATCGCCAACGCGGCGGCTGCGGTGGTCGTCGGCAAACTCGGGAGTGCCACGGCGTCGTGGGACGAGATCATCGAGTACGAGACGACGTTGCACGAATCGACGACGGAGCATCGCATCAAGAGCCGCGAAGCGCTGGTTAGAAGTGTCGAACGATTGAAAAACGAAGGCAAACGGATCGTCTTTACCAACGGCTGTTTCGATATACTTCACCTAGGACATGTGAAGTATCTGGAAAAGGCGAAAAGCTTCGGGGATGCACTGATCGTGGGGGTCAATTCCGATGCATCGGTCCGGCGTCTCAAAGGCGAGAGCCGGCCGGTCAATCCGGAGTACGACCGTGCCTATCTGCTGGCGGCGCTCGATGCCGTCGATTTCGTGACGATCTTCGACGAAGATACGCCTTACGACCTCATCAAAATTGTGGAACCGGATGTGCTTGCCAAAGGGGGAGACTACGAAGGCAAAGAGGTGGTCGGCAGCGATATCGCCAAAGAGGTGAGGCTTGTCGACTTCGTCGATGGAAAGAGTACGACGAAAATTATCGAAAAAATCAACGACGACAAAAGGGAGTGAGATGCTGAAGAAAACGATTGGAGCGGCTTTGTTGGCGGCACTGCCGCTGATGGCGCAAAACAGTGCGGAGATCGATCTCAATTCGGACGATATCGAAATCGCCGGAAAGTATGAGCTGGGGCAGAGTTTCGATTATGACGGTCGAAGCAGCAGGAACTATCTGCATGCGGCCTATCTCTACAGCGGCGAGAGCCATACCCGCGGAAAGAACCTTGTGGAGTTCGGTTACCTTGCGACGGGTACGCTGGGCGATTTTACGCGTCTGCGTTTCGGCATCGGTATCAAAGCCGCTTTGGCGGAGGATTATGTGGCGATCCCTCTGGGGTTGACGGTGCATTACCGGGTCCCTGTGGAGTGGCCGGTGAGCCTGAGCGGGGAGGTGTATGCGGCACCCGATCCGCTGGTCTTTTCCGACGGAGAGGGTTATGGCGGCTACAGATTCGGAGTCGAAAGCAAGCTGATTCCCAATGCCACGATCTATGCTGGGTATAGAAATATCGACCTCAAATATAAAGACGACAGCAAGAATTTCAATGACGGATGGTATGCGGGTGTCCGTTTCCACTTTTAAGGAGCCGGGATGTTGACAGTGATCGAAAAAGAGCTTCAAGCGCATCGAAAGACGCTCGAGTTAGTGGTCGAAGGGCTTGGGCACTTCATCTACACCGCCGGCGTGATCGCGACCGAAACACTCGAAGCGGGGCACAAAATTCTGCTGTGCGGCAACGGCGGCAGTGCGGCCGATGCCCAGCATATCGCAGCCGAACTGACGGGGCGCTACAAGATTGAACGCAGAGGCCTTCCCGCGATCGCACTGACGACCGACACTTCCGCGCTCACTGCGATCGGAAACGATTACGGGTACGAGCACGTTTTTTCGCGCCAGGCCGAAGCGCTGGCACAGCCGGGTGATCTGATGATCGGGATTTCGACCAGCGGCAACAGTGTGAATGTCGTTTATGCGCTTCAAAAGGCCAAAGAGATCGGATGCCGTACCGTGGGGCTGAGCGGTAAAGGGGGCGGAAAGATGAACGATATCTGCGATCTCAACATCATCGTCCCTTCCGACGATACGGCACGCATCCAGGAGATGCACATCCTCATCGGCCATATCCTGTGCCAGCTGATCGACAACGAGTATCGGTAGCCGATAGGTCGGGGACTTCCTCTATTCTCGAGAATTGGATCGAATATGAAGGTTTCGCATCCTTGGAGTCAATGGAAGATATACCAGCCTATTTTATGAATCTTCTATTTTGGTCGAGAACTTCCAGAATATATTTATTTACATTGGGGTCCTGTGGATAGGGGATCGGTTGATAGGTTGTCGTATCGTATATTTTTGTTCTGAGAATTTCATTGGGGAGATTGGAAAATACGAGCGTATATCGCGGCGTGATGATCGCATTTTTGTACCATTTGCCAGATGTGACGAAATCACGGTGATAATCTTTATCGAAAAGATCTTTTGCATTGGAAAACTTTTTGAAATCATTGGCAACGCCCACTTTTTTCATCAGGCTGGGAATAAGATCGATGCTCGATGTCAGATGATTTACTTTTCCCGGTTTCAGCCCCGGCATTTTCACGATGATGGGCGAATTGGTTTGCTCGATATTGAAAGAGCTGTTGTGTCCAAGATTGCCGAATTCGAAAAACTCTTCTCCGTGATCGGAAGTGAAGATGATAATTGAATTTTTGTACAACCCCTTCTTTTTCAATTTTTCGATCATTTTTCCGATCAGGTAATCATTGTAGTTGACGGCATTTTTATAACGGTTGAGCAGTACAGTGCGGTCTTGCTTGCATACCGTTGCGTAGTTGATTTCATCGCAAACGGGGGTAAATTTCCTGAACTCTTTTGGATAGGAGCGCCCATGGGGACTATCCAGAAAAACGAAAGAGAAGATCGGTTTGGATCGGTCTGTTTTCTCTATCCATGACATCCATTTTTTAAAAAGTTGTGCGTCTTTTTCCCATGGCTTTCCTTCGAATTTGTCGCGAACACGGTCGCGAACGTCATAATAGACGGTTTTGGTAAATTCCGGCCAACTTGTATCGGTGCTCGAAAAGACATTGATGTCGTATCCGAGCTTCTTGAGTGTTTTGAAGAAAACAGGACCTTTTTTGGCGTTGAGAAAGGTAAACCAATAGGGGGAGTTGAGTCCGTAAAAGAGGGAAAATATGCCAAAACGGGTGCAGTCTCCTCCGCTCCGGTTATTGGTGTACCAGAGGGCGTCTTTCGAAAACTTCACGATATTGGGTGCCACGTTCTCTTTGAGAATATCGTTTCTTACGGCATCCGAAGCGAAAATAAAGATATTGATTGGATTGGGTTGGTCTATTCGGATCGGTTCGAGAGGGTAGTTTACTTTGGAATCCGATTTTATTGAAATGGTGTTGCCGTCACGTTTGACCCCCTTTAGGCCAAAATGTCTCTCCATGAAGCGAGTGAAGGTCAGAGGCTGGTAGAGCGGAATAGGCTTTGCGCTTTCGAGTACCTTGTCGTTGGCGTACATGTTTGCAAAGCCGTAATAGACCTTTTCGCTCAAAGATATTATCAGTACGAAAGGTACGATGATGCGGTTGAAAAACCTGTTCCACAAAGAGAGCCTCTCTGCCTCTTTTCTTTTCAGAAAATTGACGAGCCACAGTTCAAAAAGAACAAAAAGCGAGAAATAGCCGATGGCGATAAAAATAGGTGCTGTCCCCATTTGGATGCTGTCAAACGCTGAAGGAGAAAAGAGAATATTGAGGACCATCCCGTTGATGTGGAACTTCCATATCCGGTAGATGAAAAAATCGAGCATCAGGGCGAAGTTTGTCAGCGTAAAGAGTGTGATAAGAATAGGGAGAATGAATTTGTGAAAATGAAAAAAAGGCCGCAACAAAATAAAATAGATCAGGTAGAGCAGCGCAGCCGTAGAGATAGCGGCTGGAATGGTAAAAAGAAGCGTTTCGCTATCATTGTTGAATGCAAGAAAGCCGAGAAAAAAGAGACATGTAAACAAAAAATTGATTTTGAAAAAAAGCGTCAGTGAAAGAGTGTTTGTAGTTGATGATGTTTGCATTGGGGAATATCTTCTATTCTAGATTTTTTAAAGGGTGATATTTTAGCATATTTTGCGCCTCTTTCGCAATATCTTCGGGGGGTATTTTATGGATGGAGAAATCGTTTCTATCTAGTTTGTAGGGGTTGACCACAGAGGGTGATTTGAAGACTTTGTTGATCGGCGTGGTATATACCCGGCTTACAGGAGTGGGGCCAAAAAGAGTGATAGAGGGGCGATTCAGCGCCCATGCCATATGTGTGGGGCCGGTGTCATTGCCTATTAGAAGGTCCGACCGGTCGATAACTGCCTTGAGGGTATTGAGGTCCATCTTTGGAAGAAGGGTCGCATGAGGCGTTTTCGCGGCGATCCATTCGCCTCTTTTTCTCTCCTCTTCGTTTCCCCAGACGATCAGGCTGTTTTCGCTCAGTCGGTGTGCCACTTCGGCAAACTGTTCTTTGGGATAGTTTCTGCTCTCCCATGTGGAGCCAATGACGAGGAGAATGTTTTTTTTCTCTTTCGAGAAATATTTTTCGATATCTATATCGGGATTTTTGTAGAACAGAAATGGGGATTTGTCGAGTATCATCCGTGGGGTGATCTCAAAGCCGAGTGGTTCGCTCAAAACTTTGACGTTTCGATCTATCGTGTTGGCGGCATAGTCTATTTTTACCGTTTTGGTATAGAAAAAACTGGCCGCTTTTTCCCT
>JAMOOM010000123.1 GCA_027065515.1 Campylobacterales bacterium
GTATCATCCGTGGGGTGATCTCAAAGCCGAGTGGTTCGCTCAAAACTTTGACGTTTCGATCTATCGTGTTGGCGGCATAGTCTATTTTTACCGTTTTGGTATAGAAAAAACTGGCCGCTTTTTCCCTTATGGAGCCGCGTGAAAATCCGGCCACTTTTTTTCCCAACAGCCGTGCCGTGATGGCAGACTTTAGAAGCCCCTGGGCATCTATGACCAGGTCGTAGTCGTTTTGGGCGTACTCTCTGACCCTCCTTATCTCTTCAAGCAGAAGCGATTTGTTCCGCTTCAGTGCTTTTAGCCGAACGGGTAGAATATTGTCGATGTGGGGATTGTGTTTCAATATTTCAGCGAATGCCTCTTCGACAATCCAATCTATCTCTATGTCGGGAAGATGCTTTTTTATGTATTGCAAAGCGACCATGGCATGAACGATGTCGCCCATGGCCGAAAGCTTTACGATTGCCAGTCTGATGGGAGGCTCCTTCGGTATATTGCTTGGTGTTATTATACACCTCACAAAAGATATTTGTTGGATTTTTTCGTTTTTTCTGCGATGGTTTTCACGGAGGGCGGGATGCCTGCTTGCCTGATATCATGCTGAATGAACATTTCGTAAACTTTGAACAGTCTTTCATCGAGATTGAAAGAAGGATCTAGATCGCTAATGTCGAGGGGAAAAAATGTATAAATCAAATTGGGATAGAGCGTTTTTAATGTCGTAACGCCAGTAGAAACGAAAGTGGCAATTTCCATAGGAAGCGTGTCGGTTTGCAACAATTCTACTTCGATGATATTTTCGAACCGTACATATTCGAATTCTAATTGTTTTGCCATTTCGGCAATATGACCTTCCTCTTCTTTTCTGTGTAAAATATAGAAAAACTGGATATCTTGCTCTTGGTAATAGCGTACGATGGATTTTAAATATTCTGAAAATTTTGTACGATCGGTAAACCATTCTTGAATTCTCGATCCAAGAAAGTAAACTGTCCGTCGTTGAGGCTTTGTGAAAGTTTTATTTTGAAGAAAACGATAGCGATTGTAGATGATGGGAAGCTGGGTATCCTGTGCCAATTCTTTATAAATAGTGAAAAGTGTAACTTTGTACAGATAGCGTTCATCGATCCCGAAAAGACGATTCAGCCATATCGAAAGAATCGATTTGGCGTGAAAACGTGTTTTATGTGTGGTGTGAAGCGTACGATTTTGTATCTGGTGGGCCCTGTAAACCGTTCCGGTTCCATCGTCGAGCATGATCAGATCACGGTAATGGAGCCTGTTCATATAATAATTGATCAAATGAGAATAATCACCGATCATGCAATATTTCACCTTTGGAAAGCGTTTAAGTAACCGACGAAATGAATGAAATAGAGACAAATGCGGCTTTAGAGGAAAAAAATGTATTTCCGACCATTGTGGGGCGAGTTCGATAATTCGTTTGATCAATGCTTTATCGTAAGATTTGCGATAACATACTATAAGAATGTTGTATTCATCCGGAGCGAAATAGGCTTTGGCTTCAATGGCGTTGAGTGCTTGAAGGGGGCTTCTGACAAGAAAAATATTTGGATGAGTGGATGAAGGCAAGGGCTTCATTCAGCGTCTTCCCATTGAAGTCTTTCTCCAAAAGGAAGATCTTTTCGCGCTTTTTTTCCCAAAATCTCCTTTAGATGTTTTGGATGAAGCCCATAGCCCGGTCTTACGGAGCGGATATTTTTTTCTGTAAATACTTCACCCGCTTTGATGTTTTCGGCTACATAAAGAC
>JAMOOM010000124.1 GCA_027065515.1 Campylobacterales bacterium
CCTAGGACGTGGAGCGGCAAGAGCTCAACGTATTTCGAATGAAGCTTCTCGGCGCCAAAGTCCATGCGGTACAAAGTGGCTCAAAAACACTAAAAGACGCCATGAACGATGCGATACGCCACTGGGTCACTAATGCACGCGACACTTTCTATATCATAGGGACTGTAGCCGGCCCCCACCCATACCCGATGATGGTGCGTGACTTTCAAGGCATCATCAGCTATGAAGCCAAAGCGCAGATACTGAAAGCGCAAAACCGAATGCCCGATTTCGTCATAGCTTGCATCGGGGGCGGAAGCAACGCAATGGGTATCTTCTCCCACTTTCTAGAAGAGAGCGAAACCACCTGTATCGGCATAGAAGCGGGAGGGCTGGGGCTGGATACGGACAAACATGGAGCCAGCCTCGCGAAAGGAAGCCCGGGAGTACTGCATGGCCAGATGAGCTATCTACTGCAAGACGATGACGGGCAGATCCTCGAAGCCCATTCGATCTCCGCCGGCCTGGATTATCCAGGCATAGGCCCAGAACACGCGCACCTGAAAGAGATCGGTGCAGCCGAATACGACTCGATCACCGATGAAGAGGCACTCGATGCTTTCGTATGGCTTAGTCAAAAAGAGGGAATAATCCCCGCCTTTGAAAGCTCGCATGCGATTGCATATCTCAAAAAGATGGATCCAGAGCGATTGAAAAACAGACTTGTCATCGTCAACCTGTCCGGACGCGGCGACAAAGACATGATACAGGCCAAAAACCTGCTCCATTTCGACTAAGGGGGCGCATTGGAACAGTTTCTTGTAGATGCATTGATACAATACGGCTATATAATTCTTTTTATATGGAGTGTTTTTGAAGGAGAACTTGGACTGGTGATGGCCGGGACGCTGGTCCATACGGGACATATGAATATGGCAACGGCCATATTTGTGGCCGGTCTTGGCGGGTTCATTGGCGATCAGATCTATTTTTATATAGGACGGTACAATAAAAAATGGATCCATAGACAGCTTCACAAACATCGTAGAAAGTTCGCCCTGGCGCATTTGCTGCTCAAAAAATACGGATGGCCGGTCATTTTTATACAGCGATATCTCTACGGCCTGCGGACCGTCATCCCGATGAGCATCGGCCTGACACGCTACGATGCCAAAAAATTCGCCATAATCAATTTCATCAGTGCCCAGATATGGGCCGCCATTACGATCTGGCTCGCCTACATCTTCGGCGATAAGATATTGGAGTTTTTGGAATATGCCAAACATCACTGGTATATCGCTCTACCCGCCGCCGCATTGATTCTTGGCGGAGTGGCTTATGCATTCAATAAAATAGAAGAGAACATCTTAATCAAAAGGAAAGAGCGCCATGCGAATAGAAATATCGCCAAAACCACGAAGTGAAATCAGTGCAGACATGGAGATCATCTGTGTCGTAGGAAAAAATTTCGACCACCCATGGATCGAAGAGAAAGAGACTTTGAAACTTATGGGCTTTGAAGGGGAACAGGATCAAACATGTATGCTGCCAGGAAGCGCGCAGCTGTATGTAGGGGTCGATTCTCTACACCACGACAATATACGCAGCGGATACGCCGCTGCCATCAAAGCCCTTTCAAACACAAAAATCTCGCATGTAAAGACAGGACTGTATCTGGGTAAATGCCCGGCGCAGAATGTAAAAGCGATGGCTGAGGGATTGATTCTTGGCGACTATGTTTTCGATCACTACAAAAGCGAAAAGGCAA
>JAMOOM010000125.1 GCA_027065515.1 Campylobacterales bacterium
TCATCCATATGGTCTTGACAAATACTGAAGATCACCTCTGCATCCAGGTCAAAATAGTGATGCGATATAAAGTCACGAATTCCCTTGATCTTACGCCATTCTACTTGTGGATACTGTTCTAACAGCACTTTATCTGTAATGGTATCGATCTTTTTCAGGCTCTCTCCCACGGCAATGAGCTTCATACAGATACCGTCAAGTTTCTCCTGCCCCTCTTTGGTGTCAATGAAGTCATCCTGACTTTTAGCAAAGGCACACCGCTCTTTGGCTATCTCCACTGCATCAATGATCTGCCCCAATATGTCGTGCACAAGCGTTTTGTCATACATAAATGCCATCCTTCGTAATGCGTTTTCGCAAAGACTCATTCATGCGCTCTCTCAGTCGCACTACATCAACCTTACTATGAAAAAAATTTTCCAGTTCTTCTTTAAAGTCATAGAGCAGAAAATAGTCACTTACTTTGGTCTCAATGGCAATGTCAATGTCGCTTTCATCTCGGTTTTCACCTCTGGCATACGAACCAAAGAGTGCCATTTTGGAGATGCCGTATTTTTTGGCAAAATCATCCTTGTGTATTTTGAGGTAGTTGATGATCTCTTGTTGCGTCATGGTATACTCCTGTGAGATTTATTATACATAAAATTCAATTGTAAAGGCAGACAGTTCAGTCCGCTTCCCTCTCCGAAGCGATTATATCCTGGGGTCGAATGGACGGGACAATGGCATTTAGCGCTTCGATGCGCTCGGGGTTGGCGGCCAGATACTCCTGCATCCGGTCAAAAGAGATCGCCGTCTCCATCTCAAAAACCTGCGTTTCCGGCCGGTTTCCAATCATGGGCGCGACAATCTCTCCATCGCAGGAAATTCCCTGGACCAGCAGGCAGTTTTCGAGCGCCTTTCGCCCTGCCTCACTCTGGAGGAACCGCATCCGCTCCTCTTTCGGGACGCCGGCAAACTGCTTACGGAAATAATGTGGCAGTTGATAACAGACCGATGGAGGGGTTTTGATGTCTAGATAGCGAATCTCCACTCGTCAAGGATCGCATGGATGGGTAAATTCCGATGCATGGTGCAATGGTAGCGTCTCGATACAAAAGTGCCAAAGTTGCGAAGCAAGAAATCATTTGAAGAGGTTCATCTGAGACGATCACAACGGCTGCTCTATTTTTTGATCTAAAAGTTACAACGTTAAGATACTTCGTTATAGCGGATGGAGTAAGCGGTAAAATTCGTTGAAACCAGACCTTTTCAAGATATAATCGAAACAAAAGATCGCCACTATGAGGCCAAGAAGATTAAAAAATAGTTCGAGTGTTTTACCTCTCCAGCCTCTCTTTCCTCCCCCTCCAATCGGGCATATGTAGATCCAAAAAGTTATAAAAGGCCCGGTCGTGACTAGGATACAGCAGGTGCGCCAGTTCATGAAGCACCACATACTCGATGCAGGCCGTGGGCTTCTCGATAAGCCGCAGATTGAGCAAAATACGTCGGGTGGCGGGAATACAGCTTCCCCAGCGACTTTTCATCCGGCGTATCGCCACCTCCTTGGGTGCGACGCCGACACGCGAAATATAGAGTTCCATCGCTTTGGCGAAACGCACCTGCGCACGTTTTCGATACCAGCCCTCCAATAAACGCTTCTTTCGCTCCCTGTCGGTTCTGTTTTTAACGAAGAGCCGCACATACCCCCGCTGGAATGATACTCCCTCCTCGGCGCTTTCGATTATCCTGAGACGGTAGTTGCGCCCCAGATAGGGCACATTTTCACCGCTGACATACTCCCGCGCCGCAGGTGATGCGAAGCGGCGAAAAAAGGCGAGTTTCTCCTCTATCCACGCTTCGCGCTTTTTCAGTAGCCGGGCGATCTCTTCATCCGCACAGTCGTAGGGCACACTAAGCACCACCTCCCCTTCGGGGCGCACCCGCAGGTTCAGGTGCCGCATCCCTTTACGCACGATCGTAACCCGCGACATCTTCATCCCCGTCCGTAGTGGTGGATGCCGATCTGTAGCAGCGTAGCAAGCAGGGTATCGATCTCTTCGAAGTGCACCCCGTAGCGATCCTCTAGCTTCCAAAAATACTCTTCGATCTCCCCTTCGATGCGGTTGCGCACATCCCGATTGGTCTGCCAGTCGGGCTTGTGAGAGGCCTCTTTAAAAATCGCCGCAATCCTTTCGACGCTTTTGGTCAGCTCATCCTTTTGCGTCCGGCCGTAGGCAGGCATCGCCTCCGCCACCAGAGGGACGGCGGCAAGTACGCTCATCAGGGGCTCTTTAAGGTTGTCGTAAAAAGCTCGGGCGGCGGGATCGCGGCGGATCGTCTCGGGATAGGCGGCACTGTCCTCCTTCTGTGCTCCCAGCAGCATTTGCCTGATCTCTTTGGCGTGCTTGAGTTTCTCCTCTTCGCTGAGGCGTTTCTCTTTGTACTCTTCCAGGATCTTTTCGATCCGTTTGGAGAGTTTGTCG
This sequence comes from Campylobacterales bacterium, assembly GCA_027065515.1. Classification (GTDB taxonomy): domain Bacteria; phylum Campylobacterota; class Campylobacteria; order Campylobacterales; family Hydrogenimonadaceae; genus Hydrogenimonas. The sequence goes on from JAMOOM010000125.1 coordinate 2,469, forward strand.
TAAAAGGCGGGGTTGCTCTCGCGCTTTTCGCTGACGGCTGCTGCGGCGGCGCTGAGTATCGCATCGGCGCGGGCGTTGCTGCCCTCCACCCGCTCCAGCTCCGCCTCAAAGCTCTCATCGAAGATATTGACCAGACGGGTGAGTTGATTGACCTCCCCCGCGGCAATGAAAGTATCGAGAAGCTTTTGCATCTGCTTTTCATACTTGCCGAAGTCCACCTGCTCGTGGTAGCGTAGCCGCACCGCCTTGCGCAACTCGGCGTAAAACTTCATCTTGCGCTTGAAGTCTTCGATCTGCGACGGGGAAAAAATCTCCTCGATCTTGTCGCTGGAGAGCGAGAGCCGCAGGGCACGGGCGTAGCGCGAAAGCAGGTCGTAGAAGCGTTTGCGTCGCTTTTCATCGGCCAGAAAGACCTCGTAGCTCTCTTGATCGTCATGGTTTTTTACATCGGCAAAAAGCTCTTCCAGATCGGTATCGTAGGTTTTGAGGCGGGCGATCTCTTCGCGGATATCGACGACCGCCCCTTTGATGTCCTCTTCGTCAAACTCCGCCAGCCCCGAATAGTCGCTCAATGCCTTGTCCAGATCCCCCAGCAATCCGCGGTAATCGACGATAAAGCCAAAATCCTTCCCCTCATAGAGCCGGTTGACCCGGGCGATGGCCTGAAGCAGGTTGTGATCTCTGAGCAGTTTGTCGATATAGAGCACCGTCGCCCGCGGCGCATCAAAGCCTGTGAGCAGTTTGTCCACCACGATGAGCAGATCGATCTCGTCACCGTTGACGAAGCCGTCTTCGATCGCTTCCAGATAGCGCTCTTCGTCGCCGTAGTCGCGCATCAGCCGTTCCCATGCCTGCTGGATAAAAGCTTTGTTTTCGTCATCCACTTCGCTGTGCCCTTCGCGGCTATCGGGCGCGGAGATGACAAAGGCGGTGCGGATGTCGCCCATCTCCTCGAAAAGCTGATGGTATTTGATTGCTTCGTATTTGGAGCTTGTCGCCAGCATCGCCTTAAGGCCCGTGCCCAGCAGGCGGGTTTTGACATCTTCGTTGATGTTGAGCATAATCGCCTCCAGCCGCCGTTCGCTGGAAGCGACCTTGCAAAAGCGCGCCCATTTGCGTTTGAGATCGGCTTTCTCTTCGTCGCTCAAGTGGCGGGTGATCTGCTCGAAGCGCCGATCCATCCCCGCTTCGTCGCCGATCCACTGCTCCACCAGCCGCCCCTCATAGAGCAGCGGCAATACCGCCTTGTCCTCCACCGCCTGGTCGATGGTATAGCGGTGAATCTCTCCGCCAAAGCAGGCAAAGGAGTTTTTTTCTCGTTTCATCAGGGGCGTACCGGTAAAGCCGATATAGCAGGCTTTGGGGAAGACCTTGCGCATCGCCTTGTGGAGCTCTCCGCCCTGGGTGCGATGGGATTCATCCACCAAAATGAAGGTATCGGGATCGTCGAATATCGCCGCTTCGCCGCGGACCTTTTCAAACTTGTGTATCAGCGTCGTCACCACCGAAGTGCCAGAGCGCAGCAGCTCCACCAGATGCCGCCCGGAGCGCGCCTTTTTGGCTTCGACTTCGGAGCTTTGGAAGGTTTCGTGGATCTGCTTGTCCAGATCTTTGCGATCGGTGACGACTATGAGCCGCGATCCGGGGATCTCCCGCTTGATGAGGCGGGCCAGCATCACCATCGTCAGCGACTTGCCCGATCCTTGGGTGTGCCAGATAAGCCCGCCGCGGCGACGCCCCTCTTCGTCGTAGGTTTCGATACGCTTCATCACCTCTTTGACGGCAAAATACTGCTGGTAGCGGACGATCTTTTTGATCCGCCCGTCAAAGAGGATAAAGTCGCGCATCAGCTCCAAAGCCCGCACGGGGTCAAAAAGGGCGTAGAGGGTGCGATCCAGCGGCGAAGGGGTGCGCGCCATCATACCGCCCTTGCCAAACCACGCCCAGAAGCGCTCCCACCGCGCCCCGCTCTCCTCCTCTTTCCATACGGCGTAGAACTTCTTGGGCGTGCCGACGGTGGCGTATTTAGGGGAGTGGTTGTTGCCCGCCAGGGTAATCTGCGCATAGGCAAAAAGCTGCGGGATCTCTTCGCGGCTCTGGTTGCGCAGCATTTGCGAAATCCCCTCTTCGGTGCTCACCGCCGAACGCTTCAGCTCGATGACGCCGAAGGGTATGCCGTTGACAAAAAGCACCAGATCGGGACGGCGGGTTTTGGTATGCTCATGGGTGCTTTGCCGATCTACCGCAAACTCTTCGGTGACATGAAAAAGATTGTTTTCGGGACGCTCGAAGTCGATGTAGCGCAGCGAAAAGCTCTTTTGCACCCCCGCTTCGGGCTCTTCGACATAGGCGTTGCCCAGCACCAGCTGATCGCTGATCTTGCGATTGGCCGCCATGAGTCCCTCTTCCAGCGCCACATCCAGATCGTCGATGGCCTTTTGGATGCTCTTGTCGCTAAAGGCGTAGCGCTTGCCCCTGTACTCGTAGCCGTTGAGTTTACGAAGCTGCTTTTTTAGCACATCTCTGAGCAGCACTTGCCTGGTGTTTTCCCTATAACTGGGCATTGCTTCGGGTGAGATATAGGTGTAGCCCATACGGGTCAGCAGGTCGAGGGTGTTTTGCTGGAGTTTGGTTTCGGCGGGGTTGGGGGTCATGATTTTCTACCTAGTACTTTCATCTTTTACTCGCTGACTTTTTCTGTGTAGCATCTATAACAATAACTTCAGGCAATTTACTCTCTATTGATTCATGTTTATTTTTATATTTAAAAACCTTTTCTATCCTTGAAGAATCTTTTTCATACAGTTGAATTATAATAAATTTGCTTTGGATTGTTTTTTCTGCCTTGTTGTATATTATTAACTGTGAAGTATACCCATGCAAAAGCCTATTATTTGTTGACAATTTCATTTCTATGTTAACTTTATCGCTGAACCCTTTCCCAATTTTAAAATCAATTGGACCATTTCCAGAGTCAACCTCCGGGCTTATATCAAGATCATTAGCTTCACAATATGAATGAGCTATTGCAAAAAACAACATTTGAGCAAATTTTTCTTTTTTATGCGTTCCGTCTTTATTGTGAAAAAGTTTCCACAAGCCATTATTTTCGATCAAGTCTTGAAACTTATCACAGATCTGGTTAACCACATCAATTGGTTTTCGGTTTGCAATTATAAGAGGATGGCTTTGAACAACATCAGAAGCTAGTTCCTTCCAAAGAAAATCGCCATTTGGATCATTATCAAAATCATAGACCATCCCTTTATTTTTATATCTACTAATAACATCTTTCAAAACTCTAGGATTTTTTAGAATAAAATTTTTTAAATGTCTTTTAATTAGCGCTCTGGCCTTTTTGTCAAAAATATCACCAATTATTTCATTAACCTTATCTCTTAGTAAGCTATTGTGTGAACAAACATGGTCAATATCATCACTACTAAAAGCAACTGGCAAATCTGTTAAAATTGATCTCGGACAAAAGATAATTGGTTCGTTTTTTGGATTAAACGGCAAATGATAAATTTCATCTTTATATTGAAAGCTTTTTGTTTTGATATTTAATTTTTTTGCCACATTTTGTGTATAAAGCAAAAAGTCATCCCGAAGGATAGATATAGTCATATCACTAATTCTATCTGCACCGATTCCATCTTCAAGTAATCCAACAAGTTGAAAAATTTCTGGGTCTTTAATTCCTGCTTGAACAAGTTGATATGCAGTCTGAGTCAACTGTTTAGCAAATTTTTTACCGATACCTGAACCGTTTTTTCCACTTTTTGAATATCCCAAGCCAATATGTCCTATTTCATGGAATTGAAACATTTTTTCTGCTTCTCTATAAAAACGATCATTCCCGTTGGAATACTCTAATAACTTGATTATTCTGGAAAAGTAATCTTTGTATTTTTCATACGAATCTTTTAGCTCATCAATTGTTACTAGTTCAAGTTTGTATGGTAAAATGTAATAAAGTGCATCTCGGTTAATGAAGCCATTAAATACATCATATTTTTTTAAATCTTCAGACTTTATCCCAAAATATTCGCTATAAAGTATATCAGTCATAATTTTACCCTCACTTCCC
>JAMOOM010000126.1 GCA_027065515.1 Campylobacterales bacterium
CGTGGTTCCTTCGCCGACGACAGACTCGATGACAAGCTCCATATTATGAAGCTTGAGAATGTATTCAACTATCGCCAGCCCCAGCCCCATCGAATTGTCCCATGCATTTTTATCGGCACGGAAATATTTTTTTACAACCCTCTCTATATCTGGTGGCTCTATGCCGCTTCCTCTATCGGAAACGCAAAGCTTTCCATCCTCCAATACGATCTCGACATCGTCGTCGGAATATTTAAGAGCGTTATCCACCAGATTCACTACCACCATCTCCATCATCGTCCTGTCGGCATGGATTATGCAGGATTTGGCTTTCAACACAACCCGTCTTTTGCCGTACTTTTTCTCCAAAGAAACTGCCGTGCGCTCAAGGATGGGCACAATGTCAAAATCACTCATCTGGGGTGTGATTTCACTGTTTTCAAGCCTGGTAACAAAACTGAGCCTGTCGATCATTTCGGTGATACGGTTGGCATTTTGTTCGATCCTCTCGAGAAATTTGCGGCGCAAAGAGAGCGGCACATCGTCGTCGTCGAGCAATGTCTGAGCGTATCCAACGATCGCTGCGACCGGATTTTTGAATTCATGGCCGATTGCGGAGATGATATCACCGCGCTGCTTGTTGATAAGTTTGAGTTTTGCCGTATATTTACGCTTTCGCCTATCACTCTTTTCGAGCTTATTGGCCAGTTTCCGAAGCAATATCGCAATCGACGTAAACTCTTTCAAAAAACCTGTAGCATAGGTGGCGTCGTAGCGCTTTCTTGCAATATCCTGTAGGTAATTTTTAAGTTTTTGAAGCTCGCTATCGATCTCTTTTTGTATCAGCAGACCGATGACTATACCTATGGCAACGATAAAGGCAAACGCTACCACCAACCTAAACCAGAGTATTTTATAGTCGGTCATGATATTTTCAAGCGAAGCCGAAATACGCAAAACCGCTGGTTCACGGTTCCATGTTATCGAAGTCGCCACATGGATGCAATCGTCTTGTGTTCCGATCTCTTTTTGCCCGTTGGCGTGGCTTTTCATATTTCGTGCGTCCATTTGGCTATCGAAAAGAATTTTGCCATTTTTGGCAACCAGTGTGATGCGAATCGGGTGCCCCATGATCTTATCCATTTCCGCACCAATATCCGCAAGCGCTCTTCCTTTGCCTATCTGTGTCTTGGCGTAGGCCATTTCGCTTTTTAGCCAAGTCTTGTATCGTGAAATCTCTATCTCTTTGAGCGTATAGTTGATAACAAACGAAATAATCGCCAAAGCGACAAGAAGCAGCAACATAAAATTGACGATAAATATCTGTGAAATTTTGAAACGTGGATTCAGCAAATCTTATACCCCACACCTCGAATCGGCTTGATATAATTCTTGCATTTTTGAGGATCGATCTTCTCTTTAAGGCGATTTATAGCCACGTTTACGGTGCGCTCCTGCACCCCCTCCTCTCCCTGCCATACCATCTCTATCAGTTCGACGCGGCTAAGGATGCGATTACGGTTTTTAAGCAGCGCCAAAAGCAGCTCAAATTCCAGTTTGGTCAACTCTACCGGCCTTGCGCCCACAAAGACTTCTCTGCTTTTGGGCTTTAGCAAGATATCGCGATACAGCACTCTTTCACTATCTTCCGCTCCGCTTCGACGAAGTATCGCTTTGACGCGGAGCAACAGCTCTCTAATATTGAAAGGTTTGCTCATATAGTCGTCTCCGCCGCGTAAAAAGCCCTCCTCTATCTCCTTGTCGGAAGTTTTGGCGCTAAGGAATATGACAGGTATATCCACTCCCTCTTTTCGCAGCTTTCGAACGAATTCACTCCCCTCCACGCCTGGAAGGTTTCGGTCGACGATCATAAGGTCGGGCAACTCTTCTTCAAGCAGCTTTTCGACGGGCCGTATCGTTACGGATCCGAAAGTCTCATACCCCTCTTTGCCCAGATGGTACTCCAACAGATCGAGAAGATCACGTTCATCTTCAATCACTACAACAAGCGCCATAGACCCATCCTTTTAAATTACCTATACTGGAAATTATATCATTGTGTAACCAAACTGTATTCGAAACTCTCTACCATACTCGCACAAAAAGCTCAAGATAAGAATACCAACGAGCTGACGTTACAAGAATACAAAGGACCAGACAATGGTAAAAAAAATCATTTCAGCGGCACTGCTCGCGGCATCCTCTTCGGTAGCGGCTGCCGGGGCGATCACACTCTATCAGGATACGGCTACCGGTTTCATCTCCACAAAACCGGGACCAGGGCGAGTCAAACTGGGAAATTTCGTCAACCAAGAAGAGATCGATTCGAAAATCGCAAAAAGAGAATTGAAACTAAAAAAAGTTTTATCGAAAACTGAAAACAGTGAATCACCCGAGTTCCCTCTCGGCAAAGAAACCGCTCCGAGCATGAAAATCCACGCTTTCGACAATCCCGATATGTGGCTAAAGATCGGCATTCGCCTTCAAGGAACATTTGAAAACCGTCAGGTAGATTATGCCGATAGAAATACGATGGATACGGATATATGGGATGCATATCTTCGCCGTGCCCGCCTGGAAGTCGGAGTCGGCTTCTTTGAAAATGTCTCTTTTGCGATGGATATCCGAAACGACAAGGCGAACTACGCAAACAAAGGCGAGCAGGGATTCAATATCGGGGATGCCTATTTGAAAATCAAAAGACCGTTCGGTACGTCATTGATCAATTTCAAACTCTATCGTGCCAAAATAGATATATCGAGAACCGAAACCGTCAAATCAGCCTATGTTCTACACTATGACAGACCACATGTAGCCGATGAGGCGGCACAATATATCTCTCATAATCGACGCGCCACAAACGCTCAAATGTACGGCAACTGGAAAAATAAAATCCACTATCAGATTGCGTTTGGTGACGGGGTATATTCAGGCAAATTAAAAGATGCCTCAGGAAGAAAATTCAGCGGAAAGCTTGACCAGAAGAGTTTCTTTTATGGAGGAAAAATTACCTTTTCTCCATTCGAAGGGTGGGAAGAAAAGAGACGAACGGAGACCTATTTTGCAAAAGGAAAACACTTCAGCGTCGGAGCCTCCTACTGGAAGAGCCCGGATATTTCATACGACGATGGCATCGTTGCAAAAAAAATCGATCACCGGCTTATCAATTACGAAATTTCCGCACACTATCTGGGTGCATTCGTGCAAGCTGAATATTTCGATTTCGATGGCATCGTAAAAAAATGGGGTGAGAGCGAAATTGGAAAATCAAATGGCTGGTACGTAACCGGAGAATATCTTTTTAAAGATTTCTACTATATCGCACCATTTGCACGATACGAAAACTGGGACAAATGGAAAGACGCAAAAGGGTATGATCTGGTTTCCAAGATATTGGGAATAAATTGGTACCTCCGGGGCAACAGCACAAAAATAGGCCTCTCCTACCAGCGAGACGAGTACGAAAAAAATATCGGAAACAAAATGGAAGATCGCATAAAACTTACGTCGCAATGGTTTTTTTAAAAGCTTCGTGTAATCAAACTGTATCCATCTTGTTTTATAATATGGGTATCTTGAAAACAATTACAAGGAATACCGGAATGAAAAAGATTCTTGTTTCTGCAGCCGCCATCGTAGGACTTTCGGCTTCTCTTTTTGCCGCGCCGATTACACTTTATCAGGATACCGAAACGGGTGCCATCTATACCAAGCCGGGCGAAGGGCGCATCAAACTCGGCAATTTTATCAGTGCCGAAGAGATTCAAAAAGAGCGCGAAACGGACATCAAGAAAGAGTTGGGGATCAAAGTTGAATCCCATGTTCCCACACTGAAATTCAGCGGTACGCACTACCTTGGATATACCTATACCGACAACAAAAGAGACTCAAGCAAAAACAGCAGTAAATTTGAAACCCGCAGAAACTATCTGCAGGTCAAAGCATACTGGAACGAACATGACTATTTGAGAACCACCCTGGATACATTTCAAAACGATGACGGCAGCTGGCTGTTGAGATTGAAATACGCCTATATCTATATCAGTGACATACTTCCGCTTACCGGCGTAGAATTCGGTCAGGTGCACCGTCCATGGATCGACTGGGAAGAGCATCATGGATGGCTATATCGCTCGATCGCCAAAACCTTTATCGAAGAGGGTGAAGGCGCACATTTGACGGACTCGGCGGATCTTGGCGTCAACTTCAAAACAAAAACCGACTACTTCAGCTCCGAAATCGGCGTATATAATGGTGCCGGATACCACCACAAACATGAAGGCGACAGATTATCTTACGAGTGGCGGCTTACCGCCAACATATTCGGAACCGGCAAAAGGCATGTCCACGCCACCAAAGACGAATACCTGGATCTCTCTTTCACCGGCCAGATCAACAACCAAAAAAAATACGACTGGTACGGGATACATGGAGTGTATAACCAGCCAATGTTCCTGCTCGCTGGAATGTATATCACCTACGAAGATTACGTTACAGACAAAAGCCATGACGGCTGGACGGTCAATGGCGAGTTTCGCCCGATCGAAAAATGGTCCATCTTTGCAAGATACGACAATTTCGAATACAATACAAACGACCTGACCCGCTACGAAACGATCGCCGGAGCAGCCTATATATACAACAAAAATGTCAAGCTTATCGGAAATATCTTCTACATAAACGATGACGACGACGCCAAAGATGAAACCAAATATATGTTTACGACAGAAGTGAACTGGTAAAATATTATGGAAAATCCCAAAAACAAAGGCGCCTTACATGGTTCCTTTGCTATCATTACCTCAATACACACAAAGGCATATGGATGGAAATAAAAACATTCGAAAAGATGCAAAAAAAGGCTACAAAGAAGTCTCAAACGGACTTTTTGCGCCTGGGGTTATCTTTGGTATTCATGGCGATCGTACTGCTGGCCACGTGGAACAAAATTCCTGGCAATCCATTCCTGGCGGTCGCCGCGGTATTTGGCGCCTATATGGCGATGAATATCGGCGCAAACGACGTCGCCAACAATGTAGGCCCCGCGGTAGGCTCCAAAGCGATGACGATGGTGGGGGCCATCATAATAGCGGCGGTTTTCGAATCGGCAGGTGCGCTGATAGCCGGTGCAGATGTAACAGGAACGATCAAAAAAGGGATTATCGATATTCACGCCTTCGCCAATCCCGACTATTTCGTCTGGGCGATGACCGCCGCTCTTTTGGCAGCTGCATTGTGGCTCAATTTCGCCACATATCTGAAAGCGCCGGTATCCACCACTCACTCGATCGTAGGGGGCGTCATGGGCGGCGGTATCGCGGCAGCCGGAACTTTCGGTATCGTCCATTGGGGAACGATGGGCAAAATCGCTGCAAGCTGGGTCGTCTCACCCGTTCTTGGCGGTGTTATCGCAGCGGGATTTCTATATGCGATCAAACGGACCATTCTTTACAAAAAGAACACCAAAGAAGAGGCGATGAGACTGGTGCCCCTTTATGTGGCGGTTATGGGGTGGGCTTTTGTCACATATGCAGTACTCAAAGGGCTCAAACATATCGCAAAGATAGGCTTTCCGACAGCCTCCGCTATCGGCTTCGTTTTGGCTGTGGCGATCTTTTTCCTCGTAAAGGGCACTATCGCAAAATATGCCCACCTGCTCGACAATGAACGAATCAGCGTCAACCGCCTCTTTACGATTCCCCTTATCTTCTCCGCCGCACTGCTGAGCTTCGCGCACGGCGCAAACGACGTAGCCAATGCCGTAGGGCCGCTTGCAGGCATAGCGGATGCCTTGACACATGCCGCCGTATCGTCCAAAGCGGCTATCCCGCTATGGGTCATGGTGATCGGGGCGGTCGGAATCTCTTTGGGGCTGGCGCTCTATGGACCAAAATTGATCAAAACCGTAGGGAGCGAGATCACCGAACTTGACCAGATAAGAGCGTTTTGCATAGCGCTTGCGGCAGCGATCACAGTGATTTTGGCTTCACAGCTGGGGCTTCCCGTAAGCTCTACGCATATCGCGCTGGGCGGGGTTTTTGGCGTCGGTTTCCTGCGCGAATGGCTCGATCGCACACAGCGTCTGGAGTATCGGATAAAAGAGGAGAAAGCTCGTATCGAGGATCTGAAAAAACGACTCGATGCGTTGAAAAGAGAGCTGGAAACACTCGAAAGCAAAGATGAAAAGAGTCAATCTGATTACGAGAGGATCGTACGTCTTTTCGAGGAGATAGGCGAATATGAAAAGATGCTCAAAAAAGAGAGTAAAGCGCTAAAAAATGTCTATAAGACAAAATATGTCCAGCGAGCAGCACTGAATAAAATCGTCGCGGCATGGATCGTCACCGTCCCGGCAGCGGCCGTCGTCTCGGCTATTATCTTCTACGTCATCAAAGGCATGATGGTTTGAATCTGCAAGCCCGGGCTTCACGCCCCGGGCATTTTAAATTTCTGCGTCACAAGCTCACCTTCATCATTGAAAAACAGATAATAGAGAAGATCCTTTTTCACTCTCTGATTCGCAAGATACAAAAGCCCAAGATTGGCCTGCAAGGAAGCGATATGCATAACGATCGGCGCAGCGATGCCTGCCGGTTCGCGTTCAATGATTTTAAATGCATCAAAAGAGCTTTTATCTATAAAGCAGACCTGCCCATTGAAAGCCTCGACGGAGCCATAGACCCATGGCGTACCGATCTCTTTTGCATAGGAGTCGATCTGCGCACGACTTGGAAGGTTGTCCGTGGCATCGAAAATCAGATCGTATTCGCGCTTTCGATCGGCAAAGGTGGCAAAATCTGTAACGAATGGCCTCACGGTCACGAAAGGACAGCGGGCTTGCACAAGTTCAGCCGCGACTTCGGCTTTATATTTACCTTCGTCACCGACCCTGAAAGCGATCTGCCTATGGATATTGTGTATCGACACCTCATCGAAATCGACCAAATCCATGTGGCCGATACCACTAGCACCCAGCGCGATGGCAAGCGAACTGCCCAAGCCTCCCGAGCCAACTATAAGGATTCTTTTCTCCCGCAACGAAGCCTGTGTGCTCTCGCCCCACAGCATCACCTGACGATTGAAATACCTATAATAACTCTCCATCTTGTCCGCTCCTCGCTTAATAAAACAATCCCTTCAGCCATTTTTAAATATACCGATAGAGTCGGTCAGACTGATTTTTTCTAATATAACATTGAATATTGGAGATAGACTTTAAAAACCGACTCCGAATTGCCGGAAACTCCGGGCGTGACACCTGTCCCGATGGCCAAATGGCCCTGATGGAAGATATTTCCGCCGATACCCGCATCCATCTCCAGATTCATATTCCCGCCAACAAGATCGACAGATGGAGAGATGCCGAAAAACGGCCGCCACGGACGAACATGGGTCACTTTGTTCTGATACCCCCAGTAAACGCCTGCTCCCAAGTTGAAATAATCGTCGGGCAGAACGTTTCCATGTACGGCCATAATTTTATCCAACACTCCTTTTTGAGAGTTTTTTTCGCTGAACGCTCCATGGTTTGCAAAAAGCGTAACGGCCAGATCGGGATAGCCAATCCTAAGAGAAGTGTAAGATTCTGCGCGGAGCACCATACCGCTCCCCAACGATACGCCATCTTGTGACAAGAAACGGTATTTTCCAGCTCTCATCTGAATCGTCGTGGAGGGCAGAAGCACATATTTGCATTCAAGCTCGACCCCTTTTTTCATTCCCCCAACGGCTAGGTAGTCACTCTCCAATGCCTCCTGATTGTGCAATAGCGAGAGCCTGCTCCTCCATCGGTCATCGATTTGGTATATCACCGATCCGGTCAACTGAAGATGGTTTTTCACTCCATTTCGGATTCCTGCGGCCAATGAGATCTGCACCCGGTCGGATTTGTGGAGGATCTGTGCCTCGTATGTATTGTCATTTTGCGGAAGATATCGGTAAACGGAGTCATCCCAGCCGCTATTGTGACGCGCTTTCAGACTCTCTTTGAGATACCATCCTTCACCTATGGCATTTTTGTTTGTCATATTCGAAACTATCTGCTGCATACTGCTTCTGGAATCTGTCGAAACGTAAAAATGCCATTCATCGGCCCACTTGCGTTCAAGCTGTTCGTTTTGGTAATAGAGAAGTTCGTCGTTCCGATTCGTCTCCATGCCCCAAAAAGCCAGACTCTGCGCCAGTGCGATCCGTCCTGATCGTTCAGCCGCATCGACACGGTCACGTACGGGAAGCGCACAGAGGTCGCCATCCAAAAGAGTACTCATCTTATCCCTCTCGTAGAAATGGAGCGCAAGAGCGAGCCGCATCCACATCTCGGGGTTATGGAGACGATGAAGCGCTTCCCTGGCAGCCTCGTAAGCGTTGTTGTGCATATCCCATAATGCGCGGATCTGAAGATATCGCTGTCGGTCAAGATCGTCTTTCACGCTTTCAAGAAGCGCCTCGAATCGATCAGGGTTCATCGTGTAGATAGCCGCTTGAAGATAGTTTTGCAAAAATTTGCGCTCATGCAGCTTTTCGGGATCTTTCGACAAAATCCTGCCGAGTGAGCAGGCTACCTCTCTCATTTGGCGCATGAAAGCTTCATGCTCGTTTCGTCCCTGAAGAAGGTAGGCATAGGTCAATTTCATCTCGATGGATAGCTCCGCGGCCTTCGATATCTTTCCAAGATAGGCCATGGCCATATCCCCTTCCTGAAGCTTCATATGGGCTGCCAACAGTGGCGCCCATAGTATTTCCGGCAGGCGAAGACCATCTTTTTCGAGTTTGGATACGAAAGCATGCAGCTGTACGCAGTCGCCGGCATCGACAAGAAGCCAGAGCATCTGTGCCTCCATCGCATGGTTGCCCGGATCAAGAAGCATCGCCATTTTCAGGGCTCGAGATGCCTCCTTTTTGAGATGAAGAGCGATCAGAAGATACGCCTTGACGCTCCAGTAACGTGGATCTTGCAGCAAAACACTCTCCTGGTGCTTTTCGATATTTTCCATATGTCTCGAAAGCTCTTCATACAAGTGTCCATCAAGGGCGATATATGCATACGTTATAAAGTTTTCCGGCAATCTGTCGGTTTTGTAGATTCTCCACGCCGCTTTCGATGCGAGCAGAGGATCTTTTCTTCGATAAACATCGAGAATCCGCCGCAAATCGACTGTTCTGGCCGCTTTGTCGCCCATGAGTTCGAGGGCATGTTCTGATGCCTCATCATATTTCCCCAGATACCACGCCAAATCCCCCGCCAATTGCAAAAAATCGACCGGAGCACTTCGGTCTTTGTGCTTGAGAGCTTTTTTGACAACGACATAGGCACTCTCCGGACGGCGATTCAAAAACTCATAATAGGCGATACGCCGGGCCGTGGTGAAATCGTCCACACCCAAAGCGTTCAGCCGCCTTGCGACCTTTCCGGCTCTTTGCATATCCCCGCTGTCAAGCGCCAACTGCAATATCCAAGAAAGAAGAGCAGGTTTTTTTGTTTTTTCATACATTTCAAGGAGAAAATCTATAGCACCCCCGGGATCGCCGACCATATTGTAGAGATAGACAACGGTATCAATGTTCTTCTTGCTAGGATCCGTTCTGGCTTCATCTTTAGCCAACTTCAATGCCGATTCATACTGATAGGCGTCGATCATCAGAGGCAGCAGTTTCTTGCGCAGTCCGGCGGTGGGATGCATAGCATAGGCACGAAGGTAGTGCTTCATGGCCTTCTGCGTCATTTGTGACCACAGGGCACTCTTCGCAGCCCTCATCTGCCATGCGTAACTCCTTTTGCCACGCAATACAATCTCAGCGGTTTTGTAGGCGTGCAGCGGATCTTTTGTATAAAGAAAGGTCTTGAAGAGCAAATCGAAATCGCATCCTGACGAAATGCTCCTTTTTTCACACATTTTTACAAGATGAAGTGCAATGCGATGAGCATCCTCCAAGGCATTGGAAGCAAGATAGAATCGAAGAAGCTTTTGTGCATATCTTCTGTCTGCAATCATCTGTCTTTCATATCTTCTTGCCATACGTAAAGCCTCTTTATACCGATGATTCCAGGCAAGAATATCTATCGCTTTGAACAGATAGGCCGCTTGAGACCGCCTGCGATATGCTTGCAGATACAGATTGGCTGCATCCAAAGCCCGTTTCTCTTTGAGATAGATCGATGCCAGTGCATCTCTCCACCGATCTTCTCTCGCACGGTCGGCCTTCAAAAGACGCAAAAGAAGTGTTTTGGCAGTTTCAAACTCTTCAAGTCCTACGGCCAGATAGTAGCCTGTCTTGAGCCATGCAGTATCGTATGGGTTCTTTTCAAGTGCCGTTAAAGCGATTGAAAGAGCCAAACGGTCGTTTTTCAGCCATAGCGCTTCGGCAAACCATCTCGAGACATGACCGGCATCGATCATGTCTCGCTCTTGCATCATCTCCAAAATGCCGGTGAGCTCCTCCTTGATTTTTTTGCGCAATCTGGCATCTGTCGTGGTGAAATAACGCCTTTTTTCAATCTCATACCATAATGGATATGCCATGCGTTGCGTTTGGGGATTTTTGCTAGCAATCAATGCGCTTACCATTTTTCGCGCCATATCCATTCGGTTGCTTCTGAAGGCAGCCTCGGCCAGTTTCAGCATCAACGCTTCGTTGTGAGGATCCGCAGGAAGCAGGTTTTCCAGATAGAAAAATGCGAGGTCGTAGTTGCTCTTTTCTGAAAGCAACCCTTTTTCAAGAAACGATTTTGGATAAAGAAGATACAAGATCACGACAAAAAGTGTGATCAGAAGAAGAATCTCAGGGCCTGAAACGACCTTGATGCGAGACCTAGGGGCATCGGACATCTATGCGTGCCTCTTTTTCTCTTTCATATCGAACGCTCACTCGATCGCCATGATGCACGATCGATGCGTTTTTTGGGAAAGTGACGATGCGACACTCCCGCTCGGCCATTATCACGGTTTCGAGTGGCACATGCGACGCAAAATGCGCACTGAAACCGTTAGGATTTTTCCAAAACGCCATCGTCTTGCCATTGGAAGAAATCAGGCAGGCATGAGCCGACAGACCACCGCTTTCATAATGCAATTCCTTCTTTTCCTCTCCTGAAAGGTGCAGGTAAAGACCCTGTGGCGATTTTTTATATCCGATCACCCCATCACTCAGAGCGATGTTCGGCAGACGCCCATCTTCGAGTCTAAGAGTACGTAGTTCACGCAGCCCATAGATTTGCCATCCCTCTTGCGTATGTGCAATCGAGGCATCGTAATACTCCATCACTTTTGGAATATATTCACTCGTGTAGATCGGCATGACATCTCGCTTTACAGCCCAGTCAAAAACAGCTTTGAGCGCATTGAGCGGCGCCCGCTTGCTACCGGAATAGAAGTGGTAATAGATATCGATCGGTTTGAAACGTCTGGGCCGGTCCGTCATCTGATATGTCTCGATAACGTTTTTAAATCCCCAAAAAGGGCCGTGCCAGTTATTCGTATAGAGGTTTTCGTTCTGCACTCCGCAATATATTTGCCAGTATGGCCCTTTACGTATCCCCAGTGGAGCGATATAGCTGAGCCAGGGATGGGCTTTTGTGATATGGGTGTCTCCACCGTTGATATTCAACAGATCGTGCCTGTAGACATAATCTAGCACTTTCAAAGGCGGCATACAGTCGCCCGACCAGAAAACGGTACGGGCTTTGGGTTTGTGTGCGGGCAGAAGTTTCGTGTTGATATACCGCAAAGATCCTGCAAGCTCTCTGTCGAGTGAAAAAGTGTAGTTTTTTATCGGAAGGCGATATCGGACAGGTAAGTCTCCATTCTTGTCGATCTTTCCCCATATAAAAGGGTGCGAAAAGGTATGTGTAGCCGCTTCGACATTGAGCAGGCGATAGATCGATCGTGCAATCGACTCCATCTTTTTGGAGATTTTCGGATAGAGCCCGTAGGGTGCGATCTCCCCTTCCACAACGGAAACGGAATGGGGAATATGATAGCGTGACAGAATCTCATCTCGAATCACTTCGCTTGCGTAGATCTTGGAGTTCCACTCGGCTTTGTCGATGAACGCATCGCCATCGATGTGGGTAAAAAGCAGTCGTCGTCCGTTTTCCGTGGTCGGATCGGGTACAGGAATCGGCCGCATATGCAGAGCCTCTGAAAAAAGCCTGAATGGATCGATGGTCCAGATATTGTCACCGTTGAACTCGACTATGGATGCCTCTTCCACGGCATAACCACCCCAGGGCATCAATGCAGCGAGTACATTCTTCTGCCTTTTGCCGTTCGTGACTCCGTATAAAATATTTTCGGCGTTCGGTTCAAGCATCGTTTCGTGAAAAAGGGGGTTTATCGGGGTTTCGTAATTCATCATATCGTTCGCTTCTACCGACAAGACGTGAGTGTTTTGAATGGTTTCGAGGTTTTGTACGGTTTTGATGCCGAGGGTTTTTAATGCGCCATAGCTCTCTGAGGGAATGGGGAACAATCCTAGGATGAGAGAATTTACACCGTGCAAACTGTTTTTTACGATCCAGTCAGCCAATTTTTTTGGCTGGGCATAGGGGCGGTCGAGCCACAATATTGCGCCGGAAAATCTCTCCCATGCATCTTCGGGCAGACCGCGCCTTATATCGGACAATATCGGGATATATCCAAGATACTCTACAGGAAGAGAAGCCAGCATATGCACGGCTTGATCCTCTTTTGCAAATCTTGTTCCATCGTAAAGCATCAGTATCTCACGCTTGAGCACTTTCCGGTTGGTGATACCGTATCGGGTCAGATCCTTGCCTGACACATACCCTATAAACCCCTCTTTTGAAACTCTTTTCAAAAGCTCGGGTCCTTGCTCATAAAGCTTTTCTTGCGGGAGGTATTCTATATCGATCACATCTATACCTTCTGATGCCGCTTTGCGCATACGTGCCGAAAGCCACTCTCTGTCTCTTTTCTTCACGGGCTCGTAGGCAAGGTTTTCTCCGCCTATTCCATGAAAAAGCGACTCTGCCGCTACCGCGGTAATCATACCCTTTAGATCCGGGAGCAGTTCGAAACCGCGATTGAGCATGATTTTTATATCGGGCCAGCGATGCCTGATCTCTTTGATGAGCGATACCAGACCAAGCCGTTGTCTCTTTTGTTCGCTGCTTTCTGCCGCAGCTATTCGATACGAATCGAGCGTATCGAGAAATATGTTTTCGAAACCTTTTTCTCGCAATCTGCCAATAACCTCATCAAGCAAAAAATCCCTGTACGCACGACTGGAGAGATCCATGACATCACTCTTCCATGCAAGATTATGGCCGATCTTCCATGAGGTATCTATTTTTGGATAGTACCATTGGCCACTCTCAACTTCACCGACGCTGACATATGCATAGACTTTCGGACGGTATGTTTTGAATCCGTGGGTATGCACATCTGTATTTTCGGGCTGCACCACGATATAATCATGCGCTCCGACCAGTGGCCACGATATATCCCTGCCATAATAAAAAATAGCGCTTTTTCCGTTCGGCGCACTCCACAAACAGAGTGGGAAAAGCAAAACGAACACCAATTTACTGAAGCATAAAAGTCTCATAATCGAGATCCTCCATTTCGTCTCTTATAACCTTCAGGCTCCATGCAAAACTTATCAACAAAGAGAGAGCATAGCCATAGCCATAAAAATAGGGGCCCATCTGCATAGAGGCAAAAGTTAAAAGTGCATTGAGCACAAAAAAGAGAATCGAAAGCCACATCGCTTCGACTCTTCTGTCCAGATAATAAAGAATCGCCAGTACCGACATAAATCCAAGCTGGAGCATGGCCCCCACCGTCAATATATAAAAAAGCCCCGTATAAAGCTGCGGGATATTCAGAAGCGAAAAAATCTTGGGCGCCAGCATAAAAAGCAGGATATCCACAATGCCTTGGGTTATTATAATTTCCCGTATCGCATGACGGATCGTCTTGATCATTTCATCACGGTAATGCTCAATAACCTCAAGCGTGCCGTCGGTCCGCACGGCATCGTAGTAGAAATCATATTTTTGCGCAAAATCCGCCTCTAGTCTGTAAAAAAATATCGCCATGCCCGGTACAATGGAAAGATAGGCCAGAAATATCGGGAGGTCGTAAACGACGGAGGCATGCAGCTTTCCAATGACAGGATACCCGGTTGTCGGATAGTACCAGAATATGAATTTGTCCACCCAGGAACCCAAGTTATAGAAGAGTCCGGCAAATCCCAAAGACCAATAAAATTTTCTATTGAAGAAGAAGCCGAAATCGATAAATCCATCCCCTTTGTAACTCTTGACTATTAAAACAAAAAGCCATACGAAAAGCAGAGCGTTTCCGAAAAAGAAGATAAAAAGAAGGTGATCCACATTTCCGCCAAAGAGATAGGAGAGTGCGACGATAAGCCCGTAGCTGACGGTATAGGCCCAAAGCACCCCTTTGTAAAACTTGAGGCTTGTCGCCAGGATATTCGATATCCATACCCCACACAACACCAAAAAAATAGATACAACATTAAATTTGAAAAAAAGATCCTGTTGGGGAAAAATATAGATTGTCGCGGGCACCACAAAAGGCAGTCCCACCAACCATGCTGAAAAAATGGTCGCCAAATATGAGGGGAGTACTTTCTCTTCGCGGCGCGCATAGATCAAGTCTGCAATGTAGCGGGTAAACGGAAGCTGTATGAATCCTGTAATAATAAGGCTTGAAGCCAGTGCAATGGCATATGTAATAACAATCTGAAACTGAACTGTTTCATTCATTTTTCCCCTGGTCGAAATATTGACGAAACCTACGATAATGATCGCGATAATCGAGATAACCCAGGGCCCCGAACTGAGAATCGCTGCATATCCATAGACTTTGCCCAGAGAAAAGAGGCTGTTTTTTTTAAGAATTTTCCGAAGCTCGAACCCTATGCCTGCCATTTTTGCTCCAACTCTTCGTAAAGTTTTTCATAGCGCTCTAGAAACATATCCTGCCTGTAGTAACGATTCACTCTTCTGAGCGCGTTTTGCTGCATTTTGCGCCACAGCTCTTCATCGTCGAGTATTCTTAGGTATTGGGCGGCCATCTCCGCCGGATTGGCGATTTTGGTTACGGCTCCTGCTTTTCCGATGGCGATATCTTCTTCATCCAGTCCGCCATAGATCAGATCGCGGCAGCTTCCCACATCTGTGGCGACAGCCGGAAGCCCAGCGGCAAACCCTTCCAGTACTACCAGTGGCATACCCTCGCTGATAGAGGTAAGTGTAAGCAGGCCGCTCAACGGTAAAATCTCTTTTATATTACGAAATCCCAGAAATTCGATATTTTCTTCAAGCTTGAGAGCTTTGACCATATTCAGACACTCTTTGTAATATTCGGGGTCTTCATCCGTTGGCCCAGCTATCCATCCTTTTGCCTCTGGCATCGAATCGGCCACAATCCGCATCGCACGAATAAAGCTTTTAATGTCCTTTATCGGGACGACGCGCCCAATCAGCGAGATGACAGGCGGAATGCCTTCTCTTTGGGAAACCAGAGCGGAAAGCGCATCGATATCGACACCGTTGGGGATTACCTCGCACTTGCTTTCATCTGCGCCAAAACGGATCTGTACCGCTTTTGCGCCGGGATAAAGAGATAATATTTTTTCGCTTCTCGCATAGGCAAAATTGGCGATTTTTTCAAAAAACCGAATCCACATCCCTTTAACATAATTGAATTCTTCATTTTGCGTCATCAGTGCCGGTTTATGGTAGGCTATCCAGTCTGCGGAAAGCAGATCTATTTTTCTCTCTCTGGTGTATATGCCATGTTCGGTCAGCAGCATCGGGTGGCCGTAATGATAGCTCGCAAGCGAAGCCAAAAAACCGGCATATCCTGTCGATGGGGCATGAAATATCTTACTTTTTGGCATCGATGCCGCAATTTCTGCAAGTATCCATATGGGCTTGTGCATATTGCGAAGTGTCCAGAAATAATCTACAAACGGGATATCAGAAGCATTTGCAAGATATATTTTTCGGATATATTCCCATGCCTTTTTGCCATGCATGAAGTGAGAAAATGTCGTTTCTTCAAGATAAAAGGAGAGAGACCTCAGCGTCTCTGGTAACTCTTCATCGGATTTTTTAAACCACTGATGCAAAGACTCTATCTTCTGTCTTGCGCTCTCGCTCATATCTTTTTTGGATGCAAAGACATCCAAATCTGCTTCAAACAGATAATGATCTTCAAGATGCACGAGATTTTTGGGCAAAACATAGAGAATATCACCATAATCCTCTCGCCTTGAACCCAAAAAAACAACCCCGAAAGTGATCTCCGGCAACCCCGAGATAAGCTGGTGGACCCAAGAGGAGACCCCTCCGCGAATGAACGGGTATGTGCCTTCTGCCAGAATCAGCACATCGACACTTTCACTGCGTGGGAATTTCATGAGACCCCCACATCAAAGAGATATAGTAGAGCTTGGGATTGAGCATAATCTTGGGATCTTTGGCAAGCAATGATTTGACGGAAATAAAATTGCGCCTATTGTAATATATTTCAGCAAGATAAGGGGTGATGAAAGCGTTATCGTTCTCTTTCAGCTCTATGGCAAGCACAAACTCCTGTGCCGCTTTTTCATAATCTCCCTCGTAGAGGAAGACCTTTCCAAGCAGTATATGCATCTGCACATTGGCGAAATCGTATTTCAATGAGTAAAGAATGAATTTTTTCGACTCCTCTGCCATAAATTTTTCCAACACCTCGTCAGAAAGCGCAAAATAGACCAGATCCCAGTACAGATCAGCCAGATGAGAGGCCGCTTCGGCACGTTCTCTCTGTGTCTGGCCGCCCTCGAAACGCTTCAATTCCACTGCAATCTGCTCATTGATTCTCTTTTCCAGCTTATCTACAACTGAAAAGCAAAAGAGCCTCACCTCATCGTCGCGGTCCGCAAGTGCCAGTTTAATGATTTCCAAATGTTTTCTAGAAAGCTCATTTGCCAATGAAGCAAGTGCGCGTATTTTCATCCGGGAAGAGACGCTGTTCTCTTTAAAAAGCATCAACATCGCTCCTTCGCCGAACATTCTGCGAACCTGTGGAAACGAGAGAGAAAACTCTTCGATATTGATGACTTCTGCAACGTGAATTTCATTGTGGTATTTTACATGCAGCAAAAACCATACTGTCCAGACGGTAAAAACAACTCCCACAATGGGCATTGCCTGATTAAAAAGCAGAAAAAAAAGATAGACTCTCAAAGCTTCTTTGGGATATCGGTGACGCAGGAAAATCCATGCGACAAAAGCCGCAACCATAGAAACGAAAAAATAAGAAACATATGCCTCGAGAAAACCGATACCCGGCCATACAACTTCACTCATCCTCTATTCCCATGTAGCGAAGAAATAGTTTTCGCTGATTCAGACGGAATGTAGCGTAGGTCAAGCTCTCTAGATTTTCTTCGGCTATCGACTCCTTTATCCGGGCAACGAATCCCTCTACCGCCGCATCGTCCACAAGAGGAAAAAGAATCGCCATATAGTGCAATCCATGACGAGAATAACCTGTGGGAATTTCAAGCAGTCTGATTGAATGCCGCACCTTCTGATCTAGCAGATGGTACAATAGTGGATCTTTTGTTTTGAAAACCAAAAGCATAGAATTGACATGAAACTCTTTTTCCAACAGCGAAAGCCTCTGCAGCTCGTAAGAGAACTCTTCGTTGAAAACAGCAGGCAGTTTCGCATCTCCCAAAATCAGTTTTTTTTGCATCTGGTAACAAAAATACTGCATCAAAATTGCGATTGTGATGAGGGTATCTTTATTGTATGACAGAAAGGGCATCTTTCCAATCATAAGGAGCCATTTCACCTGGTCGGCCTGAAGGCCTGGAATGACCGCCATATAGGAGCTGTTGGCATGCGGATCATCCGCGATAAAGGCAGGGTTTTTCTTCTCCAACGCCTTTTGCACCAGTGGGTCGTCGTAGTCTGCATTCAGATCGCCTTCGACAGCCAATGGCTTCAATGTTTCATCTTCGAGCCGTGCCAATAGAGCGGTTTGCACGCTATACGATTTTTGGAGCAATAAAAGAAATTCAGCATAGGCTTGATCGGTTTTTTCTTTGTATTTACCAAGTATCATTTCAAGAGCGCTTCGAAGGCTCATCGGCTTGACGACATACATCTTTTCGAGTTGATCATGCGATATTTTCAGTGCGTAAAACGCCTTGACCATCTCATCGAATTTATTATCCAGGTAATCTAGTTTATATCGTTTCTCATCGATGATACGATGCCAATAGTAGTGAAATTCACCATAAATGAGCACCAGCACAAACTGCGAAAGAAAGAGAGCGATATCGAATTGCAAATAGTAGTGTTTCATCACCGCGCCAATCAAAAGGAGCGACACGACCCCTGCCCCCAAACCGTGATACAGCGTCACAAGCGCCAAAAATATCGTAATTACCGGAATATCCATGTGAACCAAGCAGGGGTCGGCAGGGCTGAAATAGTACCCTGCCGCAAGATACAACAATGTAAGGACAATCGACTCGAAATATCCGCTTTTCCCCCTCTGTCGGTTAAAAAATTTCATAGGCAGCCGCTCAGTGTTCGAGCATCTCTTCAATCATCTTTTGGGCTGTTGTTCCTATCGATGCATTACCCCAGTCATTTCCGGAAGCCGTAGCGCTCCAGACGACCTTTTTGGTTTCAAGATCGATCATTTTCATATGAAGGCTCACCGCCGGCTCGCCATCGATACCTGTCTTGTAGCGCCATTCGCTGACTCCCCCAAGAAGCAGATAATCACTCCCTTCGGAGACCGCTTTGAGAACCGCTTTGCGATCGCTTGTTTCTCCCTCGTCGATATGCCGCAACACTTCAAAGCCTTGTGCAATCATTACCCCCTCGACTAGATTCGCTGCACGCTTGCCGGCATCGGGCGTATCGGTATAGTTGTGAAGGGCAAAAAGAGAGACTTTTTTTGCAACCCCATCCATATTCGCCACAGGCACAGAAGTGCTCTTGGCTACTTTCGTAGCACATCCGCTCAGCAGCAATGTCACGGCTGTCAAAGCTAAAAAAACATACCCTCTCATACTCATCCTTTATTTTCTACGGCATCACTCCTCATGTGACGCTTCAGCTGTCTCTCAAAACCCCAGATTCGCTTGGCTTCCCTGGTAGCTTTTCTATCGACCATTACAACCATCAGTGACTCTTTATCCTCGAGCACCTGTTCGACTTCACCTATCGGCGACACAAGCATGGAATCGCCATAAAATTTCCATTTTACCTCTTTGTCGAGGTACTCGCCTACACGATTGGCTCGCAAAATATATATATTGCCCAAAAAAGCGCGAGTTTTCAGAATCTCCCGCCATCTATTGTGAGATTCGAAGGTCGCCGCAGTAGGAAGCAGCAGCACATCTACGTTTCTGTCGCTCAGGCGATCGAAAAACCAGTTGAAGTGTACTTCGTACCCTCCTATTACCCCAAAACGTATCCCTCCATGGGTAAACACCATCGGATCTTCCAGCGGTTTGACTTCGTTGGCAAAAAATTTAGCTTCATTCCAGTGCCCATACTCGATCAGAATCTGCTGATAATACGTATGCGTGGTTTTGGGGGTTACCTTGACGATAGTTTTGTAGCACTTTTTCCCTTTCACCTGCACCAAAGGGGTCACTACGATCATCTCATATTTTTTAGCGAGCTCTTTTATTATCGCCAAATGGTGCCCGCTTTGATCTCTTATCATATTTACAGGCATCGTCTCAAGCTCTTTAAAAAAGTGATTGAGAACGTATTCTCCGAGCAAGACGATCTGCGCTTCTTTGCGATGAGCAGTTTTGAAATACTCTTCGAGCGTCGCAGGGCTCATCCCCTGTGTGGGCATCTGCAGCGCAGCTATGTTTATCATTGCGGTGACTCCTCGTCTATATCGCTCTTCTCGATCGTCTCGACCTCGATTTGCGCTTTTTCAAGAATCTCTCCCGCCTCCTTTAGAAGCCGCATCCCTTTTTTGTATAGCTTCACGCTCTTCTCAAGCGGGATTTCAGGATCCATCAACTGCTCCATTATCTTCTTCGCCTCTTCCACTCTTGTTTCGAAATCCTGCTCTTTTTCCATTTTCTGCCTTTTGCCTAACGATCTATTACGTGAGCTACGTAATCTGAAAATTTATCCAACTCCACCAGAAACGCATCATGCCCATAGTCACTGTCAACCTCATAATAGCTGACCAATCCTCCCTGCCCTTGCGCTTTCATCACTATTTCGATCTCCTTCATCTCTTCCGGCATAAAAAGCATATCCCGCTTGAAAGAGATTAGATGCAAATCGCTTCGTATGCGGCCCAAAGCCTCGTCCAGCGTATCGTAACCTCGTGAAACATCGAAAATATTGATCGCTTTGGTGATATAGAGATAACTTAGCGGATCGAACCATTTGCTGAAACCGTAACCGTTGTACTCCAGATAACGCTCCACCTGAAATTTTCCGAAAAGTTCGAACAATCCATCGGTTTCGACATAACTTCGGCCAAATTTTCTATCCATCGATTCGGGACTTAGGTAGCTGATATGCCCAGCCATCCGGCCCACCGCCAACCCGGTAAACCCCTCCTCTTTAAAATCATCCGGATCATAATTTCCATTTTTGAATTTCGGATCTTTTACGATGGCTTCCTGCACCACTTTGTTGAACGCGATCGCCCAGGGCCTTGTGGCATGCGTTGCCGCCATGGCGATCGTATGTTTGGCGAAATTCGGGTATTCGATGGCAAAACGCAACGCCTGCATCCCGCCCATCGATCCACCTACGATAGCGTGAAGACGATCGATACCAAGTCGATCCAAAAGAATGCGCTGGGCTTTGACCATATCTTTGACGGTTATAACGGGAAATTTCAGCCTATAGCGCTCTTGGGACGGATACATCCTAGACATCGGCCCGGTAGAGCCGTAGCAGCTGCCGATCACATTGACACAGATGACAAAAAATCTCTTCGTATCGATCGCCTTGCCGTCGCCTATGAGGCCGTCCCACCATCCGGCTTTCCTGTCCCCTTCGTAACGACCTGCAGCATGGTGACTGCCGCTTAGAGCATGGGTAATCAGTACGGCATTGTCTCTCGCTTCGTTCATTTCACCGTATGTCTCATAAACAAGCTTGTACGGCTCGAGTATTCGCCCGCTCTCCAGATACAAAGGATTGGTGAAACTCTCTTTTTTCGTGACGATTTTCAAGCGCCTCTATCCTTCCAGCGACTGTTTCAAATCCGCGATCAAATCGTCGGGATCTTCCAGTCCTATACTAAGGCGAATCAACCCGGGCTTTACCCCACATGCCAGCATCTCGGCTTCACTAAGCTGCTGATGGGTCGTACTGGCAGGATGCGTGATGATACTTTTACTGTCGCCGATATTCACCACGAGTGAAAATATTTTCGTTCTATCGACAATCTTTTTGGCCGTTTCAAAATCTTCGACTTCAAAACTCAAGAGTCCGCTGCACATTCCATCCTTGAAATATTTCATCGCCATTTCGTGATTTGGATCGCTTTTCAGCCCCGGATAATTCACCTTCAGCACTTTTGGATGCTTCACGAGAAATTCGGCTACCACCAAGGCGTTTTTGGAATGTACGGGCATGCGGATCGGAAGAGTCTCCAGCCCCTGAATGAAAAGCCAACTGTTGAAAGGAGCGACTACCGCACCGATATCACGCAAAAGAGTGAGTCTGGCTCTTAGAGTGAAAGGCGGAAGCGGCGTATCGAGATAGACGAGCCCGTGATAACTCTCATCGGGTTCGTTGAACTGCTTGTATCTGGGGTTGTTTTTCAGTTTTTCGGAGATCGTCTTGCGTTCTGCCATAATGCCGCCGATCGCCAGTCCCTGGCCTGTTGTATATTTGCTGGCGCTATGGACTACCACATCTACGCCATATTCCAGAGGCTGGCATATTATCGGTGTCGCCACGGTATTGTCGACTATGGTCAATATGCCATGCTTGTTGGCTATCTCTACGATAGCATCGATATCGGCGACATCTATGCTGGGATTCGTCAATGTTTCGAAAAATATCACTTTCGTGCGGTCATCCACAAGTGTCTCGATCTGCTCGGGGGCATGCACATCGAAAAAGCGCGCTTCTATTCCAAAACGCCTAAAGGTGTGGGCAGCCTGTGTAAGCGTGCCGCCATAGAGTTGTGAAGCACATACGATATTGTCCCCGGCCTCGGCAGCATTGGCGATGGCGTAGAATATGGCGGCCATACCGCTGGCCGTAGCCAATGCGGCTTCTGCGCCCTCCAGGCTGGCAAAACGCTTTTCGAAAATATCGGTAGTAGGATTGTTCAAGCGGGTATAGATATTTCCAAGCTCTTTGAGCGCAAACAGATTGGCTGCATGCTCCACATCTTTGAACTCGTAAGCGGTTGTCTGATAGATGGGAACCGCCATCGTGCCTTGAGTGTCTTTTTCGTAACCTGCATGAAGAGCCAGAGTCTGCTGTTTCATTTCAATCCTTCCGGTTTGAGTTTCAGGGGATAACCCCCGCTATCTCGAAGGCTGAGCCAACGGGATATCATATGTAATAATTTGGCGCCTCTTTGGTGATCATTACATCGTGAACATGACTCTCTTTGAGTCCTGCACTTGTGATTTCGACAAATTCTGCACGCTCCCAGAATGTCGGAATATCTTTACTTCCACAATAACCCATGGAGGATCTGAGGCCCCCTGTAAGCTGATGAATCACATCGGCGATGCGACCACGATATGGAACTCGTCCTTCGATCCCTTCCGGTACAAGCTTGTCCGCGGCAGTGCCTTCCTGAAAATATCGATCGGTGCTGCCTTTTGTCATGGCGCCTATGCTGCCCATCCCGCGATAGCTCTTGTATTGCCTGCCCTGGAACATTATCGTCTCTCCCGGGCTCTCTTCCGTGCCGGCAAGAATCGACCCGGCCATTACGCAGCTGGCGCCTACCGCAAGCGCTTTGGCTACATCTCCGGAATATTTTATACCGCCGTCCGCTATTACCGGAATCTCGTATTTGCGGCCAACTTGTGCGCATTCGTCGATTGCGCTGATCTGTGGCACACCTACGCCTGCAACTATCCTGGTCGTACAGATCGATCCAGGTCCTATACCCACCTTGATGGCGTCCGCACCGGCTTTGATCAGATCTTCGGCCGCTTCGCTCGTTGCGATATTTCCGGCGATCAAATCGATATCGAGCTCCGCCTTGATCTGTTTTATCGTATCGATAATTCCCTGCGAATGACCATGAGCAGAATCCAGAACCAGCGCATCCACACCGGCTTCGACAAGGGCTCGAGCACGGTCGAGTTGCCCTACCCCGATCGCCGCGCCAACACGAAGACGGCCAAACGAATCCTTGCAGGCGTTGGGGTACTCTTTTCGCTTCTTGATATCCTTTATCGTGACAAGTCCTTGCAATATTCCGTTTTCATCCACGATCGGAAGCTTTTCGATCTTGTTTTTATGCATGATATTCGCCGCTTCGTCCAAAGATATTCCTCTTTTCGCGGTTATCAGCGGCATTCTGGTCATGACCTCTTCAACTTTTTTGTTCATGTCTGTCTCGAAACGCATATCGCGATTGGTCAAAATCCCCAGAAGTTTCATATTTTCATCTACGATCGGCACGCCCGATATCCGATACTCGTGCATGATCTCTTCCGCCTCTGCAAGTGTTTGCCCCGGATGCATGAAGATCGGATCGATAATGATCCCGGATTCGCTCTTTTTTACTTTCTTGACCTGCTTGACCTGCGTGGGAATATCCATATTTTTATGTATGATGCCGATTCCCCCCAGGCGCGCCATGGCGATAGCGGCTCGATATTCGGTCACCGTATCCATCGCCGCAGATACGATAGGGGTGTTCAATCTGATATTTTTGGTCAGCTGTGTAGAGATATCCACCTCTTTGGGCAAAACGGTCGAATGCTTCGGAACCAGCAGGACATCTTCGAATGTCAAGGCGCGTTTTCTAATTCTCATATCGGTTTACTCCTTACTTTTTCTCGTATGCGACGGCGCGTTCCAAACTCATGGCACCATCGAAAACTGTCTGTTCGTCAAAATGTTTTCCGATAAGCTGAAGCCCTACCGGCAGGCCGTCGTCCCTCTTTTCGATGGGCAGACTTATCGCCGGAAGCCCGGCCAAGTTTACGCCGATCGTATATGCATCGCTCAGATACATCTGCAAAGGATCTGCCATTTCACCGAATTTAAACGCCGCAGTAGGCGCAACCGGACTCAGGATCAAATCGGCATCTTCAAAAACATTTTCAAACTCATTTTTTATCAAATGGCGAACCTTTTGGGCTTTTAGATAGTACGCATCGTAATAACCCGAGGAGAGCACGAAACTACCCAAAAGAATACGCCTCTTGACCTCTTCTCCAAAACCTTCGCTTCTGGTGCGAAGATATAGATCTTTGAGGTCTTTTGGATCTTCGGCACGGTTGCCATAGCGAATGCCGTCGTAGCGGCTCAGGTTTGCGCTGGCTTCCGCGGTTGCGATGATATAGTAGGCGGCGATGTCGTATTTGGCACCCATCATCTCTTTGTGGATGATCGTGTGACCTTCCGCCTCGAGAGCCTCGATAGCTTTTTGGTAGGCATGCTGTACTTCACTGCCGGCATCCTTGATGTAGTTGTCGATCACTGCAATTTTAAGTTTCCTACCGGGATTCAGGTTCGGGGCTACCGGTGCGTACTCCACGTTGGCACTGGTGCTGTCGCGAGTATCGTGACCGCTGATGATATCGTATAAAATCGCCGCATCTTCTACGTTTTGAGTCATGGGCCCTATCTGATCGAGGCTCGAGCTGTATGCACCGAGCCCCCATCGGCTAACACGGCCATAAGTGGGCTTCATACCGACGATTCCGCAAAAGGCTGCAGGTTGACGAATGGAACCTCCGGTATCGCTTCCAAGCGCGGCTATCGCTATATCGGCCGCAACGGCTGCTGCGGAACCGCCCGAAGAGCCACCGGGAACACGGTTCGGGTCGTGAGGATTGAGAGTTTTTCCATAAAAACTGCTTTCGGTGGAGCTCCCCATGGCAAACTCATCCATATTGGCCCGCCCAAAAGGTGCAAGGCCCGCATTTTCGATCTTTTCGATCACGGTGGCGTTGTATGGAGCCACATAACCTTGTAGAATTTTACTGGCGGCGGTAACATTCCATCCTTTTACCTGGATATTGTCCTTGATCAAGAGAGGCACGCCATCTCCAGCTTCATCAAGAGCGATATATGCATTGATATCGGATCTCTCCTCTATCCTCTTTTTCAGGTCCGCGCGCAGTGTGCCGATCTCCTCTTTTGGAAGGGCCAGCGCCTCTTTCAATGTCATCAACTTCCCTCCTTGTGTTCACTTCTTTTTTTCTTGTCGCATCCGCTTATCTTTACGGCTATTATGCCCAAAGCCGTCAGAGCGAAAACGGCGATGATCGTCCCTGCAATTACCTGCCATTGAACCGGCTGGCTCATATCAAACATTCAACACCTTCGCGCATCGATCGCAGAGCGCCCCCTCTTCTGGTGCGGCGAAGCGCCAACATCTGGGACACTTATGGCCGCTCGCGCGCACGATGACAAATTCATCTCCATCCACTTCGAAATCTCCCAGCACCTCTTTGTCGCTCTCTTTGGCTATCTCGCTCACCACAAACCAGTCTTCGGCATCTTTTTTGCCAAGAACCTGCAGTTTTTCACTCCGCGTCACAAGGGCCAGCTCCAGCGTCTGCTTGATGACTCCCTCCTTTTTCAAGCGATCGACAACTTCGAAAAACGCTTCTCTTGCCGCTATCATATAAGTATCGTCGATCGCGGTCTCTACTTTCGGCAACGGGCTATAACAAAGATCGAACACATCGGTTGCATCCGCCTTGATGACCGCAGGGGCATATTCGAGCAGTTCGTCTGCCGTATATGTGAGCACAGGGGCCACCAATGGCAAAAGCGTATTGGCTATCATCGCTATAGCGCTTTGGGTGCTTCTTCTTGTGATATCGTCCACCCCGTCACAGTAGAGACGGTCTTTTGTGATATCCAGATATATGCCGCTGAGCTCGTTAGTCAAAAAGTTGTTCAGCTGGTGAAAACCTTTGGAGAAATCGTATATCTTGAACGAATTGCGCATCGCCGCGAACACCTCTTCGGCCCTTTTCAGGATCCATCGGTCGAGTTCACCCATCTTTTCTATCGGCAACAGATCCTCAAGATCGTTGGCATTGGCCAGCAGAAAGCGGAAAGTGTTACGGATCTTACGATAATTTTCGGCTACCTGCTTCAAAATTGCGTCGCTTATCTTCAGATCGCTTTTATACTCACTCATAGCCACCCACAGACGCAATATTTCAGTTCCATACTTTTTGGCTACCTGCTCCGGAGCGACGACGTTTCCTTTCGATTTGGACATTTTTTCGCCCTTTTCATCGACCGTAAATCCGTGCGTCAAAATAGCTTTGTAGGGAGCGTGCTGCTCGATAGCGCTGCTTAACAGCAAAGAGCTTTGAAACCAGCCTCTGTGCTGGTCGCTACCCTCCAGATACAAATCGGCAGGATAGCGCCCCGCATCGTAGTTGCGTGATTTGAGCACGGCATACCATGTAGATCCACTATCAAACCAGACATCCAGGATATCCATCACTTTCTCGAGATCGTTTGGATCGTAGCCGCTGCCGGGATACAGAAGCTCATCGATGCTCATATCGTACCAGGCATCGCAACCTTTCATCTCGAAGATCATGGCGATGAAGTTGAGCACCTTTTCATCCAGAACGACTTCGCCGGTTTTTTTGTTTCTGAAAAAGGCGATAGGCACACCCCAATCTCTTTGGCGGCTGATACACCAATCCGGACGACCCTCTACCATCGAAGCGAGGCGGTTGCGGCCCCATTCCGGATAGAACCTGGTCTTTTCGATCTCGTCGAGTGCAATTTCGCGCAAGCTCTTTTGCGCTCCTTCGGGAGTGCCGTCGATGCTGACAAACCACTGTTTCGTCGCCCTAAATATCAGCGGCGTATGGCTTCGCCAGCAGTGAGGATAGCTATGGGTGAATTTCTCGACCTTCAGCAGCGATTTTCCAAGGAGTTTCAATATCTCTTCATTGGCCTTGAAAATATGCATCCCTACGAACTTTTCCGGCTCGGGAAGCAAACCGAGACGAACAACCGTTTCGTCATATTTACCCTCTTCATCCACCGGCATCACGACATCCAGATCGTTCACGAGGCCGACGCGATAGTCATCCTCTCCGTGACCGGGAGCCGTATGGACCGCCCCGGTACCGTTCTCCATCACGACATGCTCACCCAGCACAATTCTCGAAGGACGTCCATTGAGCGGATTTACAGCGATCATCCCCTCCATATCCTTTGCCGGGATACGCATCTTTACAGGTCCTTCGACTACGCCGCTTTCGACAAGATCGTCAAACAGTTTTTCGGCTACGATATATCCGTCACTCGTGAGGACATACATCTCATCGGGGTTGAGGCTGATTCCTGTGTTGGCAGGAAGGGTCCACGGTGTTGTCGTCCAGATGACGATAGCCGCCGCTTCCGGATGGCCAAGCCTCTCTTTGGCCTTGTCTCCGAGCTCGAAAGCGACATAGATGGAGTAGTCCTCTTTCTCTTCGTACTCCACTTCCGCCTCGGCAAGCGCCGTCCTCTCCGCCCAGCTCCAGTAGACAGGCTTGTTGCGCTCCACCAGCAGCCCTTTATGCGCAACACTGCAGAGTGTCCGGTAGATATTGGCCTCGAATCTGAAATCCATCGTCACGTAGGGGTGTTCCCAGTCGGCTATGACACCCAAAGACTTGAATCCCTCTTTTTGTACCTCTACAAATTTGGCGGCATGCTGACGGCAGAGCTCGCGGATTTTCGTTTTGGGAAGCTGCTCTTTTTTGGTCTTGCCGATCTTTTTTTCCACCTGCTGCTCGATCGGCAGTCCATGACAATCCCAGCCCGGCGTAAAACGTACGGCGTGCCCCTGAAAGTAGTTGTCTTTAACTATGATATCTTTCAGTATCTTGTTCAGCGCATGGCCGATATGAATCTTGCCGTTTGCATATGGGGGGCCGTCGTGAAGGGTGAACATTTCAGCACCTTCACGCTTTTTTTTCATGCGCTCGTAAACTCTGTTTTCAAACCACTTGGTGTATCTTTTGGGTTCGTTCTGTGGGAGGTTTCCACGCATCGGGAAATCGGTTTTTGGAAGATTCAGTGTCGACTTGTAGTCCATTCGCAACTCCGAGGAAAAATTGATAGATTATAGTCAAGAGGTGATTAAAATGTGCTGATTTATTGCTATAATGATATATCAGAACCGGGAGATCCAACATTATGAAGAACCATTTGATCGTCGTAGGAAAAAACATCTACCTCAATGAACCGTTCATGGAGTATATCGAGCGTGAATTGAGCCATCTGGGTTTTTTGGAAGAGGTAACCAAACTTTCTGAAACCAGCGCGGAAACACTTTCATTGATGCAGCAAGAGTTGCAGATGGAGGGCAATCTTGTAATCGTCACGAACAAAAACTCTTTTACACCCGTTGCGAAATTTCTGGCGACGATGATAGGCGATACGTTGATCTTGAAAGAGAACCTGCTGATCCCTTCAAAAAGCGACATCTACGACGACAATAGCTTTCTGGTTCAGCATGACAGATGCAAAATCAACGTGGTATTGGCAGAGCCGGGTGCCACACTCCCTATGTTTTTGATAGAACACAGCGAAAAAGAGGGAATACTGCATCTTTTTCAGATGGATGAAGAGAGCGCCGCCATACTGCTTGAATCCCTTGCCAAAAGCCATGAAGTCGAAACATCTCTGACTACCATAGTGCCAGGATGGATTCAGGCGGCATGCTCAAGCAAAAAATATGGCAATCTTGGAAATTTCTTTAAAAGCGCAACACAGCTTTTTGGTGACAAAATCATAGAATCGACAGATATTTTTGCCTACCTGATCCACAAACTCTCCCAAAAAAACAGAACTGTAACTTTCGCCGAAAGCTGCACCGGCGGATTGATAGCCTCCCAGCTAACCAGTCGAGCGGGATCTTCCGCCATATTCAAAGGATCGTTGGTTACATACTCCAATGTATTGAAAGCGGGATGGCTTGGAGTGGAAAAAGAGGTGCTTGAAAAATTCGGGGCGGTCAGCGAACAGACTGTAGAGCAAATGCTTTCAGGGGCCATAGAAATAGCCCAGGCCGACTATGCCCTTGCAGTGAGCGGCATAGCGGGCCCAGGAGGAGGCACTTTGCAAAAACCGGTGGGCACCGTGGTGATAGGTGCCACAAACGACACCGATACCATTATAGAAACTCTCCATTTCGACGGTGACCGCAACTACATCCAAAAGCAAAGTATGCTCTATGCCTACAAGCTACTAATCACAATAGCCCGCAAAGATCTTTTTAGCGTTTAAAAGATATTTCAAAAATTTTTGAAAAACTCTTGACAAGAAAACTCTTTTTGTCTATAATTTCGCTCACGTTTGCAAGAGAACGTTGTTTGAAGACCCGTTAGCTCAGTTGGTAGAGCAATTCCCTTTTAAGGAATGGGCCGTTGGTTCGAATCCAACACGGGTCACCATGAGTCCAATGTGGATCGAATGTAAAAATGCGTAAGCTTCTTGCTCTTACGCCGTCTTCGGGTGCATAAATGCACATCGAATCGGCTTGCGAAGCTAAAAAAGCAAAGCAGTTTGCTTTTTCTTGACGCTTCTCAGGTTCGAATCCAACACGGGTCACCATAGATCCAAGATGGATCAAATGTAGAAAATATGTAAGCTCCATGGTAGTATGCTGTCAAGGGTCAAATGACCCCTTCATCTAGTGGCCAAGGATGCCATCTTTTCAAGGTGGACACGGAGGTTCAAATCCTTCAGGGGTCGCCAAATCAGGTCGCTTAGCTCAGTTGGTAGAGCGCCACCCTTACAAGGTGGATGTCAGTGGTTCGAGCCCACTAGCGACCACCATTTACTATTCGGTGCGGTGGTAGTTCAGTTGGTTAGAATACCGCCCTGTCACGGCGGGGGTCGCGAGTTCGAGTCTCGTCCACCGCGCCATCACTTTCGAATCTACTCCCAAAACAACTTCTCGCCACCAGATTACAAATATTCACCCATTCAACCAATTTATAATTTTCGGCATATCATGCTATATAAATAGGCAATGTTAATTTTCCTTTATGTTTTAATTCGTTATTATCTCAAAACAACAATACCAAGGAGTAACATAATGGTCGATAACGATATAGTCAAACTGGCAAATGAAACCAAAAAACTGGACGCTCTCGTCGTCGAAGACGAAAAAGAGGCAAATGAGCTGATGGTCTCCACTTTCGGCAACTTTTTCAACAGCGTCGATTCTGCCACTACAGCCGAAGAGGCACTAGAAAAGTATAAAGCCAAAAAACCCGATGTTGTATTCATCGATATCATACTTCCGGGTATGGATGGCTTGGAGCTGGCGCGCAAAATTCGGGAAATCAATCCCGATCAGATAATTGTCATCATATCTGCAAGCAACGATATGAGCAAAATATCGGAAGCGATCAAGATTGGCGTGGACAGCTTTATTCAAAAACCTATAGATTCAAACAAGATTATAGACCTTCTTAAAAACATCAATAACACAATCGCCAAGCGCAAAAAGATCGAAACGAAAACTTTCTCCATCACTCTTCCGATGGACTTGTACGACCGCGTACACGCAGATGCAAAAGTCGAACGAATCTCCAAAAATGCGATGATCATCCGCGCACTCAAAGCTTTCTACGACATCAAGCCTTAAAAGGCAGCTCAATCCAAAAAGCGGCCCCATGACTTGTGTTGTGGGCGCTTATTTTTCCATTTAAACGCTTCTCTGCAATCATTTTCGACATATAAAGTCCCAATCCGGTACCACGAGATTGATGCTTGGTGGTAAAATAGGGTTCGAAAATCTTTTCCAGTACGGCAGAATCTATTCCTCCAGCATTATCTCGCACAATGATGTTGATTTTGTTGTTATAGCGTACCTGCACCCCTATTTCAGGGTTTTTTACTTTTCTCTCCTTGAGTACATCAATGGCATTATAGATGAGGTTTAGAAGAATCTGCTTCAAATCGTTGGGACTCCCACTGACAAACGCATCTTTTTCCGGAAGTGAAAGCTTCAGTTTGATCCGTTCATCTTCAAGCACTATCGAGACGAGCCGAAGCGCATCACGTACCGTATTGCAGACTTCGAAAGCCCCTGGATGCGTATAATCTTCTCCCTTTGAGGCGAAATTTCTAAAATCGTCGATCGTATCGGAGAGATATTTGAGCGTATTTTGAATTTTGTTCTCGGCAAATTCCACTGCATCGGGCGTCAAATTGCCTATTTTGCTTTTAAGCGATAGATCTTGCATCACCAATGCAATAATGTTGAGAGGTTGCCGCCACTGGTGGGCGATATTGTTGATCATCTCCCCCATAGCCGCAAATTTGGACTGATGAAACAGCATTTTGTCTTTCTCTCTGTTTTTTTTGACTTCCAAGGCGATGCGCCTCTCGAGCGAAGCATTCAGATGGGCAAGCTCTTTGGTGCGTTTTCTAACCTCTTCTTCAAGATGGCGATTGAGCTGAACGATCTCATGGGTGCTGGAAGCTACCAGTGTGGAAAGATTGGCCAACAGCTGATCTCTCGAATCGACGACTATGTTGACTTTATCCGCTATTTCGGCTCTGGCATCCATATCCTCCGTCAACGCCACACGGGTAAGCGAAAAGTTCAAGAAGCAGTTGTTTTTTTGATAGTGAGTAATCTCTCCAAAAGTTAGCATCCCGAAAAACTGATTGGGATTTTTGAAATATTCGGAAGAGTTTTTCATGATATCCGAATAGCCGTATAGGTATGAAGCGCAGACATAAAACCAGACCACTTCCAGTGGAAGATCGGTGTAAACGTCCGGGATCATTTCATAGCGCTCCATCATTCTGCGATAGTGCCCAAATCCAATCTGCACCTTGTCACCCTCTTTGAAATGGCCGGTAAAAAATCCTCTATCGCCTTCCCATCGCAACATGGCCCTGGCAAGCGGCCCTTTCGATGTTTGCCTGATAAGCGGATGCCTTATCGCGACATGCAGCATCTTCTCCTTGGTCATAGGACCGAAATATTTACCATATATATCCACCAATGGCTTGCCGTCGAGCTCTTCCAAATAGCGTCCATTGGCTTTTGTGACAACAAACTCCCGGCCGATTGGCTCCCAATCAAAGAAATGGCCGCAATTTATATTCAATGCCTCCCCATGGAAAAGCACTGCGACCATTCCCTCTTTTTCATAAATTTCACTTTTTGAGAAAACCACAAAATGCTCAAAAGGTTCCACATCCGATGCAATGCCGCCAAATATCGGGATTTCTGGCATTACCTCATTGCTTCTTTCTATAAGTGCCTCGACATTGAACTCTACCGCATTGGTCAATAGCAAAATCCCTTTGGTCTCTTTTTTAAGAGATCTTTTCAGACCGCCGATTACATCTTCCATATCTGCCAGCATATGCCCATTCAAAGATTTTTCATATATATCGATCCGGCTCTTCTCGAAATATGTGATACTAAATACTATCTCTTTAAACAATATATTATTACAGCATGTCTGTACGACACTGCTCATACCAACTACGTGCGAACGAGGCAAGACTCTATTTAAAACCGATTGAATCTCTTCGAATATCTCTTTGGATATTTTGCCGCAATTGACCTGTACGAGCAGGGGCGATTTGTCCTCAAGAGCCTGCGCCATGACAAAATCTCTAAATGCTTCTTCGCCTTCGTATTTGTAAACCCACTGCTTCATTGCCTATATCCTGTTGCGATAGTATTGATCTATTTAAGGCGAATCCGAACCGATTTCTCGTGCGCGGTAAGCCCCTCCGTTTTTGCCAGCAAAGCACACGCTTCGCCGATATTCTCAATCCCTTTCTCACTCATTGCGATGATCGAGGATTTCTTCAAAAAGTTTTCGACGTTTAATGGCGAATAGAATCTCGCCGTACCACCCGTAGGAAGAGTATGATTGGGGCCTGCCATATAATCACCGACCGCTTCGGGAGTGAAACTTCCCAGGAAAATGGCGCCGGCATGCCTGATTTTGGGCAGCAATTCGAACGGGTTGGCGGTAGTCACTTCTAGATGTTCCGGTGCGATACGATTCATCAGATCGATCGCCTCCTCCATCGTTTGCGTTACAACCATGGCACCTCTCTCTTCGATCGATTTGCGTGCGATCAACTCGCGCTCGAGACCGGGCAGCTCCAGATAGATCGTCTCGCGCACAGCTTCAGCCAACTCTTCGGATGGCGTTACGAGAATGGAGCTCGCCATCTCGTCATGTTCGGCCTGCGACAGCAGATCTATAGCCAAAAACTCTGGTATCGCAGTCTCATCGGCCAAAATTCCTATCTCGCTGGGTCCTGCAATCATATCTATATTGACATCGCCGTAAACCATCTTTTTGGCTGTTGCAACGAAGATATTTCCAGGTCCTGTAACGACATCCACTTTGGGAATCGTTTCGGTGCCATACGCCATTGCTGCGATTGCACTGGCACCTCCCACCTTGAACATCTTTTTTATGCCACAAAGGTGAGCGGCCGCCAACAACAGATGGTTGATCTCGTTGTCAGGAGTTGGAGTAGTCACCACGATTTCACTCACGCCGGCGACAATAGCGGGAATCGCGTTCATCAGCAACGAACTGGGGTATGCGGCCTTTCCGCCTGGAATATAGAGTCCCGCGCGATCGACAGGCGTAACCTTCTGACCCAGCGTATTTCCACTTTCGTCAAAATCTATCCAGCTTTTAGGCATCTGTTTTTCGTGATACTTTTCGATCCTGTCATAAGCCATATGCAAAGCGGCACGAAGATCTTTTTCAAGATTATCGTAGGCTTTTTTCATCTCATCGGGGCTTACCATCAAATCGTTATCGCCCTGTACTTTCCATCTGTCGAACTTTTCTATATGGCGATACAGCGCCGCATCTCCTTCACTTCGAATCTGTGAAATTATGTCGCCTACGATGGAAGATACATGCGCCATATCCATCGCGCCACGCTCCAAAATCTTGTCGAATTTTTCGTTGAAATCTTTGTCCGTCGTCCTGATCAAAAGCATTTCCATCCCCCCGTAGATTATATATCGCTATTGTATTTAAACTATTATTTAAGATTGCTTTTGTATACTTCTATTCCACTTTTATTGCGGACGTGGCGGAATTGGTAGACGCGCTAGATTCAGGTTCTAGTGGGCATTAGCCCGTGGAGGTTCAAGTCCTCTCGTCCGCACCACACTCACATTTTTTCAAACAACCGATAAATCTTTCTAAAGTTTCGCTTCACAGACGGTATAAAATTTCTACGGATGCAAAACATTTTGCATCCGCTTTACGAGATTTGATTGGAGTTAGTTAAAGATAGAGATGAGCACGCCTGCGGCTACAGCCGAGCCTATGACGCCTGCGACGTTCGGTCCCATCGCGTGCATCAAGAGCACATTTCCAGGCTTCTCTTCCATGCCTACCTTGTTGACGACCCTGGCGGCCATCGGAACGGCTGAAACACCGGCTGCACCGATAAGCGGATTGATCGGCTCGGAAGAGAGTTTATTCATGATCTTCGCCATAACGACACCCGCGGCCGTTCCTACTGCAAAGGCTACAAGACCAAGAATCAAAATACCGAGCGTATCGCTCACAAGGAATTTCTCCGCCGCAAGTTTGGAGCCTACGCCAAGTCCCAGCAAAATCGTGACGATATTGATCAAAGAGTTCTGCATCGTGTCGCTGAGGCGATCTACGACGCCGGACTCTTTGGCGAAGTTTCCAAACGTAAAAGCGCCGATCAAAGGAGTAGATTCCGGCAACAGCATGATGCTAAGCCCCAATACGATCAAAGGAAGCAAAAGCTTTTCCAGCCTATGTACTTTTCGCTGCTGCTTCATGACGATTTTTCGCTCATCTTCATTTGTGAGCAATCGCATGATCGGAGGCTGTATCACAGGCACAAGGGCCATATACGAGTATGCCGCCACGGCGATAGCGCCCAGCAGATCGGGAGCGAGCTTTGTCGCGATAAATATGGATGTCGGACCATCTGCACCGCCGATGATGGATATGGCCGCACAATCTTGAAGAGAGAAGTCAAACAGTGGAGTGAATTGGCTGAGCGCCGCTGCGCCAACAAGCGTACCGAAGATTCCAAACTGAGCCGCACCGCCCAACAGCGCGGTTTTGGGGTTTGCAAGCATCGGCCCGAAGTCCGTCATCGCACCTACTCCCATAAAGATAAGCAGCGGGAAAAATTCGTTATGTATTCCCGCTTCGTAAATCACTCCCAAAAATCCATCGGGGCCGGTCATATTCGCATACGGAATATTTGCCAAAAGTCCTCCAAAACCGATCGGCAGCAGAAGAAGAGGTTCGAACCCTTTCGCTATCGCCAGATAGAAAAGAAGTAGCGCGATGCCTATCATTATAATTCGCCCCCAGGTCTGATGAAATGGGCTGACTTCCTCCCCTTCGCCGTTGACGATTCCTTTTTGGGGCGTGGTCAACGCATAGATCCCCGTCGTTTTATAGAAAGATTTCAGCAATCCCCATATGCTTTTGTCGTGCGCTACCTCATGCTCCGAATGCGCCGATGATACACTCTGCGCCACAGCGCTCTCAGCGTGCTGCATCGATCTGTTCTCATCCGCAATCGAGTTGGTAGCAAATAGTGCAAAGATCAGCAATAGCGCTGCCATAATATGTTTTTTCATCCCTGCTTTCCTATTCGACAAATGCCAAAACTTGGCCCTCTTGGACCTGCTGGTTGGTGGTGACATTGACTTTGGAGATCGTTCCGGTTATCGGCGATGGAACATCGATCTCCATCTTCATCGCCTCGACAACC
Organism: Campylobacterales bacterium; assembly: GCA_027065515.1. GTDB lineage: Bacteria > Campylobacterota > Campylobacteria > Campylobacterales > Hydrogenimonadaceae > Hydrogenimonas. The sequence continues at coordinate 35,942 of JAMOOM010000126.1, forward strand.
ATAATTGTCTCGCCTTCTTGCACCTTGTCTCCCGGATTTTTGAGAATCTTCCAGATATTTCCGGGGACCTGTGCCACCACCTCATTGACTTCTGGCGTCTCTTCTGCCTTTTTAACGGCATTTTCATTTTTCAATGTCTCGGCAGGACTTTTTGTCGCCTCTTTCGATATGATCTCCGCTTCGCCTTCGACAACTTCGACCTTAAACTTCTCACCATCGACTAGTACCGTATAAACAGATGCCATATTTCCCTCTTTTTCTACTCTCTTTTTTTCTTCGATTTTTTCTTTCTCGACTTCCTGCACTTTTTTGCGAACTTTCAAAGGGGAGTTGCCCTTGAGAAAATCGATACCCTTCCTGTCGCAGGATGCGGCGATGAAGATATTCTCTTCAGTTACTTCCAGCTTCTCTTTTTCGAGTACTTTTTTCCAGTATGCGATAGATTTCGTCTCATCACGGTCAGCAATGTCGAGAGGATTCTCCGTTGTCGGTTCAAGCCCCAGTTGCTCGGATGCCAATCTCACTATTTCGGGGTCAGGCTCAGTCGGAGTTTTACCAAAATACCCAAGCACCATACGACCATACCCAGGCGCTATCTTCTTCCATGGCCCGAACATTACATTTCCGAAAGCCTGCTGCCAATAAAACTGTGAAACGGGGGTGACGGAAGTACCGTACCCCCCTTTTTCCACCACCTCCTGCATCGCCCGGACCACCTGTGGATACTTGTGAAAAATTCCGCTGTCTCGCATCATCTGCGTATTGGCCGTCAATGCGCCGCCCGGCATCGGAGAAAAGGGAGTCAATGGTGAAACCTGCGTCGCTTCAGGCGGAATAAAATAATCTTTAAGGCACTCTCCAAGCACCTCTTCGTATGCCAGGATCTTCTCACGCTCCAACCCTCCAAGATCGTAAACAGAGCCTTTTGTAGCATGAAGCATAGTAAGAATATCGGGTTGGCTCGTGCCTCCGCTGACCGGATGTACAGCTAAATCTATTCCATCCACCCCGGCTTCGAGCGCCGCGAGATAACATGCGACACTGACCCCTGCCGTCTCATGCGTATGAAGACGCAAATGGGTTTTTTCAGGCAAAAGCCTGCGTGCCATCTTGATAGTTTGATAAACTTTGTTAGGATTTGAAGTTCCGCTGGCATCTTTGAAACATACACTGTCAAACGGCAATCCGGAATCCAGAATTTTCCGTAGGATTTTTTCATAAAACGGCGCATCGTGCGCGCCGTGGCATCCAGGCGGAAGATCCATAATGGTCACGACCACTTCATGTTTGAGGCCATGCTTCACTATACATTCACCGCTGAAGGCAAGATTGCCCACATCGTTCAGTGCATCGAAATTTCTGATCGTATTTGTACCATGCTTTTTAAACAGTTTGGCGTGAAGATCGATCATCTCGCGACTTCCGGTATCGAGCATTACGGTGTTGATACCGCGCGCCAAAGTCTGCAGATTGGCATCAGGGCCAACCGTTTCGCGAAATTTGTCCATCATATCGAACGCATTTTCTCTCAAATAGAAAAACAGGCTCTGAAAACGCGCGCCACCCCCGAACTCGAAGTGAGTGATACCGGCATCTTTAGCCGCTTCGACTGCCGGAAGAAAATCCTCCATCAGCACTCTACCGCCAAAAACGGATTGAAAGCCGTCCCTGAAAGTGGTATCCATGACATCTATAAATTTCTTTTTCATGCTGTTTTCCCTGTCGTTTTCCTATTATGGTGAACGGCGGCCATCATGGCAGCCACCTTTATTTTACGGCTTCGCGTATCGCAGCTTATTTTTTGCATGCCGTCATCTCTGGCCGGTATCTTCTCGTCATCGGGAAAATATCTAGCTATCAAACTTTTCTGCAGACGAAGCAACAGCACCAAAATATATAAAAATATAAAGACAATTCCCATACCCAGAATCATATACTTGACCGATTCTGCCACCATATTTTCCATGCAAGCAACCTATTTTTGTAGTATCTATCTCGTTTTCGTAGTATCCATCTCGCCACTCATTCATCGATTGAAAAATCAGAGCGGCAAAAATGGGCGTTCGGAAAGAATTTCAATCGAAACAAACAATCAAAAAGTGGCGGCAGCATCGACAACCGCACCACTTTTATCATATCTTATCCTATCACACAAGTTTGAATTCTGGCCACGATACCCGGATCCTCGAGAGTGGAGATATCCTGCTTTATCTCTTCTCCTTTGGCTATGGATCTGAGAATACGCCGCATCACCTTGCCAGAACGGGTTTTCGGAAGTCCCGGAACCACTTTGATCGTATCGCACTTAGCTATATTGCCGATCTCTATGGCGATCACTTCGTTGATCTCTTTTGCAAGCTCAGCCTCTTCGCCAAAGGTGTCTTCTGCATTTTTCAGCACTACGAAAGCGAAGATGCTTTCACCCTTGATTTCGTCCGGCTTACCCACCACGGCCACTTCCGCCACATGGGGATGCTTTTTGATCGCAGCTTCCACCTCTGCTGTGCCCAGACGATGTCCGCTTACATTTATGACATCATCTACGCGCCCTGTGATCGTAATGTATCCATCCTCGTCCACCTCGGCGCCGTCTCCTGAAAAATATACGGGTGTGCCATCTTTTTTCGCATCGCCGAAGTAGCTCTTCACGAAGCGGTCCGGATCGCCCCAGATCGTACGGATCATACTCGGCCACGGTTTCGTTATGCAAAGCAAACCCTGCTCGCCAGGCTCTACGGGTGTACCGTCCCGCTCGATGACTTCCGCCATGATGCCCGGCAGAGGAAGAGTCGCGCATCCCGGTTTGATCGGCGTAGCACCAGGAAGTGGACTGATCATATGCCCACCGGTTTCAGTCTGCCACCAGGTATCTACGATGGAGCATCGTCCTCCACCGATCTTTTCGTAGTACCACCTCCATGCCGGCGGGTCTATAGGCTCGCCGACGGTTCCTAGTACCTTGAGGCTTGAAAGATCGTATTTCTCCGGTTCGTGTTCACCCATCTTGTGGAGTACGCGAATGGCGGTCGGAGCCGTATAG
>JAMOOM010000127.1 GCA_027065515.1 Campylobacterales bacterium
ATCTATCTGGCTCTCCTTGATTCGTATCGCCTGCGTCAGCCTGTCGATTACGAAGCCGGCAATCTCATCATTGTTTTTTATGACCATATAGCGTGTTTCATCATTCCCCTGAGAACGTGATAGGCCAAATTTCATGCGCAAATCGATCAAAGGAAGAACGCTTCCTCTTAGGTTGAACACTCCTAGCACATAAGCTGGAGTTTTTGGAACGCGTGTATATTCGATTGGCTTGATAATCTCTTGAATGCTTAGAATCGGAACGGCAAACTCTTCATCGCCGACCATAAACCCCACCAGTTGGATCTCTTTTTCGATCTCCCCTTCATCCGGGGTCCTTTGCTGTTGCTGTTGCTTTTTCAGCACCTTTTCAAGCTGTGTACTCATGAGAGCGCCTCCACCGGTAGATTTATATTGCGCGCTACGACATTCATCAGGTATTCGGGGGTATATGGCTTGGTGATATATTCGGTCATTCCAACCTCCACTCCTCTTAGCCTGTCACTTCTGCTCGTTCGACTGGTAACGGCTATAAGCGGCATATTTTTGAAACGGTTGAACTTGCGGATTTCGCTCGCGAGCGTATAACCGTCCATTCTTGGCATTTCGATATCGACCAGTGCGGCGTCGAAAATTTTATTTCCATCTTTGATCAGATTCAGCGCTTCCACACCGTTTGTCGCTTCCGTAATCGTCACTCCTAAAGGCTCGAGCGCTTTGCGCATGATGGTTCGATCCGTCTTGCTGTCGTCCACAATCAAAATATTGTAATCGGATGGTGAATTTTTCTCTTTTTTCGCCTCTCCAACTTCGAGATTTTTGATCGTGCTCTTGATATTTTTCGCCATATCCATCAATGCACCGACGTCGATTATCAGTGTCACCCTGCCATCGCCGCGAATCGTAGCACCTGCAATGCCTGGTATGTTTTTGAGATACTCGCCAAGCGACTTGATGACGATCTCCTCCTGTCCCACCAAAGAGTCGACGATAACCCCGATCTTCGATTCGGCCAGGCCTATAATGACTACGTAAGCGTGCTCACCCATATCGAAAATCCGCTCTACATCGAAAATATCCGCCAGATGAACCAGCGATAGCACTTCATCGCGCAGTCGCAGCACACTTCGACCTTCCACCGTCTGAATCTCTTCCGGGGTTATACGCACAGTCTCCAGGACAGAGGCCAACGGCACGGCATAGTACTCATCTTGCACTCCTACCAAAAGAGACTGGATAATAGCCAGCGTCAATGGAATTTTCAGTTTTATCTTGGTGCCTTTATCTTTTTCCGAATCTACCTCGATAATTCCATTTAGCTTTTCGATATTTGATTTCACGACATCCATTCCGACACCGCGCCCGGAGACATTCGTCACCTTCGCGGCGGTGGAGAAGCCGGGCTTGAAGATAAGCATAAAAGCCTCTTTTTCGCTCATCTGGTCAGCTTCTTTTTCGCTGATGACCCCTTTTTCTACAGCTTTCATCTTTAGCGAATCGGCATCGAGCCCCTTGCCGTCATCAACGATTTCGATAATGATATGGTTGCCTTCGTTGTATGCTTTAAGCTCTATCGTCCCTTTGGGTGGCTTGCCTTTGGCTATGCGCTCTTCGGGTGGCTCGATCCCATGATCGCACGAGTTGCGGATGATATGCACTAACGGATCGCCAATCTCTTCGACAATCGACTTGTCCAGCTCGGTATCCTCGCCGCTGATGACCAGCTCGATCTCCTTGTGCAATTCACGCGCAAGATCGCGAACCATGCGTGGGAATTTGTTGAAAACTTTTCCTATCGGAAGCATTCTCGTTTTCATTACCGCGATCTGCAAATCCGTAGTCACCAAAGAGATCGAAGAGACAACCTGGTTCAGCTCTTCTAGAAACTGCTCTCCCTCATAACGCTCTTCGACATCGTCATATATTTTCAGAAGCCTGTTTTTGCCGAGCACAAGCTCGCCGATAAGATTCATCAAATCATCCAGACGTTTGACATCTACACGGATAGTCTGCTCTATCGTGGATTTACGCTCTTTTTGTGCAGCGGGCTTGCTCTCTTGAGGTTTTTTCTGTGGGGCCGGGGTTGCCGCAGGTTTTGGGCTGGATGGTTTCGGACTGGATGGCTTTGGCGATTCGGCCGCCATTTCCTGGGGTTGCGCTTGGGCTCTTTTTTTCGCCTCACGCTTTTTTCGATCCTCTTCTTGGCGCTCTTTCAAAAGACGCTCGATCTCCGCTTCCACCTCCTCTTCGCTCATCGAAGCGTAATCCGGTTCTTCTTCGGATATGGAAGCCTCTTCTTGCTTGGCTTTCTTGGCCTCGCGCTTTTTTCGATCCTCTTCCTGGCGCTCTTTCAAAAGACGCTCGATCTCCGCTTCCACCTCCTCCTCGCTCATCGAAGTGTAATCCGGTTCTTCTTCGGATTCGACTTCGGCACTCTCTTGCAAAGTAGATTCGGCAGCACTTTCCGGAACTTCGGAAGACTCCCCTCTCAGCACCGCTTCGAGTCGCGCAACCGTAGGCGCTACATCCAGTGCCCCCTCATCGCTGCCCGTCTCCTTGATATGCTCCAACAGCGCTTTCATCCTGTCGGTCGATTCGAGCACAACATCCATCACTTCGGGAGTCATGACCAATTCGCCACGTCGCGCTTTATTCAAGACATCTTCCATATGATGGGTCAAATGGGTCAATACATCGAAATTGAGAAAAGAGCTGGAGCCTTTGATCGTATGGGCCACTCGGAAAATTCGGTTTAGCAGCTCGAGATCTTCCGGCGCAGTTTCCAGCGTTATCAGATCGTTGTCCAGCTGCTCGATCATTTCGAAGGCTTCGACAAGAAAATCTTCAAGTATCTCCTGAAATTCATCCATCTATTCTATCCTTTTTTATTGCTTGCCTTTTTATTGCTTGCCTTTTTATTGCTTTATATGTGAATGCACGATTTTTGAAATCTCCGAATAGAAGATATTGGCATCGAATTTCACCATATAACCCTCTCCGCCAGCTTCTCTTCCCCGCTCTTCGCTGAAGTGGTCGCTGATCGAGGAGTTGAACACGATCGGAATATCCTTGAAACGTGGATCATCTTTCACTTTGGCGGCGAAGTGGAAACCGTCCATTCTGGGCATCTCGACATCCGAAACGATAATTTTAAGCTCATCGGAAAGCCTGTCACCATATGCATTGTAGAGTTCGTCAAGTTTTTCAAGCGCTTCTTGCCCATCTTTTGCCTCCACAACGGCAAAGCCCATCTTCTGAAGAGCATCTTTGACGATCTTTCTTGCAGTCATGCTGTCGTCCAGCACCATAGCCATTCCAGAAAATGTCTCATTTATCACTTCCGACTCTATATCCGGTTGATAAAATCCAAGATCCTCCACCACGCTCTCGAGATCTAAAATCAACAACACCTCGTCATTTTCTATACGTGTAACTCCTGTGATCTTACTCTTGTCGAGCGCACCGACTCCGGAGCTGAAAGAGGCGGGCTCTATATCGCTCCAGTTGATGCGCCTTATGCGCTTGGCTTCGTGGACCACGAAACCAATAAGAATATTATTGAATTCGGCGATGATCACACGCGGATATATCTCTTTGTTTTCGGGAGTTTCGATCCCCATCCATTTTGCAAGATTGACTACCGGTATCACCACCCCTCGAAGATCGAATATCCCTTCGATGAAATCCGGGACCCCCGGCAGCTCGGTTAGCTTTGGATACTTGATGATCTCACGCACCTTGGATACGTTGATACCGTATATCCCCTCGTACATTTTCCCTTTTTCCTCTTTGAAAATGCGAAAGTCCACAAGCTCCAGCTCATTCGTCCCAACTTGAAGCACATCTTTTTTAGACGATGACATTGTTTATCCTCTTTTGTTTAAAATCGATCCCCTCTTTCGAAGCACAAGCTACGACAAAAGCGCCATCGCAAGCGAATGCGGGCAGGTTCACATAACCGATATCGCGATCATTGAATTGAATATTCTGGTGATAATGCCCCTCGACCCAGATATCGAAATCATAACGCACCAAAAGTTTTTTCAGCCTGGTCTTCATCTTCTTTTCAAAATTTTCTATATATCTGCAGAGCTCTTTGCTCCTGTTGTACGACTCCAGCCAGGCGATTATGGCACCGCCGCTTACTGTATCGACAGTGTTCAGCAGACGATTGATCCAGCGATTCCGTATCATCGCCGTATATATTTCATAACCGATCCCCTGCATGCAGTCACCATGATGAAGTGCAATACTCTTGCTATCGAAGTGCGCCATCAAAGGCTGATCACGGCGAGCCACCACATGAATTCTCTCGTCAAATATCTCTCGAAGACCGAAATCGTGGTTGCCTTCAAGGTACACCACCTCGCACGAGAGAGATATCTCTTTCAATAAATCGACCATTTCCAGATTAATTTCAATCGAATTTTTGGCATTTCCAAAAAGCAGGTCGAAAATATCCCCCATCAAAATGATCTGAGGCGGAAGATCAGAGGGAGAGAGCGACGACAGAAAGCGATATAGATCAGTGCGATAGTGGGCATAGTGGGCATCGGATATCAGCCATGCGCCATCTTGCAAAACGATACTTTTCACCTCAAAATATCCTTTTTATCGTCCCCAAAGGCAGGAAAAGAAGTCCCCATATTGGCACTCTTATGGAACATACGCAAATTTAGGTATTCCCAGCGTCTCATCGAAACCGCTGATGATATTGGCATTGACTACCGCCTGGGAGCTTGCGCCCCGCAGCAGGTTGTCGATAGCTGAACTTACAAAAAGAGTCGTGCCGTTGGCCACGGCGAAAATATCGCAAAAATTGGTTCCTGCGACACTTTTGATATCGACGGGTTTGTGTCGTATCCGGACGAAAGGCTCGCTTGTATACCACTCCTGCAAAATCTCTATCGGATCGATTTCTCTTTCTAGCTGCATATAGATACTGCACAACATTCCGCGTGTAACCGGAATCAGATGCGGAACGAAGTTGACCTGTGGCTCTCTTTCGAATCGATCGTAGATCTTTTCGGCAATTTCGGGAGCATGGCGATGCTCGATAGGATTGTAGGCGAATATATTCTCGTTGATCGTCACATAGTGCGTCGTCTCCGAAAGCTTCTTGCCAGCGCCACTAACACCGCTTTTGGCGTCGATAAAGATGGGGGTATCCTCTTTCATGGAAGGAATGAACGGCAAAAGCCCCAGCAATGAGGCGGTCGGGTAGCAACCGGGATTGGCTACCAGGCGCGCTTTTTCGATCTTTTCCCGGTAAAACTCGGGCAATCCATAAACCGCTTCGCCTAGATGCGATCTGTCTTCATGCGGACAATAGTGCTCTTCGTATGTCTTGAGCTTCAGGCGATAATCAGCCGAAAGATCCACCACCTTCACGCCAAGATCCAAAAGCTTGGCGGCAAACCCCATAGCCGTCTTGTGCGGCAGCGCCAAAAAGGCAATTTGCGCCACTCTTGCCACATCTTTCGCATCCGCTTTCTCCACCGGCATGGAAACCACCTTCTGCAGCGAAGGGTGTAGCGACTGAATCGTAGTCCCACCCTCGCTGGTGGCGGCGTAAACCAGATCAAACCCGGGATGCTCGCATAAAATCTTGACCAACTCCAAGCCGGTATAGCCACTAGCACCGATAATCGCTACTGGAATCATCTCTCAAGACCCAAAACAGATATCTTTATAACAAACCTGCTCCACTTCGTACTCCCTCTCGCCGCCAGGAAGCCTCACGCGCACCTCATCGCCAGGCTCTTTGCCGATCAGCTGTCTTGCAAGAGGAGAGTGGTAGGATATGAGCCCCTTGTCGGGATTGGCTTCACTGGCTCCCACTATCGCGTATGTGATCTCCTCATCGGTATCCATATCCACAAGGGTTACGGTCGAGCCGAAACTGACACGCTTGTGCTCGAAAGTTTTCGGATCTACGACCTGTGCACGTCCCAGAATATCTTCGAGCTCTGCAATACGAGCCTCCATCATCCCCTGCTTCTCTTTTGCCGCATGGTATTCGGCGTTTTCTTTAAGATCGCCAAGCTCTCTGGCCTTTTGAATCTCCGCCGCAATTTCCGGGCGGGCTTTCGATTTGAGGTACTCGAGCTCTTCGCTCAATTTTTTATAGCCATATTCGGTCATCGGTTCTTTTTGCATTGCCTGCTCCAACAAAATTTTTAAAAGTCTCTAATTATACCGATAAAATCATCTTTGCGACATTTTGCGCACTTCCATATCCCAAAATTTCACGCAAAGCCCTGCTGCCGGCATCGAAGCGATCCCTATCAGTCGTTTCATAGTGACGCAGCAGGTTTTCAGGGGTTACATCTTCTTGAAAAATTTCAGGATGCAGCTGCGGGAAGCCCTCAAAATCCATAATGATATTGGCCAGTCCGACATGCGGAAGCTTGACGAAAAAGCGGCCTATTTTGTATTCGATGGGCCTAGCCTTGTAAACCAGCACGAAAGGGGTTCCAATCAGTGCGGTCTCAAGCGTGGCGGTACCGCTGCATACAAAAGCGAAACTGCTTTGAGCCACCGCTTCATGAGTATCGTAAATCACCTCGAATGCGGATATGTCACCGTACCACTCCTCGACTTTTTCGGGCGCGACAAACGAGGGGATCACCAACAGCTTTCTGCGTCCCTCCAGCTCTTTTGCCACTGCTTTGAAAACCGGCATCAAGCGTGTAACTTCACCTTTTCTGCTTCCAGGCAAAAAAGCGACCGTCTCTTTTTTTTCATCGATATTCCGCACGATATCGATCTCGTCGAGCAATGGATTCCCCACATATTCAGCCCGATTGTAAAACTTCCTCTCAAACGGAAAGATCGAAGCTAGCCTGTCACAATAGAGATCCACCTTTTTGGCCCGCTTTTTTTTCCATGCCCACACTTTTGGCAAAATATAATAGATTATCTCTTTTTTCGGGTACCGCTCTTTCAACGCTTTCGCCAAAGGGATATTGAAAGCCGGCGCATCTATCAGCAGCACTTTGTCGCACTCTGCAGCCAATGCCGTCATCTCGTGCAGCGCCTCTTTGCCTTTGAAATATTTCGCCAAAACATCCACTATCCCCATCACTGAAAATTCGTCCATCCCATAGAGCGGCTCGCCAAGGCGTCGATCGAAAATACCGTTGATTCGAACGCCTGGAAGCTCTTTGAGAAGGTGCTGCAGGTGCAGATTCGCCGAAGGCTCGAGGGCGCTGACAAGCAATTTCATTTTTCTTCCTCCAGATGCGCATATAAAAACTATTATAATATAATTCCCATACCCAAACAAAGGAAGCATCCCTTGAAACGAATTTTGATAACGAACGACGACGGCTTCGAGTCTCCCGGCCTGCATGCGCTTGTCGAGGCGCTAAGGCCGCTGGGACATGTGACCGTAGTAGCCCCTACGCTGGAAAAATCAGCCTGCGGACACAGTCTCACTCTCACGCGCCCTCTGCGCTTCATAGAGATCGATGACGATTTTTTCAAACTTGACGACGGCACTCCCACAGATTGCGTATATTTGAGCAAATACGCGCTTTTTGATGAAAGGAGGCCTCCGGATCTTGTCGTAAGCGGTATAAACAAAGGCGCCAACATGGGTGAAGATATCACATACAGCGGTACCGCAGCCGGCGCGATGGAGGCTGTTTTGCAGGGCATTCCGGGCGTAGCGATCAGCCAGGTATGCAGAAACCGCTGTCAAAATATCGACGAACTTGGATTTGAGCTTGCAAAGGAGGCGGCATATACGATCTGCAAAAAAATTCTCGAAGATGGATTTCCGCTGGGTGAGCGCAAGTTCTTGAATATAAACATACCGCCGGTGCCGCCAAAAGAGTGCAATGGATACAAAATCACCAAAGCGGGCTACCGTCTATACGGAAACGACGCCCATATGCACCGCAACCCAAGAGGCGAAGAGTACTACTGGCTGGGCCTGCATCCGCTGGAGTGGATTCCGGACGAGAGGATGCTCTGCGATTTTGAAGCGATCAAAGCCGACTGCATATCGATAACTCCCGTTCAGCTGGATCTGACCAGTCATGGAGATATAGAAAAACTGGAAGGATGGCTATGAAGCATGAACGCTGCCGGATGCTGATGGGTGAAGATTTCGAAAAACTTCAAAACGCTAAAATCCTGCTTCTTGGCGTAGGCGGAGTCGGAAGTTTTTGCCTCGATTGTCTTTTTCGAAGCGGGGTCGAAAATATAACGATCGTCGATTACGATACATTCGATGTCACAAACCAGAATCGCCAGATAGGCAGCGAAGCCATAGGGGTAGTAAAGGTCGAAAGATTGGCCGAACTCTACCCTGCGATTACGCCGATCGAAGCCAAAATCGACGCCGAGTGGATCGAAAGTTTCGATTTTTCTCCATATACGCTCGTGCTCGACGCCATCGACGATATACGCGCTAAAATAGCCTTGGCGCACAAAGTATGGCCAAAACTCATCAGCGCCACAGGAGGAGCTAGAAAGATAGACCCTACAAAAATAGAAATCGCTTCGATCTGGAAAACCCACGGCGATCCATTCGCCAGAAAGATTCGCTACGAACTTAAAAAAAGTGGCTTCGAAGGCGATTTTTTAGCGCTGTTCAGCGCCGAAGAGCCAAAGTGCACTACAAAAGGGAGTTTCGTAGGGGTGACCGGGGCTTTCGGTCTGGCGATGTGCTCGGCTGCCGTACAAAAAATTTTAGAATCGTAAAATATTTTTATCTCCAGGCTGTTCGATATGGACAGAATCTTTATCGACATACATGATATCGTTACTTTTATCGATGGAGATCCGTAGATATTTTCCGCAGCATGCAGCCGTGGGTGTCAACACATGAATTTTATCTTTGGGCGTCAATACTCTACAGCCTTCTTGCATCAAAAACAGGTTCTTTTGCCTAAAGTCCGCATCGCTCTTTTCAAGTTTTTCAAGCGCTTCGACCGTAGGGCATGCCACTGTCGTACTTTTGATCCTATCCGCGTTAAGACAACTCAAGCCGGCAACCAAAACTATTAGAAACACTCTTTTCACACCAATCTCTTTCTGACTTCATTTTTTCGTCACCATGATACAACAATAACTATAAAGATTCTGTCTGTTTTGGTGTTTTGCATTGTCAAAACCACACTCTGA
>JAMOOM010000128.1 GCA_027065515.1 Campylobacterales bacterium
ACAAAAGAGGCGGCCGAGAATTTCATGCGCGATCATCATGGCAAAAAAATCGTCCGTTTCGACGAGATCGATGAATCTCTCATAGAAAGTCTAGATGCGTAGAAGAGTCGTTCTTTTTTTCGCGTTCGTTCTTGCGATTGTATTTTTTCTGGCTTTCGAGTCGCTTTTTTTTATCAAAACACGTGGAATCTCCCTTGGCAAGAGTGAGGTTGCAGCGGCAGTACGCATAATAGGCCTTCCTGATATGGCCGTGGCAACCGAGGCGCGTTTTTTGCGCTTCAGGTCACTCTCTGATATTTTTGCACCCTTCAACGAAGGGCCTGAAATGCTGGATTATTTTCCTGCCGCTTTCACTTATGCTTCTTCGCCAATCACAAGGAAACTTCCTTCAATAATCAAGGTCGACAAATGAGTCATCTATTCGCCTTTTCTCTCCATTCACTCGTTCGCCGTGGAGGAAAGAATCTATTTATCTTCGTGATCTTCAGCATCATGATTTTTATACTTGCATCGATTTTTATGATCACCCATTCACTGCGCGCCGAGATGGATCGGACGCTGGACGCATTGCCCGATATTACCGTGCAACGTATCGTGGCCGGACGCCAGACGACGATAGATAGCGAAAGAGCGGACGAGATTGCGCAAATGTTCGGCGTTGAAAGTGCGGCTGCCAGAGTCTGGGGTTTTTACTATTTTCCTCGACTTGGCGTCAATTTCAGTATCGTGGGTGTTGAGCCTTTCGACAAAAGCTATAAAAAAGATATCGACGAAGCGCTCGACAAACTTTCAGACAGGCTGCTCGAAGGAGATACGATGGTCGTAGGGCAAGGTGTTTACGATATTTTCAAGAGAGCCTTTTCGCAAAAGAGTTTCTATTTTGTAACCCATGCAGGAGATTTGAAAAAGGTCGATATCGCGGCTGTTTTCAAGCCCGTTACATCTTTGGAGAGTCACGATATAATCTTGATGCGTACCGGCCTTGTTCGTGAAATTTTCGGTATGGATGAAGGAGTGGCTACCGATATAGTTGTGCGAGTGTCCAATCCAAAAGAGGTGCCTACGATAGCTAAAAAAATCAATGAGCTATACCCAGACACACGCGTAATAACAAAAGAGGATCTTCGAATCAGCTATCAAAACGTTTTCGATTATAAAAGCGGCATTTTTTTAGCGCTTTTCATTATCGCCATCTTTACTTTTTTTATTATTATATATGATAAAGCGAGTGGGCTTAGCAGCGAAGAGAAGCGGGAGATCGGTATTTTGAAAGCCCTGGGCTGGCGCATAAACGATATAATGAAAATGAAATTCTATGAAGCGGCTGTCATTTCGATAGTCGCCTATCTTCTGGCGGTCACTGTGGCGATCTTTTACGTCTTCGCTTTGGGTGCGCCTTTGATGCGCAATATTTTTATGGGGTATTCTGTGCTCAAGCCACCTTTCGATCTGCCGTTCACTCTCGACGGCGCCACGCTTGCACTTATCTTTTTTGTGACCATACCCGTTTTTATCGCTGCTACTTTGATTCCTTCATGGAGAGCTGCGACACTGGAAGCCGATGAGGTGATACGATGAGTATCATAGAGGTCAAAAATGTTACGAAAATTTTCAATCAGGGCCGCCCGAACGAGATGACGGCTTTGCAAAATGTCTCATTTTCTCTCGACGAGAACGAGTTGGTCATACTCAAGGG
>JAMOOM010000129.1 GCA_027065515.1 Campylobacterales bacterium
AACTTCTTGCGAACGCACACAAAGGATGAAAGATGAATTTTGGAAATATATTCAAAAGTATTCGCAAAGAGCACCCCAAACCCGCTGAAGCTCCGGCTCACTGGATAAAGTGCCCAAAATGCCATGCACTGATGTATTACAAGGAGATTGAGGCCAACCACTACGTATGCCCCAAGTGCGGCTATCATATGCGGCTGAATGCTGACCAGCGAATCAATCTTTTGGCCGATGAGGGCAGTTTCATAGAGCACGATGCCGATTTGGAGCCTGTAGATCCGTTGAAGTTCGTCGATAAAAAAAGCTACAAAAAAAGGCTCGAAGAGGCAAAAAAGAAGACGGGGCGCACCTCTTCGGTGGTGAGTGGTTCATGTACCATCGATGGGCACCCCGCCGAGCTCGTCGTTTTCGACTTTGCGTTTATGGGAGGAAGTCTGGGTTCCGTTGAGGGTGAAAAGATCGTGCGAGCCGTCAACCGTGCGCTTGAAAAAAGATGCGGGCTCGTGATCGTCAGTGCGAGTGGGGGAGCGAGGATGCAAGAAAGCACTTACTCTTTGATGCAGATGGCAAAGACAAGCGCGGCTTTGGCGAAACTCGACGATGCAAACCTTCCATTTATTTCGATCCTGACAGATCCGACCATGGGCGGGGTTTCCGCATCTTTTGCGATGCTAGGCGACATTATCATGGCCGAGCCCGAAGCTTTGATCGGTTTTGCAGGGCAAAGGGTCATCAAACAGACGATCGGCGCTGATCTTCCCGAAGGGTTTCAGCGTGCCGAATTTCTGCTCGAACACGGCCTTATCGATAAAGTTATTTCCAGAAGAGTCATGAAAGAGACCGTTGCGCTCCTTTTGGGGCTTTTCGAGCCGGAGAGTGCATGAAGCTCTACGCACTATGCGATGAAGAGTCTTTGAAAAAAAGAGGTGTAAGCCCAGAAGAGTTCGTGGCAAAAGCCAAAAGCAAGGGTGCGACCATTTTACAATACCGAAACAAGATCGACTCCCCCAAAAGAGTGGAAATCCGGTTAAAAAATATTGTATCGATTTTCGAAGGAAAGGTAATCGTAAACGATTACCCAGAATTTGCGTATTTGTGCGATGGAGTCCATATAGGACAGGAAGATCTGGCCAGGTATGGGTCGACTTCACAAAGAGCGATCGAAAAGCTCAGAAACATCGTGGGGTCGAAACGCTGGATAGGGCTCTCTACTCACGACAAGGACGAGATCGAATGTGCCAACGGTTTGGATATAGATTATATAGGGCTTGGCGCACTTAGGGCCACTTCTACGAAACCGGATGCCAATGTGCTGGGCAGAGCGCGTCTTGAGGAGTTGGCGGGTATCTCATCTCATCCTGTGGCGGCTATCGGGGGTGTTCGATTGAACGATACGATCAAAAACGTAACATGGCTTGTTGCAGGAAGCGCACTCTATGAAGATTGATGTCGTATCCATTGCGAAGCCGGAAAAAGATTGTTACTCGCAATTGTGTGATCATTTTATCAAAATGTCGAAACGATATGCCCAGCTTGAGGCGCGAGATCTTTTTACGGCCAAAGTGACCAAAGCCCAAGAGAACGGCCCTGCATCGGCACAAAAAATTTATGCGGAGCTGTTTGGGCCATGGATGGAGAGAGGATATACAGTGGCGCTCGATCCAAGAGGGGAGCAGATGGTTAGTGAAACTTTCGCCCAACTCTTTGTGAACCATTCACGTACTACTTTTTTTATCGGCGGTGCCTATGGCCACTCCAAAGAATTTTTACAATCGTGTGATCGGGTGGTTTCGCTATCGAAACTGACGATGAGTCATAAAATCGCCAAAGTGGTGTTGTTTGAACAAATCTACAGGGGTTTGACGATTCTCGAGGGGCACCCATACCACAAATAGAGGCCTCCTTAAGGCAAATTCGATAAAATTCATTAAATTTTATCAAGGAGAAAGAATTTGAGGGAGAATGATATCTACTATTTCAAGCAGATGCTTGAGGCAAGACGTAATCAGATATTGAAAAACATCGATGGAAGTACAAAAGAGCTCAACGATCTGCACCACAGCCATGAAGTGATGGATGAGGGCGATTTTGCCGCAGTTTCAGCGGATAATATGGTCAATGAAGAGATATTGTCCGCTCAGCAGCGTGAGTTGCGCGAGATAGAAGAGGCACTCTCCAAGATAGAGAATAAAACATACGGTATTTGTGAAATGTGCGAAGAGCCGATAGGGATGCAGCGACTGAAAGTGAAACCTTTTGCCAAGTTTTGTATCACTTGTCGGCATATCGCTGAAAAAAACCCCGCTTAAGAGGGGTCACAGGAGAAGGGAGTTCGATTATGCATCTAAAGCGTTATACACTGGCTTCATTGATATTGATCGCCGCAGTCGGGTTTTATGTCTACAAAACGGTTTCACCGGGAAACTACACCCTGGAGCTGTTGGGTATAAATATTTCTCTGCCGATTGCCGTATGGGTGATAATCCCGATGATTTTGCTCTATCTGGCCTCTTTTTTTCATATTCTCTATTTCGGCTTCAAAGATTATCTGAGAAGAAAGAGGATTGCGCGTGATATCGACAAGCTTGCAGATGCGCTTTTTTGGGATATTCTCAAATCCCCCAAAAAACACAACTATACGGATAAAGAGATTCGTAAAATAGGCGTAGTGCTGGATAATGGTTGTGACGATTTTACCAAAGTCGACAAAAAAAAGTGTCATGAGCACATCCGCGATGCGATTGACCTGATCGTAGCTATAGGACATGGAGAGTATGTAGATCTCAAAAAACTGAAAATATCTTTGGATAAATCAAATCCATACCAGATACAAAACTGGCTCAACCTTCTTGCCCATGAGCCTCAAAAAGCCGAAGAGATACTGAAAAAATCGGAATCGTACGATCCGAAAGTTGTGCATGCCGCTATTCGTATATTTGTCGAAAGCGCCAATACGCAGCAAATTGAGAAGTATGCCGATTTTATCGATATTGATGTGTTGAACCATATGCTCGATACATTGCAAAATCGTGACGAGAAAGATAAAATTCCTCTGGCTACAATAGAGAAGCTGATAGAAAGAAACCATCCCGAAGATTGCGACTATCTTGGTATAGCCCGTAAGCTGAGTAAGCTCTATACTCCTCATGAGATTCTGGCGCTTTTCGAGAAATTGATTCGCCATGACGACAAAGCGTTCAAAGCTTATTTGTATGTGCTTATCGAGTTCGAAATGCTCGACAAGGCAAATGAACTCCTGCAGGATACACAAAGAGGCGAATATATGGATTTCAAAGCGTTTCTCGATCTTCGAAAAGCTGGTAAGCATTACCCCGCCGAGTTGCTGTTGCGCCAGTGTTGAGTCAAGAGCTCGAGGCTCTTGACAGGCATGTTATAATCCCCATATGAAAAAGATTCTGGATTTCTCCAAGCCTGTATATGTTTTGGCTCCTTTGGCGGGACTTACCGATCTGCCCTTTAGGAGCGTAGTCAAAAAATTTGGCGTAGATCTCACTGTGAGCGAAATGATAAGCTCAAACGCGCTGGTGCATCAGAGTGCAAAAAGCCTCAAGATGCTGGAAAAAAGTCCACTTGAAAACCCATACTCCGTTCAGATTGCCGGTGCCGACGAGGAGGTCATAAAAGGTGCGGTCGAAATTCTCAACGAGATAGAGGGGATCGATATCATCGATCTCAACTGCGGCTGTCCGGTTCCCAAAATCGTTTCGCATGGATCGGGCAGTTCTTTGCTTAAAGATCTCGACCATATGGGAATGATGATCCATACGATCAAGAGATATTCGACAAAACCTCTTACCAGCGTTAAAATCCGTATTGGATTCGATGAGAAGAAGCCTGTGGAGATCGCCAGGGTTTGCGAAGAGAGCGGCGCTGATTTCATCGCCGTACATGGACGTACACGTAGCGGAAAGTTCAAGAGCGAAGTGGATTACGATGCGATAAAAAAAATCAAGGAAGCCATAGATATTCCCGTCGTAGCCAACGGTGATATCGACAGTTATGAAAAAGCGCAACGGGTATTGAAATATACAGGAGCAGATGGAGTAATGATAGGGCGTGGTGCCATAGGAAAGCCATGGATATTCCATCAGCTAAAATATGGCGAACGAAAGATTGATCCGTCACTTATGCGTAAGATCATCCTGGAGCATTTCGGGCAGATGATCAATTTTTATGGCGACTATGGAGTGGTATTGTTCAGAAAGCATCTTCATACCTATTCCAGAGCGGGTTATCGTAACGCTTCTGAATTTAGAGACCGCATAAATCGATTGAGTGAGCCTGAGGCTGTGCGGGAACTTATCGAAAAGTTTTTCGACCCTTCCAATCTTCTGGCGATGTCGCTCGAAAAGGCGGATATATAGAAATGCCCTCTACGGATACTCCTCCTTGCTCGCATTGCTTTTGAATGTTTCGTATGCATCGGGGTGATTCTCTTTCAAAAAATTATCAAGTTGTTTTTTATTGTCTTCAAATACCCTGGTAAACGTATCTTCCTCTTCAGTGCCGCCTTTTGTAAACGTATCGAGTAGCAGATTGTTGCTTCCTGCGACGATAAGGTATTGTTTGCCGGAAAATTCCACAAGCAGAAGTCGATTGTGCCGATCGAGCGCTTTTTGATAGCGTATCTGCGCTTCAGGCACAATGGCATGTTTCGCTTCCTCGTTTTTTGGCATCAGCCAACTGCCGATTCCTCTCTTTCCATTGGCTGCAACTCTTTTTTTCAGAATCCAAAGAACCAGAAGCAAAAGTACCAGCACGCCCATCACGGCCCAGTACCTCCATCCAGGCATGGATTCCGAAGTCTGCAGAGTGTTGAGTGGTGTCGCCTTCCCTTTCGTATTATCAGCGCTAACGGTATCCAGCATCATGGATTCAGCGGCGGTACCGGAGGGGAGTATGCGCAACCGGAGTCCGAAACCATCGATCGTTTTGGAAGCCATGACCTTTATATTTTTGGATGAAGGCGAGATGAGTACGGCCAATGAATGGTCTCCCGTTTTTGTAATGGCGATCGACTCTACAAAACTGTTTTGTAGATTTTTTCTAAACGGATTTTTGAGTTCAACACCGGATAGAATCATCTGTATTGTTCCATCAGAAGAGATCCTCTTTTTGATGCTGCCTGCAAAAGGAGTGTCGAACGAGAGCATCAAGTCGATACGGTTATCGCGTTCATAAATGTTTTCGTTGAGCAGTTGGGCTGAAAAAAGACCTTGAAACAACAAAATGATCAATAAAAATATACGCATCTTTTATCTCTCTTTCGACAGGTAGTAGATCACGGCATCGGCATCCAGTATCTCGTTGATGCGTATTGCCAGGTTTTTTTCGTAAACCATTACTTCTCCTCTGCCGATGATGCGCCCGTTGACATAGGTTTCCACACTTTCTCCGGCAGGCTTTTTCAGATCGATCACCGATCCGACATTGAGATGGAGTATCTCTTCGAGTGTAAGCTCTGTCTCGCCCAAAAAAGAGGTGATTTCAACCTCAATATCGAGCAGTCGATCGAAATTGAAAAGTTTTGATGAAGCTTCTGTCGTTTTGTCTTTGCTATCTGGCATCCACACTCTCTATCTGAAGCGCGATACATCCATCGTCTATACTGAAAAGTCTGATGTTTTCCGAGGCCCCCTCCAGTGGCCGGATGCCTTCAAAACTTGGAGTGCCCATGGAAAACGAGTTGTTTTGGTCGCTCGCTTCCATTTTTGCGTGGCCGACAACGAAGTTCGCCACTTCTGCGGTCAAATCGGCAAGAGTGGCCTCGTCCGGGCTGTCTTCTCCCAAAAGTAGATCCGAAATCTTTTCAATAACCGGTTTTTGCAGCCAGAGCAGGGCCCTTTGTGCGCCATTGATATCCGAAAATGGTATCGATGCCACATAGCCAATACCTTGCGGTAGTTTTTGGCACGGTTGTGTGGGCATCGAAAAGTGGTTGGAAAATACTTCATCGATAGATGCTTCCAATAAATTGTTCAAAACAACCCTTTTACCATACTGAATGTAGGTTTGTCCAAACATTATAGAATAAACAATTTGAATTATCCATTAGAAGATCCGTCAGCATGCGCAGGGCGGTCCTTTCAGTGGCCATAGAGTATAATTGGCGATATTTAAAACATGGAAAAAGCTTATGGAACTTTTACTTGTAGCAGTAGGCGTTGCGATCGGCGGTATGTCCGGATTTTTTGGCATAGGCGGAGGTACGATGCTGGTGCCTACGCTGATGATGCTGGGATTTGACATCAAAAGCGCAATCGGAATTTCAGTTATGCAGATGGCGTTCAGTTCGCTTTACGGCTCCTGGATCAATCACCGCAAAGGCCACCTCGACCTCGGCGAAGGGATGGTGATCGGTCTGGGCGGATCGCTAGGAGCGCTCGGCAGCGGCTGGCTCGTCAAGATAGTCCCTTCCATCGTGCTGGAGGTAGCCTTTGTGGGTGTCGTGGCGTTCGCTCTTTACAGGTTTTTCAAAGCTCCCGTATATATAGATGAAAATCTTGGCCACGACCTTCCGAAGCCGGTACTTTTTATGGTTGGCGCAGTGATTGGACTGCTTGCAATATCGATGGGAATAGGCGGATCCATCCTTCTCACTCCAATCTTGGTCGGCTTGCTGCACTATCCGCTGAAAAAGGCCGTATCGGCAGGGCTTTTTTTCGTGGTTTTCTCTTCCGTGTCCGGCTTCGTCAGCCTCTCCATAACGGGACATATAGATTATTGGCATGGGTTTCTTGTCGGCATCTCTTCGCTGGCGGGAGTCCATATTGGCATCCATATGGCTTCACGAACGGGTCACAAAAGGCATAAGAGCGCTCTTGTCGTTCTCTATATCGTCATTCTCTCTTTGATGCTCAAAAAGATATTGGAGAGCGCCTGAAGGGCAGATCCAAGCCTCTCGTGTACTTGACCTTAATCGAAACTTATGGTATAAGTGGCTACAAAAAAATAGCAGGAGTCCGACCTTTTGGAGAGCATCAAAGTCCGCGGCGCACGCGAAAACAATCTAAAATCCATCGACCTGGAGATTCCCAAGAACAAACTTGTCGTATTCACCGGGCTGTCGGGAAGCGGAAAGAGCACATTGGCATTCGATACCCTGTATGCCGAAGGACAGCGACGCTACATAGAATCACTCTCGTCCTACGCCCGCCAGTTTCTGGACCGGGTGGGCAAACCCGATGTGGACAAGATAGAAGGGCTTACTCCCGCCATCGCGATCGACCAGAAGACCACATCCAAAAACCCCCGCTCTACAGTTGGAACAATCACTGAAATATACGATTATCTGAGACTTCTTTATGCCAGGGTGGGCACACAATACTGTCATCTTTGCAAGCGCCCTATCTCCAAAATGAGTGCAAGCGACATCATAGAGGAGGTGATGAAGCTTCCCGAAGGAGCCAAACTCGTGATCATGGCACCCTTGATACGCGAAAAAAAGGGAAGCTTCGCCGATCTGATCGAGTCTTTGAGGCACAAAGGGTACGTTCGTGCCTATATAGACGGAGTGATGGTGCGTCTGGATGAAGACGTGGAGCTTTCCAAGAGTAAAAAACATACGATCAAAGCCGTCATCGACCGTGTCATGGTAAAAGAGGGAAGCAAAGAGCGAATAGCGCAGGATATAGAGAAAGCGCTGCAGGAGAGTTATGGCGAAGTGGAGATAGAGGTGCTCAACCACGAAGATTTCGACCTGCCTCCATTGATTCACTATAGCGAACATCTTGCCTGCTTTCACTGCAAGGTCAGTTTCGAGCCGCTCGAGCCGCTGAGTTTTTCATTCAACTCCCCCAAGGGGGCATGCCCCGCATGCGATGGGCTTGGAATGAGATATACGCTCGATCTTGGTAAAGTGATCGATCCGCATTTGAGTATCGCCGATGGAGCCATCAAGACACTATATGGATTCAACAGAGGTTACTATTTCGGTTTTCTCAAAGCCTTTTGCGAGACGGTGGGTATCGATATCGACACTCCATACGAAAAACTCGAGCCGCATCAGCAAAAGCAGATCCTCTACGGCACTCCGGACAAAGTGAAATTTACATGGAAGCGTCACCGCTTGGAGAGGGTATGGCCGGGTGCGGTTAAAATATCTTATGATATGCTGAAAGACGACAAAGAGTTCGGTGAGTATATGACCGAAAAAATATGCGACAGTTGCGGCGGTCATCGCCTCAAGCCCGAATCTTTGGCTGTAAAGGTGGGGTCCAGGACAATCGCACAGGTGATCGACATGCCAATCGAGGAGTGCCATCACTTTTTTGAAGATGAAAAGAATTTTGAACATTTCAGCGAGCAGCAGAGGATGATCGCCGAGCCTATCTTGAAAGAGATCAAAGAGCGCCTCTTCTTTCTTTACGATGTTGGGCTGGGATATCTCACTCTTGGGCGCGATGCACGAACCATCAGCGGCGGCGAAGCACAGCGCATCCGAATCGCCAGCCAGATCGGCAGCGGCCTCACGGGTGTGATGTATGTACTCGATGAGCCAAGCATAGGCCTGCACGAAAGAGACACCCAGAAGCTGATCCGCACTCTGCGCTCTTTGCAGAAAAAGGGCAACAGCGTAATCGTTGTCGAACACGACAAAGAGACGATCGAAGCGGCGGACTTCATCGTCGATATCGGCCCCGGCGCAGGAAAGTTTGGTGGTGAAATCGTCTTTTCCGGCACGCTGAAGGAGTTAAAGAAGTCAAAGACCCTCACGGCGGATTATCTGACAGGCCGAAAGAAGATCGAATATTTTCACCGCCGTCCACAAAAAGATTGGATCGAAATCAAAAACGTGACGATCAACAATATAAAAGATCTAAGCGTCAAGATTCCTCTGAGAAATTTTGTCTGTATTACAGGAGTGAGTGGAAGCGGAAAGAGTTCGCTCATCCTGCAGACACTGCTGCCGACTGCGAAAGAGCTTTTAAACCGCGCCAGGAAGGTGCAGAAAGTCGATGGTGTCGAAATCGAGGGATTGGAACATCTGGACAAGGTGATC
>JAMOOM010000130.1 GCA_027065515.1 Campylobacterales bacterium
TGAGGTTGATCTTCTCGATCCCCCCTTTGATGCCCCGGTAAACGATATAGGTCACGATAATGGTGGCGACGGTGTGCCAGAATATCTGAATGCCAGCCTCATTGCCTACGAGATTGTCAAATGTCGCTTTTGCCGTGTCGGTGGAGGTAGGAAGCCCCGACAGTATCTCGAAAAGATAATAAAAAATCCATCCAATGACAACCGAATAGAAGGTCATGATGATCAGGCCATTGAACCCCATGAAACCGGCATATTTCCAGCCCTTTTTATCAGGAGGCGCCAGGCGCTCGAAACTTCCAACGGTATCGCGGCGTCCCAGGGCGCCGATGAGCATCTCCGCGACCATTACCGAAAACCCTATGAGCGCAATCGTGATGAGATAGACGAGCACGAAAGCGCCGCCCCCGTATTCGCCCGTCATGTACGGAAATTTCCATATATTCCCAAGCCCCACGGCCGAACCTGCCGCAGCCATGATAAAACCTATCCGACTAAACTGTGCCACTTTCATAAGCTGCGCACTCCCTTTGTGATGAGATAATAGGGTGAAATTCCAACAATTATACCATTTTGTTGACAATCGTAAACTTTTAGACTATAATTGCACTCCACTTTTGGACGGGGTGTAGCGCAGTCTGGTAGCGTACCTGGTTTGGGACCAGGGGGCCGAAGGTTCGAATCCTTTCACCCCGACCATTTTAGTTCACTATTATGCTTTTATATATGGTGGGTGTAGCTCAGTCGGTTAGAGCACCAGTTTGTGGCACTGGGGGTCGTGGGTTCGATTCCCATCACCCACCCCATTTATTTAAGCAAAAATCATTATCAAATATACTCTTGATGTTAAATCCAATATATTGCGCCCGTAGCTCAATTGGATAGAGCGACGGACTTCGGATCCGTAGGCTGGGGGTTCGACTCCTCCCGGGCGCGCCATTGAGGTGAGCGCCCATAGCTCAGCTGGATAGAGCAACGGCCTTCTAAGCCGTAGGCCTCAGGTTCGAATCCTGATGGGCGTACCACTTTTTCAATACTCGAGCGGACGTGGTGGAATTGGTAGACACGCCAGACTTAGGATCTGGTGCCGCAAGGTGTGGAGGTTCAAGTCCTCTCGTCCGCACCACTCTTCAAAACCCCCCTCTAAAACAGAGACTTTCATAACTCCTATAACTAAGATACACCCTTCGATCTGCTACAAGCGTATTCGATATATCAACAAATGTTTATCTCAAGAAGAATGTTTAGAATGAATCATTGTCCCATGCATTTACTGCATTTGGTTTGAAAATACTACAAAACTCGTAGGTGATGAATATATGGCGAAGTGCGCCCTTCGCTATGCCATGTCACAATGTTTTCAAAAAAGGAGATACATCATGCGCTTCATTTCCGAATATACGATAGCTTTTCTGATTGTGCTGGTTTCCGCTTCAATTTTACAATTTTTTACAATTTTGTTCATTGTCGTCGAGGGCTATATTTTTAAAGACACTCTTCCGGACCTGTCGATAGTGACATGGGAAAATTTCCGTCTATGGTTTGTGGCTCCTGTCGTGAATGCAGCGCTCATGGGCTCATGGGCCCTTACTCTTTTTGGAAGTTACTTTTCTGTGTTGACTCTTATCGTCACCTCGGTTATCTATGCGGCGGCTATAAAATATATGACAGGATCTCT
>JAMOOM010000131.1 GCA_027065515.1 Campylobacterales bacterium
TGTCGTGATATCGCTGCCTTTCAAGATATTGATTTTCGTTCTTGTGGATGGATGGCATCTGTTGGTAGGTAATCTGGTGGAAAGTTTCAAATAAAGAGCACGCTAAAAGGATAATTTTTGGAATGTAGTCACTTTAAAGAGTGCGGAAGCTGCACTTTGTATCAGGAGAGCTATCCGGCCCAGGTAGCCCAAAAGATGGGACGGCTTAGCGGAATGCTTGCACCTTTTTACAAAGGAGCGATCACTCCGTATCCTTCAAGGAGCGATCACTACCGTGCAAGAGCCGAGTACAAAGTTTTTCACGATGGCGAAGAGTGCAGATACGCTATGCGTTCGCTCGATAAAAAGCGGTACGTGATAATCGAAGAGTGCCCGATGGTTTCAGAGCCGATCGAAAAAAGAATGTGGAAGCTACTGGAGTCGATCAATGCGGATAAAGAGCTCTCTTTCAGGCTTTTTGGCATAGAGTTTTTATCGACTACCACCGATGAGGTCCTGGTCACGATGCTTTATCACAGAAAGCTCGGAGAGGAGTGGACGCAGCGCGCAAGATCGCTTGAGGATTCATTGCGTATCAAAGTGATAGGCCGCAGCCGCAAGCAGAAGATCGTATTGAGTGATGAGTTCGTCACAGAAAGGCTTTTGGTCTCGGGAAAGCCCTATCTGTATCGTCACTACGAGCAGAGTTTCACCCAGCCCAATCCCCATGTGAACGAAAATATGATCGGATGGGCAATGTTGCAGGCATCGCGCTATAGGCAGGGAGATTTTTGTGAGCTCTATGCAGGTGCGGGAAATTTTACGATTCCGCTTTCTACGCTTTTTGAAAAAGTGATAGCTACGGAAATTTCAAAACGGTCCATCAAAGCAGCTATAGAAAATTGCGAGCTAAATGGTGCGAAAAATATCACTTTCGTTCGAATGAGCAGTGAAGAGTTTACCGAAGCTCTGGAGGGAAAAAGGGCTTTCAGGCGTCTTGAAAATATAGAACTTTCAGATTACGATATAGGCACTGTACTCGTGGATCCGCCACGAGCCGGCTTGGATGGGGGCACAAGAGAGCTGATAGCCAAATTTAACACTATCATCTATATCTCTTGCAACCCAAAGACGCTCGTAGAGGATTTAAAAAGCCTGACGAAGACGCATAGTGTCGTCGATGCCGCACTTTTCGATCAGTTTCCATATACGGCTCATATGGAAGCGGGTGTAGTTTTGCTGAAAAACCGGTAAAAAGATTCTTGCCTGGTGTGAGTTGAATCAATATCCGCCCGCAGGCAGACCGGCCGGAACCCAGTCGAACACGAAACCCTTTTCAAGATTGTACACATTTTCAAATCCGTTTTTTGCCAGTTTGTTGGCGGCATATATGGAACGCTCTCCGCTTCGACACACAACGATAAGCGGCTTTTCAAGATCCCCTTTGGAGAGTTTTTTGACATCTTCGAGAAATTTTTTATTTTCATCCATCATGGGGCGATATGTTTTTTTGACATGGATGGCTTTGTTCCTCTTCTTTTCCACTTCGGCCACTTTGATTCGGGTATCCATGGGTGGAAGGCTTATGCGTACGAAAAAGATGGGAATATTTACCGCGCCTACTGCATGTCCTGCATAAAGAAATTCTACAGGATCACGAACGTCGATCAGCACAGC
>JAMOOM010000132.1 GCA_027065515.1 Campylobacterales bacterium
TGCTGAGGTGGATCGGAGGCGGAGCATACGACCCTTCCATAGGCAACACTGTTTATGGGGCTATAGGCCTTGGTTTGGCGGCATTGGCTGCCGCATTGATCGTATGGTCCATGGTGATGTCCGGCACATCGAAACGTAATCTTAAAAATGCCGAGGCATCGTTACTCGCCATAGAAAATTACGCCGACGAGACTACGGATGCGGCAGAAACGATGGAGTATCTGGCATCTTTGCTCGAAAAATATTACAAAGATATGGAAATATGCGATTCATTTATCAATGAATTCAACGCTTCGCTCGAGCGCATACTTCTTACTGAAGGGGAAGATTACGATAAATTGAGCGATGCCTCCAAACAGGCGCTCTCTAGAGCTATCGATACCGTAACATCTGTCATACCCTTGTTGAATATCACGATTTTAACCACAGAAAACGGTGTCTCAAGCCAGCTCGAAAATGCAGTGAAAGAGACTGAAAATTGCGTTCGGAAACTGCTGAAAGAGAGTGGAGTGGAAATACCTGCGCAAGAATCGTCCGAGGTTATCGTATTGGGATATGCGGAAAAAGAAGAGAATCAAGTCTCCAAGGAGTCCTCTTCGGAGACTCCAGAGGCTTCGGATCAGGCCGAAAAGGCCTGATGTCAGGGGTTCATGGCGGCAACGGCGCGAAGCAGGTCGAGGCCCGCTTCGTTGACACCGTTTTTACCCAGATACCTTGCCTCACGGGCTGCCACCCATGCTTTTTCGAATGTTTCCGGCGAAAGCCCGCTTAGCTCGTACGCCTCTTTGTGCTGCTTGGGCATAATCCGTATCTTCTTCTCTTTTTCATAAAGCGTTCCGACTTCGGCTACCGCTTTCAATACGCGATATATCACCGGAGTGACAGGCGCACCAAACCCTTCCGGCACACCGCTAAGCGCCCTATCCATCAATTCACCGGCTGTAGTCTCTACAATATGACCGTCGCTCAATATTTCGACGAATCCACGTGCCTCCAAAGCATCGAGTGCTGAGCGCATCATCTCTTCATCATGCTCGTTTTTGGCATTTTCAAGCAGTTCGCTTTCTGTCATTCCACGGGACGGGATCATTTTGAATATATCCATCTCATAGCGCGTCATGAAGGGTTTACGCTCTATCGTTTCAGAAAGCGCCTCGTAGAACTCTCCGACGGGCCCCGGGCCATATTCACCGAGCACTCCCTCTTTCCGGGCATTTTCGACCCACTCTCTATTCGCAACGGCAAATGGCCGCTTGTGGAGCTTGACGGTTTTAACGGCTTTCGAGCTAAGAGACGCATTGCCGTGACTTTTGCGTTCTTCTTTCACTTTTTGACCGTTTTCAGTCAACACGAAACACTCTTTGTCTTTCTCGTCTTTTCCGGCTTCGACAAGATCGAACGCTTCGAGAGAGTATAGATACTCGCGAATGTCGAAGTTACTCTCGAACCACTTTTCATGCTCTTTCATATCCTGAAACTGCTCCAATATCTGGCGTTTCTTCAGAGGCATCTCATCCAATCTTCGCCCATACTCTTCAAGCAGCTTTTTATACTCTTTCACTTTCTTGTCGATCATCTCTTTTTTGATATCTTCCGGACGGGCTTCACCGAGCTTTCCGATGACTTCGAGCGTTTCGAGCTCCTCTTTCGATACGGCAAAACTGAACAATCGCCTTTCGACAGGATTTTTCAACATAGCCCTTAAAGCCATGAGAGCTTCTCCCGCAGGAAGTAGATTCATCTCATCGTCGATATATCCCATCATCTGTAGTTGGACTTTCGCCTCTTCGGTAATCTCTTCGCCATCTACCAGATTGGCCAACAGATCCATAATCGTCGTATCGATTACATCGCCTTCAGATGCAGCAGCCCCATATTCCAATACACGTTTTACCGCACGTCCAAGACCGGTAAAAGCGGCTATATCGCCTTTCGGTATCGAGTATGCCAGAAGCCTCATCGATTCGAGAAGCTCTTTTTGGGAATCGTCAAAAGGCAGATGTATGGCTTCTGTCGGCCCTTCTGGAGAGGTGAGGATCAGATGCGCCAGTTCGGAGTCGATCTTGATCTCGGGCTCGATACATTCGAATGCCCGCAACACATCCTCTGCGGCTTCCGAAAGGACAATGGTGTCGATCTTGCGCTCTTTGTCGTGAACCTTTACGGCCAGACCACGCTCTTCGAGGGCTTCCCTGCTGATTTCAGAGACATTTCCGCTCTTTTTTGAATCTTCCATCATTGCCAAAATTTCACTACCGATCCATCTAAAGCCGGAATTCCACTTTTCTACGGCATCCACCGTATGGTTCTTGACCAGTGATCCAAGCGCACGAGCTACCATCTCGCCTCCATACGTAAGTGTTACGAATCCCGGAGTCGGATAGGCTGTAAGCCCTGAGAGCTCCAACACCAACAGGCTCTCTTCGTTGAGTTTGGATACATCTATCTCTCGCTTGGGTGCGTCCAATAGCGCCAACAGATGCCTCGCCTCTTCTTTTTTTATAACCATTGCAAATCTCCTTCTTCTTTTTGTCACATTGTAGCCAAAAAAGGCGGAGTGGTTTGCAACTTATGTATCATAATGTCATAGGATTGGTAAGAGTGGTCACGAATTTATAAATTATTTAAATTAAAATAGAGCGGAATGGATTGGAGGGTGTAACAAAATCCCCCAAAGGGAGGGGGTTTTTGAATTATTTGCGTCTAAGCTCTTTGATACGGGCCGCTTTACCGCGAAGCTCACGCAGATAGTAGAGTTTGGAGCGGCGCACACGTCCACGGCGAAGCACTTCGATCTTTTCGATGCTGTCGCTGTATAGTGGGAAAATACGCTCGACGCCGACATTGTTGGCACCGATTTTCCTTACGATGAAACTTTTACCGGTACCCTCTCCACGAATGGAGATACACACACCTTCAAAGTTCTGTACACGGGTTTTTTCACCCTCTTTGATATTGACCGCTACGCGGACTGTATCGCCGGCACGAAATGCCGGAATCTCTTTGCTTGCCATTTGAGCTTTTTCGAAAGACTCAATATATCGATTTTTCATCACATTCCCTTTGGGTAAATTTCAGGTATCGTTCCGGGCGAAAGTATTTTGTTTTGGCCAAGGCCAGTCTTTTTTTCAGGGCGTTAATTTTACTATGATTTCCCTTTAAGTATTCTGAAGGAATGCTTAAATTATGGAAACTTTTAGGTCGAGTGAACGAGGGAGCCTCCAGGAGCATGGATTCGAAACTTTCCGACTCGATCGAATCCGCATTACCGAGCACGCCAGGCACGATCCGGCTGATCGCATCGGCCATCACCAAAGAGGGAAGCTCTCCGCCAGTGAGCACATAATCTCCGATCGAAAAAAGTTCATCCGCATGAAGCTCCACGATCCGCTCGTCTATACCTTCGTAACGGCCGCTTACGAAAACTATATGCTTTTTATGCGATGCGAGCCGTCTTGCGTCTGCCTGGGTGAAGGGCTTGGCTACAGGCGAAGTGAAAATCACATGCATATCGGGCGACTCCTCTTTCATCTTCGAAAGAAGATCGTCCAGCGGCTGCGCCATCATCACCATTCCAGCCCCGCCGCCGGCCATCGTATCATCCACTTTTCTGTGTCTATCTTTGGTGTAATCGCGCGGATTACGAGAATCCACACTTATCAACCCCTTCGCGATAGCGCGTTTTAGGATCGAATCTTCGAAGTATCCGGCCATCAACGGCCAAAATAGCGTAACGAACGTAAAGCGCATCAGCTCGCGTCCATCAGCTCTTTGGTGTCGCGGGTATATATTTTTCCTTCAGACAGATCGACTCGGTCGATATAACGGTCGATGTAGGGAACCAAAAAACTCTCCGCGCTTCCGCGCTCTACCCAGTGTGAAGCGCTTCTGACTACAAGGTAATCGGTATCTGCAAGTCGTTGTATATCGCTCACTCGCCCCAAAGGCTCGTTTTCGGTTTTGTCGAAAACCAAAAGGCCGATGATCTGGTACCAGAAGTACTCATTCTCCCCGAGGTTACAGGCGGCTTCACCCGCCTCTTTCGTGGTATATAGATAGGCGTTGGTCAGGCGCTTGGCATCATCTACGTTATCTACACCTTCAAAGCGAACAGTGCCGCGATCTTTGTCGTAATCGGCGATCGTCAACACTCCACGGTCACTTTTGAACGTAGCGCCTTTTTTGAACTGTTCTGGAAAATCGGTCAGAAGATTGAGGCGCATCTTGCCATGCAAACCGACACTTTTGCCGATTCGCGCGATGGGAAGATCATCCTCGCTCTTCATTCATCCTCTCCGGCGCTGCGGACATTCACACGATAACTGATTCCGTCTTTGGCTTTGCAGCCGCTGATAACCGTTTTGAGAGCATTGATCATACGCCCCTCTTTTCCTATCAGCTTTCCGGCATCCTCTTTGTGTGTATAGATAACGATCTCATCGAATTTATCCGCGATATTGTGGCGTTCGACGACCACATATTCGGGATGTTTCACGATCAGCTGGGCCAACTCCCTGACAAAACTCTCGACCATCTGTGAAGACTTCAAAAGACGCCGGTTACTTGGCGGCCAGTTTCTTGACACGCTCGCTCGGCTGCGCACCTACGCTCACCCAATAGTTATAGCGCTCTTCATCGATTTTGACGGTAGAAGGCTCGGTCATAGGGTTGTAGTAGCCGATGGATTCGATCCAGCCACTGTCGCGGCGTTTACGGCTGTCTGTTACGACGATTCTGTAGAAAGGGCGTTTTTTTCGTCCCATACGTGCTAGTCTGATTGTTGTCATTTTATCTCCTTGATAATTATGTTGTAATTGTGAACACTTCTAAAAAGAGGCATTGACCTAAGCGATTGACGGGATCGTTTAGGTCAATGCCCCGAAAAATATCAGCGGGGAAACCCGCCGCCTTGCATCTGCCCCATCATATTCTGCAAATCTTTCATACCGTTTTTTCCGGAGAAGCGTTTAGCCATTTTGGCAGCGTTTTTGAACTGCTTGAGAACCTTGTTGACCTCCATCTGGCTAAGTCCTGCACCCTGTGCGATACGGCGCTTGCGGCTATTGTTGAGCAATCCTGGGTTTTCGCGCTCTTTGGGAGTCATCGATGCTATCAGCGCTTTGATCTTTTTGATCTCACCCGAATTTTCAAGATCCATATCTTTAAGAGCGTTAGCCATCTTTCCCATGCCTGGAATCATGCCGATCAGCGACTTCATGGAGCCGAGCTTCTTCATCTGTTCAAGCTGTTCTAGAAAATCGTTGAAGTTGAACTCCCCTTTTTTGATTTTCTTCGAGATGCGCTTGGCCTCTTTTTCATCGATGACGGCTGTGGCGCGCTCGGCCAGAGACTCGATATCCCCGGCTCCCATCAAACGCCCGACGATACGATCGGGAATAAAGACTTCCAAGTCGGGCATCTTTTCGCCCGAACCGATGAAGCGCAGCGGTACTCCTACCTGTTTAGCGATACCAAGAGCCACGCCGCCTTTGCTGTCACCATCGTATTTACTGAGAATCACGCCGCTCAATCCCAGCTCTTTGTTGAAAGTGGCGGCACTTCGAATGGCATCCTGCCCGGTAAGCGCATCCGCGACATAGAAAATCTCATCCGGATGCAACGCTTCTTTGACCTCTTTGACTTCCCGCATCAACTCTTCATCGATCGCCAGGCGGCCGGCGGTATCGACGATAAGCACATCATAACCGCCGTCTTTGGCCTTTTCAAGCGCTTTTTTGGCCACCTCAACGGGGTCTTTTATCGATTCGTCGGCGAAAACGTCCACTTCGATCTGGTCCGCAACCTGTCGGAGCTGCTCCACGGCGGCCAGTCGCTGAAGGTCGGCGGCGGCCAGAAGAACCCTCTTTTTTCGAAGCTTCAGGTAGTAGGCCAGCTTGCCGGATGTGGTAGTTTTGCCCGATCCTTGCAGGCCCACCATCATGACGACCGTGGGAGGAGTGGAGCTATAGACGAAACCCTGCTTGCCGGGAGCGGTAAGGATATCGGTCAGCTCGCTTTTGAGAGCTTTCAAAAAATTCTCTTTCCCGACTCCCTCTTTTTTCGTCTCCCGCTCCACGACACCAAGCAGGTCTTTTACGACTTTGTGGTGCACATCCGCTTTGAGCAGTGATTTTTTCAGCTCACCCAGGGCACGCTTGAGGGCTTTTTCATCGTCCCTGAAACGTATTTTGCCGATGGCGTTTTGAAAACTGTTGCTCAAAGATTCAAACATGATACTCCTTCACCTTTTTAATCGATTTTTACCTTTTCGGACCCCACTAAAAGTGCGCAATTTTACCTTATAAAGACTTTAATTTTAATTAAATATAAGTTTATCCACCTGTAAGCACATCGAAGCCCCTGGGCTCTTTCGCTTTGAAGTCGTAGCCTAAAATTTTCAACTCCAGCGCATGCAGCAACATACGATTCGTTTGCGCCGAAACCACGCCATACTGCCTGTCACCGATTATCGGATGACCGATACTTTTAAGATGCAGCCTGATTTGATGGGTCCTGCCAGTCTCTATGACCACTCGCAGCTTCGTACGTCGCCCCGAAATCATGATGGGCTCGATATGCGTAACCGCATCCTTGCCTTTGCGATCGATCTTGCTGTATGCATGTCCATTCTTTTTCACTGTTTTGATCGGTTTGTCTATCGTCACAGGCTCGCTGACAATGCCTTCGACCCAACATGTATATGCCTTATGGACGGCACGCGCCTTGAACGCTTCAAGGGCTCTTTTTTCAAAACCCTTGCTCTTGGCGAGCAAAAGCACACCACTGGTTTCACGATCGAGTCGATGCAGCAGTTTGGCGCCACTAAAAGCTCGTGCAGCTTCGTCGCTTGTCAAAAATGCCGGCTTGTTGAGTGCCAAAACCTCTTCGTTTTCGTAGATCACATCGACATTTTGCATTTTCAAAACTCTGAACTTCGTATCTACAGGCAACTCTCCGCGAGCTATCGCCACTTTCTTGTTGCCGACATAGACCACTCCCCTGTCGATCAACTCTTTGGCTTTCGCATTCGAAAGTCCCATCTGTACCGCCAGAAGTTTATACGCTTTCTCTTTTTCCATTGTCTCTTTCTTTGTTTTTATTGCATTGCCGCTACGCGATACTCTTCACACGACTTGGCCATCTCTACGCGATTGCGCCCATTCGATTTGGCCTTATAAAGCGCTTCGTCCGCGCATTTGATCAGATCGTCCAGATTCATCCCTTTTTTAAACTGCGCGACCCCTGCGGATATAGTCACGGAGATACTCTCGCCCTCTTTCAACTCTATTTTGTTCTCCTTTACGGCACCCTTGAGCTTCTCTGCGGCCACATAGGCTCGTTTTATATCAGTAGAGGGCATCAGGATCAAAAACTCCTCCCCGCCAAAACGAACGATCGTGTCGGAATTTCTTATCTTTTTTCTCAAAATGTCAGCTACGGATTTCAACACCTTGTCTCCCGCCAGATGGCCATAAGTATCGTTGATCTTTTTGAAATGATCGACATCCAAAATCACCAGCGAAAGGGGCTGTTCACCGTATCGTTCGGCAACGGCCAACAGCCTGGGCGCTATTTCGTCGAGATAGTAACGGTTATAAAGGCCTGTCAATCTATCTTTGACGGCATATTCATGCTCTTTTCTCAATGTGTCGGCAAGATCGAGGGTATTGTTGATACGCCACACAAGCTCCTCTTTTCCAAAAGGTTTTTTCAAAAAATCGTTGGCCCCATGCCTTAAAAATTTTGCCACTTCTCCATTATCGTTATAGGATGATACTGCAATAAAGGGCATTTTGAGCATCGACGCTCTTTTTCTTATTTCGATCAACAGGGAGAGTCCATCCATCTTTGGCATTACATAGTCGCTTATCACCAAATCTACAACTTCGTTGTCGATAATTTTCAGTGCTTCAACACCATTTGCGGCTTCGAGCACATGCAGCTGCTGGCGTGAAAGCATCTTTCCGAAAAATTTTTGAAAAATTTCCGAATCTTCTACGACCAACACTCTTTTGCCTCGATTTCGCTCCAAACGGTGGAGTAGGTTCACCAGATATTCGAATCTTTCATTTTCGGATTTGATTATATAATCTACAATATCGAGATTGAAAATCTTTCTTCTGTATTCAAAATCGCTGTTACCAGTGATCACGATAACCGCTTCGCCGGCATCGACCAGTTTTTCTATATGCTCGCCCTCTCCGCCTGGCAACATAAGATCGGCGATAATCAAATCATACTCGTTTTTTTCTACATATTCGAATAGCTCTTTTGCGCTTTCGCATGTATGCACGATAAGTCCTGGAAAATGTTTGCTCAGAGCGTCAACCATTTGGCGTGAGTAGAATTTGTCATCCTCCACAATCAGAATTTTCTTCATGGCGCATCCTCCTTCGCAATACCTTCTCCCTCTTTCTCTATCTCTTCGATAAACGCGAGGAGTTTTTCGCTTTTTGGCAATCTGACTCTTTTGCGCTTGGAAGTCTCGCCGGAAACGAACAGAATGTGACTTTTAGGGACTTTGAATCGCTTGGATAGAAACTTGACGAGCTCTTTGTTCGCCGCACCCTCCACGGCCGGAGCTTTCACCTTGATCTTTAACGTATCGTCAAAAACCCCCACGATTTCGTTTCGGCTGCTGGCCGGACGGGCATTGATGAAAATATCGATATAATCCGTTCGTATATCATACCACATGTTCGATCTCTTTCAATATAGGATCTATGGAGAGACTTTTTTCAAGGTGCAGTACAGGGGCGACAATCGCCTCCTCCAAGGC
>JAMOOM010000133.1 GCA_027065515.1 Campylobacterales bacterium
TTGGAAGTGACATCATTGCAGTTTGAAAAGTTCCGTGAATTAAAGCGACAGCGTGAATTACTGGAAACCATAGCTAGCGCTTTGAAAGCATCCAAAGTGCCCATGAAAGAGAAAATCAAAGAGCCAGAAGATACGAATTGATACGTTACGCGATAACCGATCCAGCCTACTATACCGACAATCCCGGAAATTTCAAAAGATACGCGAAAGAGGTGCTTGTCAGACATAAGCCGGACTGGATAGTCCTAAGGGACAAAAAAACGCAGGATTATCCGGAGCTGGCGTATGCTTTCCTTTCACTGAAAAACTGTTTTCCCCATATAGGATTTTTTCTCCATACAGATTTGAAACTGGCACACTCTCTTCGTGCCCAAGGCATACATCTTGCTTCCGATCAGATCGCGGATGTCGCACTTGCCAAAAAGATGGGCCTTTATACGATCGTCAGCACGCATACGTTGCAAGAAGCTTTCAGGGCAGAGCGGATAGGGGCCGACGCTGTGACGTTCAGCCCTGTTTTCGAATCGCCCGGCAAAGGGAAGCCTGCAGGTTTAGAGAAGTTAAAAGAAATTAGAGATAAAATATCGATAAAAGTGATCGCGCTCGGCGGTATCGTCGATGACGAACAGATCCGTGCCGTTGCAAAAACGGGTATCGACGGATACGCCTCGATACGCCGCTTTGTTTTATAGGAACACTTCGAAATATTATCCACTCTTTACAAGGAAAAACGTTCATGCCATTGTTTGAAACAGTCATAGGACTCGAAGTCCACGTCCAGCTCAATACAAAAACAAAAATATTTTGCAATTGCAAAACAAGCTTTGCCGACCATCAAAATACCCATACATGCCCTGTATGTCTCGGTCTGCCCGGTGCCTTGCCCGTGCTCAACAAGGAAGCCGTAAAAAAGGCGATGATGTTCGGCAACGCCGTAGAGGCGACAGTCCATAAAAAATCGATATTCAATCGCAAAAACTACTTCTATCCCGACCTTCCCAAAGGATATCAGATCAGCCAGTTCGAGATACCTGTCGTGGAGGGTGGTCATCTGATGATCGATTTTAAAGAGGGCGGCCAAAAACGTATAGGTATAACCAGGGCCCACCTGGAAGAGGATGCCGGAAAAAATATCCATGAGGCGTCATGCTCCCTGGTGGATCTCAACAGAGCGGGCACACCTCTTTTGGAGATCGTCAGCGAGCCGGATATGAGAAGCGCCGATGAAGCGGTACTCTATCTGAAAAAGCTGCATGCGATAGTCAGATATTTGGGAATCAGCGATGCCAACATGCAGGAGGGATCTTTCAGGTGCGACGTCAACGTCTCGATCCGCCCCAAGGGAGACGAAAAGCTCTACACCCGCGTAGAGATCAAGAATATGAACAGTTTTCGCTTTATCCATCAGGCTATCGATTACGAAGTTCAAAGACAGATAGAGGCTTGGGAAGATGGCCTCTATGACGAGGACGTATGGCAAGAGACCAGACTTTTTGATGCCGACAAAGGCGAAACCAGATCGATGCGCGGCAAAGAGGAGAGCGCCGATTATCGCTACTTCCCAGAGCCCGACCTGCTTCCTGTAATCCTCGATGAAAAGATGATGGAAGAGGCGAAGAACATTCCCGAGATGCCCGATGCCAAAAAGGAGCGTTACGTAACCGAGTTTGGACTGCGTCCGTATGATGCTTCGGTCATCACTTCCGATGTCGAGACGGCACGGTTTTTCGAAGAGATGGTTTCTGCGGGCGCCGAACCCAAAGAGGCTGCAAAATGGCTCACTATCGAGCTTCAGGGACGCTTGAAAGGTAGCGCCGGCATTCAGGAATCTCCGGTAAAGGCGCCGCAGCTCGCCAAACTCGTAAAACGGATCAAAGAGGGTGTAATCAGTGCCAAAGCGGGAAAAGATGTGCTCGATGAACTTTTTGTGCAGCCTGAAGATGTGGATGAAGTTATAGAAAAACTTGGGCTTAAACAAGTAAGCGACGACAGTGCCATCTTGGAGCTTATCGATGGTGTGCTCTCGTCCAATCCGCAGAAGGTGGATGAATACAGGGGCGGAAAAGAGAAGCTTTTTGGTTTCTTCGTAGGGCAGGTGATGAAAGCCTCCAAAGGCTCGGCCAATCCCGCCAAAGTCAACGAACTTCTAAAAAAACGTCTCAATCCTTGAAAAATCTGTTTATCAAGTATCTGGTCACTTTCTCGTATTATCTGGAGAGTGCGCCAGGCTATCAAAGGGTCAAAAAGTTTTTTTATGATCTTTTGAACAACGACGACTACCCTTATAAAAAGTATTTCGATCTTTTTATGATTTTCATCATACTCTCTAGTGTCGCGATTTTGGTCGTGGATGTCAGAGAGAGAGTGGCATGGTGGCTGGATTATTACGATCTATATATCGTTACGACGATTTTCATTATAGAATATCTGCTGAGGCTATGGGTGTGCAGCGATATGCATAAAGTG
The DNA here is from genome assembly GCA_027065515.1 of Campylobacterales bacterium. GTDB lineage: Bacteria > Campylobacterota > Campylobacteria > Campylobacterales > Hydrogenimonadaceae > Hydrogenimonas. The sequence goes on from JAMOOM010000133.1 coordinate 2,467, forward strand.
ATAATTGCAGAGTTCGAAGAGTCCGAATTTTTCGAAAAACCATTCAGCCTCTCCAAAGTATTCAAAGAGATTGCTGCACAGAAGTGGCAATATATCACCTCTTTGCCCGCTATCATCGATCTTATCGCCATACTTCCAAGCTATAGGGAGTTGAGGATACTGCGGGTTTTTGTCCTGTTCCGCGCTTTTAAAATGTTGCGATACAGCAAGAGCCTGATACAGTTTTTCGAAATCCTGAAAAGCAAAAGGATCGAGCTTTACACCCTTTTGACCCTATTGGCTTTTTTTACCCTTATAGCGTCGGTTATGATCTACGTATTCGAAGGCAATGGCACAAACCCGAACATTCATAGCCTCTTCGATGCCGCATACTGGGCTCTTGTGACGATAACTACGGTTGGGTATGGTGATATAGCGCCAGTATCGACGGAAGGCCGCACCGTTTCGATGCTGATTATCCTTACAGGTATCGGAGCCATATCTTTTTTGACATCGATCATCGTATCGGCCTTCAATGAAAAGCTGCCAGAGATAAAGCAGACTCGCGTCATGAACCTCGTGATGAAAAAACGCGATCTGAATCTCGTGTGTGGCTATGGGAAAATCGGTCAACTTGTCGCGAAAAAACTGAAAGAGAGCGGGGAATCGCTTTTGGTTATAGAATCGGATCCTTCGAAAGTCGAGATGGCGGAGCTGGATGGATTGGATGTTCTTCGTGCAGACGCAACGAAAAGCGGTACGCTTCTTAAATTGAAACTCTGCGACAGGGTGAAGTCGGTAATCTGCGCAACCCATGATGATATCGTCAACGTATTCATCACTATCAACGCCCGTAGTCTTTGTAAAAAAGTGCAGATCATAGCGCGCTGTAGCGACAAAAGTGTGGCCAAGAAATTGCGACTTGCAGGGGCCGACCATCTTATTATGCCAGAAGAGATCGCAGGTCTTTTGGGGGCTGTATATATTGGTCAGCCAGTGGCTTTCGATGCGCTTCAGGCGATTTTGACGCAGAAGAAATCTGCCCGGATCGATGAAGTGGAAGTCAGGCTGGGCTCTTTTCTCGATGGTGCGAAGGTCGGCGATTTCGACTTCGCCGCCAACCGACTGATACTGCTTGCGGTATTGAAAAAGCTAAGCTCAAAAGAGAAGTCGAGCCATTATGTCGTTTTCAACCCGCCGGACGATATCACTTTGAAAGCGGGAGATATTCTGGTGGTGATGGGATACAGTGTGAGCATCGCGGATTTCAAAGGAAAGGTGGAGCACAGTGTTCGATACAAAACGACAGTCTCGTGAAATCATACTCTTTGGATATGGTAAGCTCGGAGAGAGAATATACGGCACGCTTTCGACAACCTTTTCCAAAATTACGGTCGTCGATACCAACGAGGAGCATGTAGAGACGGCGAAGAAGGATGGATGTGCGAGGGTCGAGCTGGTCGATTTCAAAGACGATACGGAACTTGAAAGTCTGAACCTAGAAGAGAAGATTCTTTTTTGTGCGATGGATGAAATGTCGATGAATATTTTCCTGGTCCTCTCCTTCAAGAGCAGTGTTGAAAATACTACGATCATCAGCGTCTCCACATCGGCTGAAAATACGCGAAAACTAAAATTTATAGGGGCCGACAAGGTTATCGATATCTATGAGTCGAGCGCCAATAGAATTGCCGATATCATTACACGCCCAGCGGTGACCCGCGTATTGGACGAGATTGTATATGTGGACAATGGAATATCCATCGAAGAGATCGAGATCCCTCCGAACTCTTTTTTGGAGGGAAAGCATGTCCATGAAATCGATTTCAAAAAATATGGATTGATCCTTATCGGTATCAGCGATAAAGAGCTTGGAGAAGATTTTATCTTCGTTTCCAGGGGTATAGATCATAAATTCGATGCAGGTGACATACTCGTGCTATTGGGTGAGAGCGAGGCGTTGAGAAGATTTTATCAAAAACTGATGGAGGCGGCATGAAAAGAGTAGCGGTGATCGGTGCGGGAAAGTGGGGGCAGGCGTTGGCTCATGCACTGCGCCAAAAATGTGAAGTTTTGATAACATCCAGAACCCCCAGGGATATTCCCGGGTTTGTCACGCTGGATGAAGCGATGGAGGTGGAAAATCTGGTGATCGCCATTTCGGCGCAGGCGATAGAGGGGTGGCTGCACGCCCACTACGGTTTTAAAGAGCACCAGATACTTGTAGCGTCCAAAGGAATAGATGCGAAAACGGGTGCATTCATGAACGAGATATTCGAAAAGTATGTGCCTCGAACGAATCTCTCGTTCATAAGCGGCCCTTCGTTTGCAAAAGAGGTAATGGCGTCTTTGCCGACGGCGGTGGTTATCAGCAGTGAAAACAGACTTGCAGCTTCGATGTGGAGCGATCTGTTTCCTGATTTTATGAAAACATATGTGGGGACCGATGTCATGGGAGCGGAAGTCGGAGGTTCTTATAAAAATGTCATAGCTATCGCCAGCGGTATCTGTGAAGGGCTCGGCCTGGGCCAAAACGCCAAAGCTGCTCTCGTCTCCAGAGGACTTGTGGAGATGGCGAGATTTGGAGAGGCGTTCGGAGCCAGGAAGGAGACTTTTCTATCTCTTTGTGGCGCGGGAGATCTTTTTTTGACGGCAAACAGCACGCTTTCTAGAAATTATCGCGTAGGATTGGGGCTGGCGGAAGGGAAAAGCCTCGAGCTGATACTCGAAGAGCTTAAAGAGGTGGCAGAGGGGATCGGTACCGCCGAAGCGCTGCACCGGATATCCGAAACCAACGATATATATATCCCGATAGCAAACGAAGTTTATGAAATATTGCATGGCAAAGATCCAAAAGAGAGCCTGAAGGATCTACTAAGACACAAGGGCGCTTCCAAAAACCCTACAAGATAGAAGTTGTGAATATGTAGATTTTGGAAGTACTATTAAAGGAGTTGAAAATGGAAAAATATCTCAAAAAGGCGAAAGAGGCCGCATCCGCCATCGCGACGCTGAGTCCGGAGAAAAAAAAGAGCGTTTTGAAAAAGATGGCGAACGATCTAGTTGCAAGCAGCTCATATATCGTCGAACAAAACAGATTGGATATAGAAGAGGGGCAGCGCAACAATCTATCCGAAGCGTTGATGGACAGACTATATCTCGATAAATCACGCGTGGAGGCGATGGCGCAGGCGGTGCGGGAGATCGCCGATTTGAAAGAGCCGGTGGGACGCGTGCTCGAGGGGTGGGTCACGGATAACGGCTTGCGTATAGAGAAAGTCTCCATCCCCATAGGTGTGATCAGCATCATATACGAATCGCGCCCGAATGTTACCAGTGATGCTGCGGCTCTATGTTTCAAAAGCGGCAATGTCGCTATTTTGAAAGGGGGTAAAGAGGCGCAAAAGAGCAATGAAGCGATCGCAGGTATCATTCAAAACAGTCTCGAATCCGAAGGACTTCCGAAAGCGGTGATTAGTCTTTTGCCGGATGCAAGCAGGGAAGGGGTGGCAAAGCTCATCAAAATGGACAGGTATGTGGACCTGGTCATTCCGCGCGGTGGCGAAGGATTGATCAGATACGTAAGCGAAAATGCGACTGTGCCAGTGGTCAAGCACGACAAAGGGCTTTGTCATACCTATATCCACAAGGGAGCCGATTTCGAAGAGGCGATAGCTATCGCCATAAATGCCAAATGTCAGCGTCCAGGTGTCTGCAACGCCATGGAGACATTGATCGTCGATGAAGCGATTGCAGGAGAGCTTTTGCCTCAGCTCAAAGCCGCCTTTGAATCTCACGATACTGAACTGCTTGGAGATTCGATGACGCGACAGATTATCGATGTAAAGGAGGCGAGCGAAGAGGATTTCGCCACAGAATATCTGGCCAACAGGCTATCCATAAGGTTGGTAAGCAACATAGACGAGGCGATTTCGCATATAAGAAAATATGGGTCGGGCCACTCCGAGGCGATCGTAACGAACGATCACAAAGCTGCCGAAAAGTTTCTCAACGAAGTGGATGCCGCATGCGTATATGTCAATGCATCCACCAGGTTTACCGACGGAGGCGCCTTTGGTTTTGGCGCGGAAGTCGGCATAAGCACCAACAAACTTCACGCCAGAGGACCGATGGGTATAAACGATCTGACGACATACAAATACAAAATTTTTGGAGAGGGGCAGATTCGCTGATCCATGGATAAAGATGTAGTGCTTCGGATCGAAAATCTCACTTTTGGATATTCAAAAGATAAGTTGCTCTACAGAAATTTTTCCCTTTCACTTCGTGTGGGCGAAGTGATCACTATATTGGGGCCAAGCGGTAGCGGCAAGAGCACTCTTTTGGAGCTGATCGCCGGCAATCTCAAACCGCTATCCGGGCGTATCCTGAAAGACTCTTTTTCGCAGGTGTTTCAAGATCCATACAGCTCTTTTCATCCTACGTGGACCATCGAAAACCAGATTGCGGATGTCGCAGATCTGAACGATATGGAAAATTATTGCCAGATGATGGGAATTGAATCCATATTGTTGAAAAAACGTCCGCACGAGCTCTCCGGCGGACAGCTGCAGCGCGCCTCCATACTTAGAGCTCTTCTGATGCGCCCTCGCCTGCTGCTGGCCGATGAGCCCACCTCCGCTCTGGACAATCTGATACAGCTGGATGTAATGAAGATGCTACTGAAGACATTGGATCGTGTTGGAATTTTGATGATCACCCATGATCGGGATCTGGCGAAGTGGTGCAGTGACAGGATCGTCGAAATCGACTGATCCAAATGAAGCGGTACAAAAACTTTTGTTCCTATCTTGAAATCGCACTCTCTTTATATTCGTTGTCGATTATGGTCTGCATATCTTTTCGCATCTTTTCATACCAATCTTTTGGGGCTTTGGAGGTGTCGATGCTTGGAAGGAAGATCACCTTCAGATTCCCGCCAATGGATATTTTATCGTGCTCGTTGACGACGCTTTTGCTGCCCAGCACAACGACAGGCTGTACTATCAGCCCGAATTTTTCGGCGATGAATTTCGCCCCCTCTTTGAAAGGAAGCAGCTTTTGGTCTTTTGCCCGCGTGCCTTCGGGAAACATCGCTACGGGACGATGAAGCACTTCTAGTGAATGTTTCACATCTTTCATCAGTTTGATCAGGCCGCGCCTATCTTCCCTGTCCACGCTGATCATCTCGCCGTTTTTCAAAAGCAGTCCAAACCAGGGCACCTCGAACAGCTCTTTTTTGGCCACCCAATTCAGATTTTTATCCAGAATCGCTTCAAGAGTGATGATATCCACAATTCCCTGGTGATTGACAAGATAGAGTTGTGCTTTCTCGTCGGGTTTGCCCACCACTTCCGCCTGTGCGCCAAGCAGCGCAAGCATGGTTTTGTTTCCATAATGCAGGATTTTGTCTTTGTGGCGCGGGAGCAGAAACAGGAGTATGATCATCATACTCACGACAAAAGAGATGACAAAAGCGGAGTAGTAGAATCTAATGCGTGCAAAGATTTTCATTTTTGACCCATCCTATGGTGTTGTTTGGAAGGCGGACTTTCGTATATCCCCCTTTACGGTTCATCTCCTGCCCCATAATTGGTGAAGAGAGCCTCATGAATGGCGTGCTCTGGGGCGTTGGCAGAAGATAGAGTGCGCTCTCCTCTTCGATACACACTTTTTTGAGCGGCATCAGGTATGTAAGAAGATATGCGGAAGCCAGAATGACGAGAACGAGATAGGTCCATCGTTTCCTCTTTATCCACAAAAGCAACCAAAGAGCGATAAAAAAGATTGTCGCCGCTATTTTGAATTTGGTGAATTCACTCTCCTGCGGATCCAGATCGCTTTGGGTGCTGACACTGCTTCGTTTGACGATAATGGGTATCTCGAAGGTTTTGTATCTATTGCTTTCAAGATTGAAATAACTGAAGCGTATCTGCTCCACATCCGAAGGGAATACGGCATAATAAAAGAGCGTCGTATCGTTGATATCGCCAGAATAAGAGTCGATTCCCTGTCTGATCGCGCCATTTAGATGAAAATCGTCGAAATTTCCATATGATATTTTCAGCTGGAGTGCCAGAATGTTGTTTTTTTGTTTGAATGCAGACGCCTGAAAGTTTTCCAGCTCGAGGTTATGCGCCAGAACTTGGCAGAAATCTTTCGGCGGATTGAGTCTGACAGCTGAAAGTTTTTCGCCTGGAAGTGTATATGTTTTCCAGGGATCATCTTCATACGATACGATAAAATCCGGAATGCGAATAACTGGACCAAGCGCTTTGAAGTAATAGGTAAGATGTGCT
>JAMOOM010000134.1 GCA_027065515.1 Campylobacterales bacterium
ACAATGCCTCTTCTTCCATGCTTGCTAAATCCCTATTGTTTTACAGCGGTTCCGAAAACCGCCTCTTTGATGCGCTCAAAGCGATGCATAATTTCTCCATCGATATTGCCTACATCACTGAGTATCAAGACTCCCCCCGGCCCTATTGCAGGGTCGGAGACGATCTGCAGGTTATCACTAGGCACTAAACGATCCTTTATATAATCATAATCTTGAGGATTCACTTTCAGTGTAATTTTAGTGGCTTCTTTCACTTCCGTCAAAAGAAGCCTTGCAAGACGCAAAGCCACCTCTTTGGAATCTTTGTCGATTTCTTTGGCTACTACCTGTCTGGCCAGATCAAGTGCCGTCTCTATCAGCTCCTCTTCGATCGTGTCTATCTTCTTCTCGAACTGGTTGCGGCTCTCTTCGAGTGCTGCAATAGAGGCGGCAAGCCTCTCTTTGAGAGTATCGATTTCCTCCTGCATTCGAGCCTTACATGCCTCTTCGCCTGCTTTTTGTCCCTCTTCGAACGCTTTTCTCTTGGCTTCTTCGAGTCTCTTTTCAAATTCCTCCTGCTGTTTTTCAAGCTGCATCTGCATTTTCACGAGATTGCTCGACAATTCATCCGCTTTTTTGAGCATCTGCTCCACCACTTCCTCGTGATGGGTGTCCTCTTTCCGATCGCTCGATATTTCAGGTGGTATTTCGCAGGATTCATCGGATTCAGAAGATGGATTCGTCTCTTCCGGACTCTCTTTTGCAGTACCGCTGGCCAGCACTTTGAAGTGGTACTTTTGTATTACATGGCCTTTTATCTTTTCGGGAGGGATAACGGTTTCCATATTATTCGATCATCTCCTCTGCTTCACCAATGCTCACTACACCCTCTTCGGCCAGCTTCTGAACGACTTCTACAATTTTTCTTTGGGCTCCTTCGACCTCTTTGACCTTAACCGCACCCATAAACTGCATCTCTTCTTCGAAAGCTTCTCTTGCACGTTGGGACATATTGGACAAGAAACGCTCCTTGAGCTCTTCCGGAGCACTTTTCAGAGCGAGCATCAAATCTTTTTTATCTACCGATTTAAGAATCTCGCGAATTGCGGTGTTATCGAGGTTGACGATATCTTCGAATGTGAACATCATCTCCTTGATGGCACTTGCTAGCTGTTCGTCGATCTGCTCAATCTGTGAAATCGTCGATTTGGCCGCTTTCTGCCCCAGGCGGTTGAATATATCCGCAACGGCACGCGGACCGCCCACTTCCACCTTGTAACTCGCCAGAGATTCGAGCTTGCTCTCCAGAACGGTCGATACACGTTTTATAATCTGCGGCGAAATGTCTCCAAGATTCGCCATGCGCATCGCAATGACGGCTCGCAAGTCGTCATCGAAATAGCCAAGAACATTGGCGGCGTCACCAGGATCCATATGGGCCAATATCAAAGCGATCGTCTGCGGGTGTTCGTTGACAATAAAATCCGCCAACTGCTGCGGCTTGATTTTTGAAAGAAAATTGAAACTCTGCGTACTTTGCATCGATTTTGTCAATCTTTCAATTATACTTTTTGCTTTTTCAGGGCCAAGCGCTTTATAAAGAATCTCTTTGGCATACTCCATTCCACCTGTACTCAGATACTGGTTGGATTTTATAATTGCATAAAACTCTTCGAGTATCGCCATTGCAATTGGCTTGTCGATAGTCTTGGCGGTAGCGATATATTTGGAGATTTCGGTAATGACCTCCATATCGAGGCGTGAAAATATCTCGGCGGTAATATCCTCTCCCAGTTGAATTAAAAGTATAGCCACTTTTTCGGCCATTGAGAGTTCGTCAAAAACCGCTCTCTGCTCGGGCGTCAATTGGACATTCATCGAGATTCCTTTTTCATATTGCTTGCTGGTTGCTGTTTCATCTCACTCTCATCCAAAATCAATGCATTGATCAAGGCTGCAAATTCATCCGTTTTCTCTTCGGCCATTTCACGCAATTTTTCCAAAACGATCTCATATTTTAACTCCTCTTCATTCAACTCTTCTCCGAGTCCAAGCTGCTCTTCGACTTTTTTTCTCATTTCAGTAAATTTTTCACCGAGAGAAGCCTCTTCTTCCTCTTCGAGCTGAATCATCGATTCCAGCTCCTCTTCTTCTTCCGTTTTGATCTCCAGCATCCTCTCCCCAAAAGGTGCAATCACTTTTTTATAGAACAAGAAAAGAATAACTATAACAAATAGATATTTTAAAAGAGGGGCTATAGGCTGGGAATAGTTTCGTAATGTAGAGATTATAGAACTATATTGCGATTGCTCTTTGCCTTTTCTTTCAAATCTGAAATTTGAAACAGTAACCCGATCTCCGCGGGAAGCATTGTAGCCAATTGTCTGCTTGACCAGGCTGGCAATACGGTCCAACTCCTCTTGAGTCCTGGGGGCATAAGTCACTTTTCCATCTTTGCCGGGTGTATATTTACCATCGACAACTACCGCGGCACTGATTTTTCTGACTGTGGCAAAGGGTCCTTTTATGTTCGAAACAACTTTCGATATTTCGTAGTTTGTTGTAGTTTTGGATTTTTCGTAACTCTCTTTCGAACCATTTTTTTGCAATCCCTGAACCGGTCCGATATTGCTCACGGCTCCCGGAACACCTCCAACCGGCTTGGGGGAAATACCCTCTTTTTTCTCTTCGAGGCTCTGCTCGCTTCGCACCACATTTTCCGGATCGTAATGCTCCTCTACGCTGCTTCGACGGGCAAAATCGAAATCGATCGTCACTTTAGCCACCACCCGATCTTTCCCTCCGATAAAAGGCGCAAGTACCTCTACAACCTTTTTCTCATACGCTTTTTCATACCGGCTTTTGTACTGCATCTGCATTTTTGCCAGTTCACCCTCGGTGCCATCCTCTCCGGCCTCCTCAAGAGTTTCGCCAAACTCGTTGACGATCTTGACATTTTCCGGTTTCAGGTTTGGCACTGCGGCCGCGACCAGATTTTTGATTCCCGAAATCTGCTTGCGCGTCAGACGCATTCCTTCGACCGTTTTAATCGCTACCGACGCACTGGGAGGGGTCTGTCTGGAGACGAATACGCTCTCTTTTGGAAGCGCCAGATGAACCGAAGCATGCTCAATCGGCTTTAGGCTCTGAATGGTTCTGGCCAGTTCACCCTCCAGCGCTCTGAGGTATTTGATTTTCTGATCGAAATCTGTCGATCCAAACTGTTGCCTGTCAAAAAGCTCGAAACCGACATGGCTCTCTTTTGGAAAACCTTTCGAAGCGATATTGATGCGCACCTTGTAAACCTGGTCTTTTGGCACTTCGATAACACCGTCGGATGGTATCTTGTAAGGAATACCCTCTTTTTCGAGCTCTTGAATGATAAGGCCGGCATCTTTGCTGGATAAGTGGTCGAAGAGCACGGCGTATCGACCATTGCTGCGCCCGGCGGATGTATATAAAACCAAAAATACGATAAAACCGACGACAGCGAGCAGCGTTCCTGCAATGACCATCTTTTGTGGCTTACTGAGCCTTTCATAGAGCCTGGTCAACTGCTGCGCGACATCGTTGAAGTTCATTGCGCTCCATTTTCAAGCAAGTTATCGACAGCTGAAAAAAAGCGGTCATTCTCTTCAGCTCTTCCAATCGTTATGCGAATGGCGTTGAGGCCGTACCCCTTGAGGTCTCTTACGATGATGCCCTGCCGCAACAACGCATCGCTGAGCACGGTAGAGTCGGTGATCCCCTTTAGAAGATAGGTAATGAAGTTGGTATAGCTTTCGATCACCCCGATTCCATGGCCTCTGGCGAAATCTTCGAATCTTTTCATCTGCTCGAAACACTCTTTCAATGTCATTTGGACGAAAGCATCATCTTCAAGGGCTGCCCGGGCCGCTACAAGAGAGAGCGTAGTGACATTGAAAGGGGGACGCAATTTGTAAAGAGCGCGTATAATCTCTTTAGAAGAGATTCCATATCCCACACGCATACCGCCCAGTCCATAAGCTTTGGAAAATGTCCCCAGGTAGAGGACATTGTCAAACTTCTCCACCAATGCTGCAGGATCTATCCTCTTTTTGGACTCTTTGTATGCCGCGTACTCCTGATATGCGCCATCGACGATTACCAGTGTATTGTTGTCGATCCGCTCTATGAAATTTTCGATATCGACTGCATCCAGGCAATCACCGGTGGGATTGTTGGGTGCACAGATAAAGATAATCTCGGGCTCGTGCTCAAGGTAAAGCTCATACATGGAATCCAGATCGTGAAGCATTCCAGGAGACTTGATTACACTCGCACCACATTGTGCGGCGTATATCTGATACATTGCAAATGTAATTTCGTTCTGAAGGATCTTCGCTCCGCCATAGAGTTTGGCATGACAGGCGAACTCTATCACCTGATCGCTGCCGGCTCCTATGATAAGCTGCTCGCCCAGGATACCAAAACGATCGCAAAGCCCCTCTTTTAGCGCCATCATCGTATCGTCGGGATAACGGTACATCAAGTGGGCTGCATCCTTGACCGATTCTATCGCCTTCGGACTGCATCCAAAAGGATTTTCATTGGATGCCAGCTTCACGATATCGGAAGGGTCGATTCCAAACTCTCTAACTACCAGCTCGATAGGCTTGCCCGGCTCGTAGGTCTTCAGGTGTTCGATAACCGGATTGAACTTCATGACATCCCCTTACCCGTTTTGGACATAACTGCCCAGATATTTGATTTCGTCGCGGTGTTTTTCAAAAAGCTTCTGTATATGCGGCTCGTCGCGATGCCCCTCAAAATCGATATAAAACCAGTAGTCGAAGCCGCTCTCCTCCATCGCTGGCCGGCTCTCGATCTTTTTCAGGTTGACGTTGGCATCGTGAAAACTTTGCAAAAATTCATACAAAGAGCCTGGACGGTCGGACAGCTTGGCCAATATCGAAGTTTTATCCTCTCCGCTCGGTTCGTTTTCGAAATCGCTAAGAATAATAAATCTGGTTTTATTACGGTGATTGTCTTCGATATTTTCGAACATGATCGGCACGCGGTATAGTTTTGCAGCAATATGAGAGCAGATGGCTGCACTCTGTAGATCTTCGGCAGCCATTCTGGCCGCTTTCGCCGTCGATTCGACGGGTATGTAATCTACACTGTCCAGCTCGTGCTCCAAAAGAAAACTGCGACACTGATTGAAAGCTATATCTTTGGAATAGATGCGCTTGATATCCTGTAGATTCGAAGCTTTGGTCACGAACGAGTGGTGAATCGGCATATACAGCTCCGCAACGATTTTGAGATCGGTTTTGGCCAGCTCGTCCAGCGTCTCACCGACAAAGCCGTTACTGTTGTTTTCGATCGGCACGACAGCGAAACGGGCGCGATCGGCATGGACCGCTTTGAAAACGGCCGGAATGGAGTGAAGAGGAATATATTCACTCATTGCACCAAATCTGTTTTCGGCCGCTTGATGGGTAAAGCTGCCTTCAGGCCCCAGATATGCGACACGTTGGGGTTGTTCGAAATTTCTGGCGACTGCAAAAATTTCCAGAAATATCGCTTCGATCGCCTCTTTGGTCAATGGCCCGGTATTCGCCCTGGCCAAACGTTCTATGATCTCTTTCTCTCTTTCGGGACGATAGATGGCTGTTTTGGTGCGGTGCTTTAACGCGCCCACCTGCTGCACTATTTCGATCCTCTCATTGAGGAGTTCCAAAAGCCTATCGTCGATCTTGTCTATCTTGTGTCGCAGCTGTTCGAGATTCATGCTGTTTTCTCCCGTTTCATATTAAACAATGTGCCGATATCGCTCGCTACCCGGACCGTCTTGTTTTCGAGTAGCGGCTTTACCTCCTCGACAGAAGCGATCTTCCCGCTAAGCACCAGTGCGGCATGCATACCAAGCTCCATAGCCCCCATCAGATCACCGACAAGATCGTCGCTGACGATCTCCACATCTTTAAAATCCAAACCATTTCGCTGCTTTTGAAGCAGCCGGAGCGCCTCTTTGAAAAAAGAAGGGCTCGGTTTGCCTACCACTTCATATTCGGCCCCCGTGGCGAAAGAGACCATCTTCAAAATCGCTCCCACACCCGGATATCGGCGTCCATTCTTGGAATAGATGGAAGTTTCATGCATACCTATCAGTTTGGCGCCACCAAGGACCAGCTCTATCATTTGCGCATACTCTTCGTTGGTAAAATTCTCCTTGATCCCTATCAAGACCGCTTCGGGCCGCTCGAAATCGAGCCGATAACCGCGCTTTTCGAGCACTTTTAAAAAGGGCTGCGAACCATAGGCGGCTACGGGAGCGGGGGGCAAAAGGCGATCCAGAACCATCAGCGGATCCAGATACTGGTTATCGTCGAACATAAACCCGAGGCTCCTGAGATACGACTTGAATTCTCCGCTCTCGAGCTTGGTGTTGTTGGTTACGAGAATATATGGATGCCCTTCTTCGTTGAATTTCTCTAGAAGTTTGACGCTGCTTCCGATAGGAAGTCTCTTCCTGTCGTCGATCAGCGTCCCCTGGACATCGAGCATATGGGCTACAGGCACATCGTCTCCAGGCGAATCAGATCTTCGAAAGTTTCACGCTGCCTGATGCAGCGACTCTTGTCCTCTTCTATGGCCACTTCTGCGGGTCGGGGACGGGTATTGTAATTGCTGGCCATTACAAATCCGTAAGCCCCTGCGCTGTGGACGATTACCAGATCACCCGGCTCCGTAGGCGGCAAGAGCCTGTTTTTTGCGAAAAAATCTCCACTTTCGCACACTGGCCCCACGACATCGGCTTCGCTTTCGCTCCCTTTTTTTCCAAAAACTTCCACTTTGTGGTACGCCTTGTAGAGACTCGGGCGCAATAGGTCGTTCATACCTCCATCTACGATAATGAATCTTTTTCCTTCGTTTACCTTTTCGTAAAGCACCCGTGTAACGAACCAGCCGGCATTGGCGACCATAAAGCGGCCCGGTTCGCATATCAAAGTTACATCCAGGCCATAGAGAGTCGAAAAGATCGCCTGTGCATAATCGTAGGGCTCAATCGTCCTCTCGGCATCGTAAACCACTCCCAGCCCTCCGCCGATATCGAAAAATTTTATATCTATGTTCACAGCCTTGAGACTTCTGACAAGATCTGCGACGATTGCGGACGCCTCCTTGATAGGCTCCAATTCGGTCAACTGGGATCCTATATGAAAATGGACCCCGACAGGATCGAGATAGTCTGAATGGTTGGCATGAATATACATTCTCTTCGCCGTCTCTATATCCACTCCAAATTTGTTTTCATGCAGCCCGGTGGAGATGTAAGGGTGGGTTTTCGGATCGATATTGGGGTTGACTCTGATACTGATGCGGGCCTTTTTGCCCATCCGTGCGGCGATCTCTTCGACGCGCGTCATCTCCGCTTCACTCTCCAGATTGAGCAGCAAAATATCTTTCTCCAGGGCTTCTTCGATCTCTTCATCTCTTTTGCCGACACCGCTGAATATGATCTGGTATTTGGGGATACCGGCCATCAGAGCGCGCCTGACCTCACCTATGGAGACACAATCGGCTCCCGATCCCAGCTTTGCAAGATGAGATATGACCGAAAGATTGGAGTTCGCTTTTACTGCGTAACTGATCAACGATTTTCTGCCGGAGAATGCTTTTTTCAGCTTTTCGTACTGCTGTGAGATATGGTTGAAATCGTAAACATAGAGTGGAGTATCATATGTGTCCGCAAGCGCTTTGAAATCGATCAACGGAAGGCCTTTTGATGGAATTTAGAGGTATCCTAATATTTTATCAAAAAATAGTTCAAAAGAAGGTTACTTTGATCGGTTACCGATTCGTTCTGAAAATATAGCTGTGAATGGCGGCCAGGCCCAGAAGCGCAACCGGAACCAAAATGCCAAACTCGGGCATGACGACGCCAGAGAGGCTGATGCGATAAAGAAGATAGAAAATCCCCCAGACAAAGAGCGTAATACCCACAAGGGCGAACGAGGTCCACGTAAGATTCGTGCTTCGCGCATGCGGCGGAATGGCCAGAAAAAATATCACGACCAAAAAAACCGCGAAAAACGGTGTCACAATCATATGGTAGAGCACGGCTTTTACCTTTTTGCTTTGCAGATGCTCTTTTTCAAGCAATCGCATTGCCTCGAAAGCATCCTGAATCGCATAGGCCCTGACTCCCTCAAAGACCGACGTCAGGATTTTGGGCTTGAATCCCTCCAAGGTTCGCACTCTCGGTTTTTTTACAATGACAAGCCCTTTGCCACCCAGCTTCCTGGCATTTGGCTTCCTGACAACCCTTGCCTGTTCTACAACCCAGCCTTTTCCGTCGAAAACGGCACGGGGGCCGTAGATAACCTCCAATTCTCCATCGGGCAGTATACGATAAATACGAATCTCTTTAGCCAGTTTGCGAGAGGGTATGATTTCGGAAATATAGATAAAGGAGTCGTTGTATTTTACGAAAATGTTATGGGTTACACTGCGGCTCTTTTTTCCTTCCAGGAGCTGTTTTGCCGAAATTTCAGCATTTACGAAGGATGTGAAATGGATACCTACATAAAAAAGTGTCAACAGAAACGATATCAGAAAAAATGGCCTCAATACCGCTTTTCTCGAGTATCCCAGCGCATAGAAACCGACCAGGGCATTGGATCGTATCAATACCATTTTGGAAACGATCATCGAAAGCACGAGAGCGATCGGAAAGAGGAGATTCAGCGCGTGAGAACCTTTGTAAAACAGATAAAGTACTTTGATATTGAAA
>JAMOOM010000135.1 GCA_027065515.1 Campylobacterales bacterium
GGATCGCTCTTCGTGACGAGCTCTCCTTTCGGTTTGTGATAGACGATCATCGTCATTTCGTGCATCGATTTTGGCTTGATCTGCCGCCCTTTTACTTTGACGATATCGTTTTCGTTCACTTTCGTCGCAAGATCGTTCACGACTTTGCCGTTGACCTCCACATCGCCCTCTTCGATCAGCCGGTCCGCCTCGCGGCGGGAGTATCGACTGTTGTGAGAGATGAATTTATTGAGCCGCACACTCTCTTCTTTTCTTGCGGTCGGTCTTTTACCGTTCTCTTTGGTTTTACTCATTTTTTGATTCCCGCTTCCACCAGATCGTGCAGGTGCAGAACACCTTTGACATGCCCGCTCCCATCCAAGATGGGCAGCATCTGGATTTTATATCTCTCTATCAGTTGAAGGGCCTCGGACGCGAGCATTCTTTCGTCCCGGCAGCTTCTTGGGTTTGGGTTGGCATAGGCGATCGCCTCTTTTTCGATCGAAAAATCCGGCTGCATTAGAGCTCTTCTCACATCGCCGTCGCTGAGCACCGCTTTGAGCCTGTTGTCATCGTCCATGATCAATACATTGCCCAGTCTTCCCTCGCTCATCACGACCACCGCTTCTTTAAGAGGCGTGTCGGGAGCTACCACGGGAAGATTTTTCGTGCGCATCAAATCTTCGATCTTCACAAAAAGGCGTTTCCCCAAAGATCCACCCGGATGAAAGGATGCGAAATCCTCGGCCTTGAAGCGGCGTTTTCTCATCAGCGCCACAGCCAGAGCATCCCCGATCGCCAGCGTCAGCGTAGTGGAGGAGGTCGGCGCTGCACCCAGCGGACACGCCTCTTTTTCCACATGGATCGGCAAAAAGATATCTCCATACTCCGCTAAGGTGGAACGCTTTTCTCCGGCCATGGCTATCAGAGGAATCTCGAACCGCTTGATGTGGGGGAGGATCTTTATCAACTCTTCGCTCTCTCCGCTGTAGCTGATCGCTATCACGCAGTCATCGGGGCCGATCATACCCAGGTCTCCATGCAACGCTTCGGTTGGATGGATAAAAAAGCTGGGTGTTCCGGTACTGGCCAGTGTCGCGGCTATCTTCGCGCCCACCAGACCGGATTTGCCTACGCCCGTAACGATGCACTTGCCTTTCGTATCCGCCACCAGCTTTACCGCGCGAGCGAACTCTTCGTCGATCTGACCTACCGCATCGAGCAGAGATTTCGCCTCTGTGCGCAAAACCTCTTTTCCTGCCTCTATCGTTTCGTTCGTCTCGTCCGGTGTCATTGTGTCGATCTTCTTCATATTATGGATTTTATCGTAAAAAGAGGGGAGGGGACCCTCTTTGTAAAATTACACGACATAGAATGTCGGCACGATCAATGGATATCGCTTCATTTTTCGAAGGATATGTTTGCGTACCGCGGCGCGGATATCGTCTTCGATGATTTTTGGCTCGAGCTCGGCGGTGCTCTCTTTATGGTGCGCCATATAGGTTTCGATGATCGCTTCGATCTCTTTGGCGAACTTCTTGTCGTCCTTGTCGGGCACCAGGCCGAAACTGCTCACCCTCGGGTGTCCGACAAGCTGATGTTTCTGCTGATCGATCTGCGCTACGATCATGACGATTCCTTCGGTGGCCAGCTTCTGTCGATCGAGGATGATATCGTTTTGGATCTCCGCATTGGCCTGATTGTCGATATAGGTCTTGCCCGTCTTGATGGTTTTGACCTTTTTGAGATATTTGGTCGTCAGCTCGACCTGGTCTCCATCGCTCATCAGAAGGATATTGCGCTCGTCCACACCGCACGATACGGCTGTTTTGGCATGCTTTGCGATATGGTTGTACTCTCCGTGGACAGGCAGAAAGAATTTGGGCTGCGTAAGGCGCAGTATCAGTTTCTGCTCTTCCTGGGCGGCATGGCCCGAGACGTGGATCTCGCTGAAATCCTGATAGGCCACCGTGGCGCCGGCGCGCATAAGGTGGTTCATCACTCGAGAAATGCTCGCCTCGTTGCCGGGAATCGCTTTGGCGGAGATGACCACCGTATCGCTCGGTTTTATTCTGATGTGCCGGTGTTCGTTCGTCGCCATACGATAAAGCGCGCTCATCGGCTCGCCCTGGCTGCCCGTGGTGACTATGAGCACTTCGTCATCGCTGTATCTGGCGACTTCGTGAGCGTCGATGAAGATATCTTCGGGTATATCGATATACCCCAGCTGACGCGCAGTTTCGAGGTTTCGCTCCATAGAGCGCCCTATCACCGCCACCTTTCTGTTGTATTTGATCCCATGCTGGATCGCCTGATAGACGCGGTGCACGTTGGAAGAGAAGGTGGACATGATCACGCGCCCTTTTGCGGCTGAAAAAAGCCTATCGAATGTCGGCCCGACCGTCTTTTCGCTCGGTGTGACCCCTCCCTTGTGAGAGTTGGTGCTGTCCGAAAGCAGACAGAGCACACCCTCTTCGCCATACTGCGCTATCCGCTGAAGATCGGCTGGATAGTCATCTACGGGCGTATGGTCGATTTTGAAGTCGCCGGTATGTATGATGATGCCTGCAGGCGTACGAATCGCAAGCGACGAAGAGTCGATGATCGAGTGGGTCATATGAATCCACTCCACCTCGAAATCGCCTATCTTGATCGGTTTTCGCTTTTCGATGAAACGGAAATATTTAAGATCGTTTTTCAGCCCATGCTCTTCGAATTTGTTCTTGATCATACCCAAAGGCAGAGGTGTGCCGTAGATCGGGAATTTCAGCTCTTTGAAGAGATAGGGCACCGCACCGATATGGTCTTCGTGTCCGTGGGTGATGACGATGCCGGCTATTTTGTTTTTGATGGTATGCAGATAGCTGAAATCCGGAACCAGAATATCGACTCCATGCATCTCTTCATCGGGAAAGCTCATACCCACATCGATGATGATCGCACTCTTTTCGGTTTCCAGAACCGCTATGTTGCCGCCTATTTCGCCCAGACCGCCAAGCGGTGTGAAACGAATACGCGCCTTGTTGTTCGTATCTATTTTGGCGGCCGTATTCAGACGCTCTTGCTGAACCTCTTTGTTTGCGGCGATCGCCTGATTTATATCGGTATATACTCCGTCGCTGCTGCGCTGAACGTTTGCAGGAGTTTTATAGTGCGGCTCACGGCTGCCGCCGCGTTTTCCGCCGCGTCTGCCACCACGCTGGGAGCTTCTGGGGCGATTTGAATCGCCGCTTCGTTGCCGCTGGGCGGAAGATTCTCTTTGCTGCTCTCCTTGCTGCCTCTTTTCCGCACCCTGAGCGTTGTTGCTTCTTGGGCGACGTGGACGGCGGTTTCTGTTTGAGCCGGTATTGGCACCTTCATTTTTTGGCTTCTCGCCACCTTCGTTACTGTTTTTGTTGCCTGGATTGTTATCCGGAGTGCCCGGATTTTTCTTTTCTTCCATCAATATCACCTTTTTAAGAGCCGATGCTTGCATCGGCTAAGAATTTATATAGGTGGTGATAGAGGGATGTATCCACTTCATGGGGACGAACTGTAGCACCGATGCCCAATGCCTCAAACGCTTCCTTTACCACTCTTTTGTCAAAACGTGACGAAAGATTTTTCGCCAACGTTTTACGCGGCTGGGTGAAAGCCGCTTTCAAAAAAGCCTCGAACTGCGGATCGTCGCACGTTTTTCGCTTGACGATCTTCAGGACCGAAGAGACCACTTTGGGTGCGGGAATGAAAGCTTCCGGTGGCACATCGAAGCAGATATGTGCCTCACCCGCCTCCTGAGCCAGCACGGAGAGCGCCGAAAAAGCTTTCTGCCCGGGTCTGGCGGCAAACTTTTCGGCGACCTCTTTTTGCACCATGACCAAAAGGCTTTGGCAATTTGGATCTTTCAGTGCACGCAAAATGATATTCGTCGCTATGTAATAGGGAAGGTTGGCCACCAGATGATACGGCTGGTCAGCCAAACTCGTATGATTCCATTGGTCTAGAACATCCACACAATGCAGAACGAGCCTCCCTTTTTGAGTATCTCTTCGAAGGGCATGCTCGAAACGGCTGTGCAGATGTCCGCAAAGGTCTTTGTCCACCTCATAAGCGGTGACATCCTTAATCTCGACCAGATATCTGGTCAAATCACCTAATCCAGGCCCAATCTCCACCACCGGTAGATTGTCATTGGGCATCGATTCGATGATCGAATGCAAAACGGCTTCGTCTTTTAGGAAGTTCTGTCCGAACCTCTTTTTGGCGATATCTTTTTCTCTTTTTTCAAAACTCTTTTTTATCATACTGAAACTTTTCTTAAACAAAGATTATTTTTTTAAACAAAGCTTAAACAATTCTTTGATTTGCAGATTTGTGCGCTATAATGCGCTCATATAAGGCCCGGAAATTTCCGAAGGCGCCTTTATTATACACCAATATCAAGAGTCGTATTTTGGAAACATTCGCGAAACGTATTATCCCATGCCTGGATGTAAAAGATGGGCGCGTTGTCAAAGGGGTCAATTTCGTCGGCCTCAAGGATGCCGGCGACCCGGTAGAGGTCGCCAAGCGGTACAATGAAGAGGGCGCCGACGAGGTGACTTTTCTGGATATCACCGCCAGCCATGAAAACCGCGACACGATCGTACATATCGTAAAAGAGGTGGCAAAAGAGGTTTTCATCCCTTTGACCGTAGGTGGAGGAATCCGTAAGTTAGAGGATATATATGCCTTGCTCAATGTCGGCTGCGACAAGGTAAGCGTAAATTCTGCAGCCATAAAGCGTCCTGAATTTATCGACGAGGGAGCCAAGCGCTTCGGCTCACAATGTATCGTGGTGGCTATCGACGCGAAACGGGTAGGGGAGGACAGATGGCATGTTTTCATCAATGGCGGTCGTATCGATACGGGTATCGACGCTCTCGAGTGGGCCAAAGAGGTGACGAAAAGGGGAGCCGGTGAAATTTTGCTCACCTCGATGGATGCCGACGGCACCAAGGCCGGATACGACAATGCACTCAACAGCGCCATCAGCCACGCCGTCAATGTTCCCGTCATAGCGAGTGGAGGGGCCGGAACGATGGCCCACATAAAAGAGGCGTTCGATGCCGGTGCGGATGCCGCTCTTGCAGCCTCTATTTTCCACTTCAGAGAGATCGACATCATGGATCTGAAGAGATATCTCAAAAAGCACAATGTGCCGGTTCGCCTATGATCGTATGTGCCGGAAGCAACGAGACGTTTCCATTTGCGACCCCAATCGGGGTAGGGCTGTGCGAAAGTGCAGTGAATCTGACCCGATTGGCTCTGATGTCTCCTCCGGAATTTCTTCTTTTTATCGGAAGTGCCGGAAGCTATGGCAATCATGACATTTTCGATATCGTCGAATCGAAAGCCGCAAGCCAGATCGAACTCTCCTATCTTATGAAAAAGAGCTATACGCCCCTGAAAAACAATGTAATTGTATCCGATGAAAATGTTTCACGTGAAACACCATTGCACCACTTTGCGAATGAAAAACATCCGGTAATTGTAAATTCGAGCAATTATATCACTACGGATATGGAGCTGGCGCGTCGCTTCAACAAATTTGGCATAGGCTTGGAGAATATGGAATTTTATTCCGTAATGCAGGTCGGACAGATATTCGATATTCCATGCGGAGGGATATTTATCGTTACGAATTTCTGCAACGAGAATGCACATAGGGATTTTTTACATAATCACGATGAAGCGATGCATAGATTGACAAACTATCTACATAAAAGGATTTCCAACATTGAAGCCATCAATTCTTGATTTCACGGAAGATGAACTTGGAACGATGTTTCCTCCCAGGTTTCGTGCAAAACAGATATATAACTGGATATATAGACGATATGTCGACACTTTCGACGATATGGCAAACATTCCAAAGAAACTTCGGAATGAATTGTCGGAAAAGCTTGTAATTTCCCCTTTGAAAATTGTCCAGAAAGAGTCAAGTAGCGACGGAAGTATTAAATACCTTTTCGAACTGCATGACAAGCATACGATCGAAGCCGTATTGCTCAAGATGAAAGAGGCCGTCTACGATGAAAATGGAAAACTTCTCCATCATCCAAAATATACGGTTTGTGTATCCAGTCAGGTAGGCTGTAAAGTTGGTTGCGCTTTCTGTCTGACTGCAAAAGGCGGTTTCATCAGGAACCTTAGCCCGGCGGAGATAGTGGGGCAGATTCTTGAAATCAAAAAGGACAACGATATTGACAGCAATCGACGTGTCAATATAGTCTATATGGGAATGGGCGAGCCTCTTGACAATCTGGACAATCTGGCCAAGGCGGTTAGAATATTGTCATCGGAAAGCGGCTTGAGTATTTCACCAAAAAGACAGACAGTCTCCACGAGCGGGATTAGCTCCAAGATAAAAAAACTGGGTGCAATGGATCTTGGAGTGCAACTTGCCATAAGTTTACATGCGGTGGACGATAAATTGAGAGAAGAGTTGATTCCAATGAACAAAGCGTACAATATCGCCTCGATCATAGATGCCGTCAAAGAGTTCCCCGTAGATACGAGAAAACGAGTAATGTTCGAATATCTTGTCATAAAAGATGTCAATGATGACATCGAAAGTGCGAAAAAACTGATAAAACTGCTCGAAGGAATAAAGGCGAAAGTCAACCTCATATATTTCAACCCCTATCCTGGAACGAATTTCGAAAGGCCGGAGCCGGAAAAAATGGAAAATTTTCAACAATATCTTATCGATAGAGGGCTGCTCTGTACGATACGTGAATCGAAAGGTTTGGACATCAGTGCAGCGTGCGGACAACTTCGAGAGCAGACGATCGACAACGACATAGAATTGAACAAATCGTGAGCTATATAGACTATAGTCTCGTCACTTTTCTTGTCATTGTCGTAGTTGTGGGAGTAGGTGGATTTATACTAGCCAACAGATCCTGACATATAGGCACATGCCTAAAAGGCTCTTTTTTCAGGCGGAACGATTTTGATTTTCTCTTTTTCGAAATCAATTCTGGACTCGATACGATAGTTTGCTCCGTTGTCGAAAAAATCCAGCGACTGGGCATGAAGAAGCATCCGATCGGCGCCCATATAAAAACATCTCTCTTCGTTTGTCAACTTTTTGTCGAGATATTTTATCGCGATATCGGTCGGTACACCATAGATGGGGTCTCCCAATATCGGATGTTTCACGTGAAACAAATGAACCCTTATTTGATGCTGCCTGCCTGTATGGGGCGTTGCCTTGATTAGAGTTGCATGAAGCAACGGATCATACTCAATAGGCTCAAAGTGCGTCAAAGCTCTTTTGCCTTCGGGATGGACCAGCATTTTTAGTTTGATGGTTGAAAAGTCGTTGTTTTGCATCAAAGATTCATCGACGCTGAATGGTTTTTCCACTCTGCCTTTCACCCATGCAAGGTAGCTCTTTTTTACATTTCTATCTTCGAACATCGTTTTCAAGCGTTTTTCCGCCTGTTTGTTTCTGCTGACAAGCAATAATCCGCTCGTCTCCATATCTATCCTGTGAATGGCATTCGCATCTTTTCCGAAATTGTGTCGTATATCGTCAAGTAAAGAGTAGGGCGTCCTATAGGTGGTTGGATGCACGAGAGTTCCACTTGGCTTGTCGAAGAGTGCGAAATCCGGGGTCGTAAACATAGGAGCGATTCCGCGCGGCTGCGGCTCGAATATTTTGACCTCCACATTTCCGGCGATCGTCTCTCCGCTGTGCAAGCACTTCGCCCCTTCTACAAAAAGCCTACCGGTCGCAACGATTTTTTGTGCTTCACCCTGGCTCACTCCCAATTTTCTCATCAGAAAAAGAAACGCCGGCATTGGTGTTTCTATACTATATTTTTTGTTTACAAAAGCCATTGATTTTTTTACCTCTTTTTAACACTGTATGCAATAAAATATATATCATTACAGACGCAGTTTATAACATAATTGACGGATTAAAAGGATATATCAGAATGGTTGAAAGATACGCACGTGAAGAGATGAAATCCAAATGGACGATGCAGGCGAAATATCAGGCATGGCTCGACGTTGAAATAGCAGCTGTCAAGGCATGGAACAGACTCGGTCTCATTCCCGATGAAGATGCAAAAAAGATCGAAGAGAACGCTTCGTTCGACATCGACAGAATCGATGAAATAGAAAAAGAGACACGACACGACGTTATCGCATTCCTTACATCGGTTTCCGAGAGCCTGGGGGAGGAGAGCCGCTGGGTTCATTATGGCATGACAAGCTCCGACACGATCGATACCGCGGTCGCATTGCAGATGCGCGATAGCCTCAAGCTGATCATGAAAGATGTGGAAAAGGTGATGGAGACTATCAAGCGCCGTGCGATGGAGCATAAGCTGACATTGATGGTGGGCCGCAGCCATGGTATCCACGGAGAGCCGATAACGTTCGGGCTCGTGCTGGCTATCTGGTATGACGAGATGAGAAGACACCTTCAAAACCTCCAAGAGACATACGATGTGATCAATGTAGGCAAAGTGAGTGGAGCGATGGGAAACTTCGCGCACGCTCCGATAGAGCTTGAAGAGTACGTTTGCGAAGAGCTTGGGCTCAAGCCAGCTCCTGTCTCGAATCAGGTAGTTCAACGCGACCGCTATGCCCGCTTGATGACGACATTGGCCCTGATTGCATCTACGGTAGAAAAGATCGCTGTCAACATCAGACACTACCAGCGGACAGAAGTGTACGAGTGCGAGGAGTATTTCCATAAAGGCCAAAAGGGGAGCTCCGCAATGCCCCACAAGCGAAATCCGGTTCTTAGCGAAAACCTCACGGGCCTGGCGCGTATGATTCGAAGCTACTGTATGCCCGCGATGGAGAATGTGGCTCTTTGGCATGAGCGCGATATCAGCCATAGTTCGGTTGAGCGCTTCATACTTCCCGACGGATTCATTACATCGGATTTTATGTTGGCGCGCCTTGATGGTCTTCTCGACAAGTTGGTCGTCTATCCTGAAAATATGATGAAAAACCTCAATCTTACAGGTGGGCTCGTCTTTTCGCAGCGAGTGCTTCTGGAGCTTCCCAAGCGGGGTGTAAACAGAGAGGATGCGTATAAAATCGTACAGCGAAACGCGATGAAGGTATGGGAAGATCTGCAGCACGGAAAACCGGCGCTCAACGAGAAGGGCGAAAGCCTATATCTGCAATATCTGCTTTCCGACGAAGAGCTTCGCAGCAAACTCACCGAGGAAGAGATACGCGAATGTTTCGACTACGGCTACTACACGAAGAATGTCGATCGTATTTTCGAACGCGTCTTTGGAAAACAATAAGAGGAAATCGAACATATGTCCATCGGAATGCTAACTGTCATCAAGCGCAACGGCAGAGCCGAGCCGCTTGATATTACAAAAATTCAAAAATATACATCCGCTGCCGTAGAGGGGCTCGAAGGCGTAAGCCAGAGTGAGCTGGAAGTAGATGCGAAAATCCAGTTTCGCGACCGCATCACGACGGAAGAGATCCAGCAGACGCTTATAAAGACGGCCGTTGACAAGATAGACATCGACAGGCCAAACTGGACATTTGTCGCGGCGCGCCTTTTTCTATATGATCTTTATCACAAAGTCAACGGCTTTACAGGATATGGCAGCCTTCGTGATTATTTCGAAAAAGGCGAAGCGGAGGGGCGAATAGTTCTGGGGCTGAAAGAGAAGTATAATCTCGAGGATCTTGACAACTATATCGAACCCAAAAGGGATATGCAATTCAATTATCTCGGGATTCGCACACTCTACGACCGATATCTGTTGAAAGATCGTCGAAACGACCCGATCGAGCTTCCGCAGCACCTCTTTATGGGCGTAGCGATGTTTTTGGCGCAAAATGAGCTCAACTGCCAGGAGTGGGCAAAAAAGTTCTACGATGTGATAAGCCGCTTCGAAGTGATGGTAGCCACTCCGACGCTCTCGAATGCCAGGACCCCAAGGCACCAGCTCTCTTCATGCTATATCGGAAGCACTCCCGACAAGATCGAAGGGATATTCGACGCATACAAAGAGATGGCTTTGCTGAGCAAATTCGGAGGAGGCATCGGCTGGGACTGGAGCAAGGTACGCGGAATGGGAAGCTATATCGACAGCCACAAAAATGCCGCCGGAGGCATTGTCCCATTTCTGAAAATCACGAACGATATCGCGATCGCAGTCGATCAGCTTGGAACGCGAAAAGGTGCGATAGCCGTATATATCGAACCATGGCATATCGACGTTTGGGATTTTATCGATCTGAAGAAAAATTCGGGAGAAGAGCGCAGGCGCGCCCACGACCTCTTTCCGGCCCTGTGGATAAACGATCTTTTCATGGAGCGGGTCGAGGAAGATGGGGTCTGGACACTTTTTGACCCATACGAAACGAGCGACCTGACCGATCTGCACTCTGAAGCGTTCAAAAACCGATACGAAGAGTACGAAAAAGATCCGGATATCTTCAAAGAGCGTGTCAAAGCAAAAGAGCTTTGGAAAAAGATATTGATGAGTTATTTCGAAATCGGAAGTCCATTTCTGTGCTTCAAAGATACGGCCAATCGCGTCAATCCAAACGACCACTGCGGTATCATCAGAAGCTCGAATCTTTGTACCGAGATATTCCAGAACACACAGCCGAACCACTATAAAGTGCAGGTTAAATTTACGGATGGGTCCATTTCGCACTACGAAGAAGAGGATGATGTAAAGGTGGACAGCGGCATTGTCAAAAAGGCCAAAAAGATCACTGCGCTCGACTCCATCGGCGGCAAGGATATATACATCGTCGAAAAAGTGGGCGAAGACGGCAAAACAGCCGTCTGCAATCTGGCCAGTTTGAACCTATCCAAAATAAATACGAAAGAGGAGATCGAACGCGTCGTCCCGACGGCGATCAGAATGCTCGACAATGTAATCGATCTCAACTTCTATCCGCTTGAAAAGGTGAAAAAGACCAACGAACGCTCGAGGGCCATTGGACTGGGAGTCATGGGCGAAGCGCAAATGGTGGCCGAAAAGGGTGTGCAATGGGGCAGCGGCGAACACCTTGAGTTGATCGACGAAGTGATGGAGATGGTGAGCTACAATGCGATCAGGGCCTCGTCCAATCTCGCTATCGAAAAGGGTTGCTATCCCGACTATGAAGGATCCAAATGGAGCCGCGGCACTCTTCCGATAGACAATGCGAACCCCAATGCAAAAGCCCTGACGGACAGAGGCGGACTCTTTGGGTATGTGTATGACTGGGAAGCGTTGCGCAAAAAGGTCCAAGAGGACGGAATGAGAAACGGCTATCTGATGGCCATAGCGCCTACAAGCTCCATCTCCATCCTCGTAGGCACGACACAGACGATAGAGCCGGTCTATAAACGCAAATGGTTCGAAGAGAATCTTAGCGGACTCATCCCCGTCGTGGTGCCGAACCTCTCCCCTGAAACATGGCAATACTATACGCCGGCTTTCGAGCTGGACCAAAAGGTGATCGTACGCGCAGCGGCTGTTCGCCAGAAATGGATCGACCAGGGTCAAAGCCTGAATATCTTCATTTCGCTCGACAAGGCAAGTGGCAGATATCTGCATGAAATATATACAGAGGCATGGAAGCTCGGGGTTAAATCGACATACTATCTAAGAAGCCAATCTCCGGAAATGGACGAAGATATAGCCGATCGGAGCATGGAGTGCCTTGGCTGCCAATAAGAAGAGGTCGCAACCCTTCTTCAGGGCGCCTTTAGAGGTCTCCTAAAGCTGTTTTTCGATAAAATCTATCGCAACACCAAAGGGTTACGGAATCGAATTATGAAAAAGAGACTCTACAATACAGAATGCGACACGACTCGCTCTACGACCTCCATAATAAACGGCTGCACGGCCGGAATAATCAATCTGAACAGATGCTCATACCCATGGGCTTACAACCTATGGGAAGTGATGATGGCCAACACATGGTTTCCTTCGGAAGTGGATCTGACGGAAGATGCAAGAGACTACAAACATCTTCTTCCGGCAGAACGCCGTATGTACGACAAAGTGCTGGCCCAGCTCATTTTCATGGACTCGATCCAGACGAACAATACCGTTGACAATGTCAACCCCTGGATCACGGCGCCCGAAGTGAATATGTGTCTTGTCCGACAGGCTTTCGAAGAGGCGCTGCATTCTCAAAGCTATGCCGTCATGGTGGATAGCATCTCCATCAATACGGATGAAATTTACGATATGTGGAAAAGCGACCAGGAGCTCCTTCGCAAAAACTCTTTCATCGGCGATGTATATGAAAAGTATGGCGAACTGGCTCAAGACGACGACGAAGCGAAAATCTATATGCTAGTAGCGAACCAGTGCCTGGAGGGAATCTACTTTTACAGTGGATTTTCGGCGATGTACGCATTGGCACGAAGTGGCAAGATGCTTGGAAGCGCACAGATGATCCGCTTCATTCAGCGCGACGAAGTGACCCACCTGGCACTCTACAGCAATATCATCAAAGATATCAAAAAAGAGTATCCGCATCTGTTCAATAGCCGGGTCATCGGCAATATGCGCGATATGTACCGACAGGCATATGAACTCGAACGCAACTGGGGATGGTATGTCACCGAAGACCAGATTCTTGGCCTCAATCAAAAGATCATCGATCAGTATATACAATTCCTGACTGACAAGCGCCTGAAAGCGATAGGACTGGATCCGATGTTCGGAGCCGACAATCCTATCAAATGGGTTGACAGTTTTTCTACTTTCAATGACCAAAAAACCAACTTTTTCGAAGGCAATGTCACCAACTACTCAAAAGGAAGTATCAGTTTTGACGACTTCTGATGCCAAATGGAAAACGTATGCGATACAGATGACTACAAGTGATGACTTCGACGCCAACGTCGATCATCTTTTGAAGCTTGTCTCCAAGCTGCCACGACATTCGATTGTGGTGACTCCGGAAGTATGCCTCACCGGCTTCTCCTACGACAGAATGGAAGAGGCCGTAAAAACCGGCCTTTACGCCATACAGAAAGTAAAAGAGCTAAGTGAGGACAAAATAATAACGCTGACAACCATCCAAAAGGAGGATGGCCATTATGTAAACAGGACGGATGTCGTACATAATGGAAAAATCGTCCACTCACAGCACAAAATCAAACTGTTCCTTCTTGGCAACGAACACCGCTATTTCAAAGCGGGCAGTGAAGAAGAGGTCGAAATTTTTGAAATCGAAGGGATGAAATTTGGCATTCTTGTCTGTTTCGAGATGCGCTATACGGAGTTTTGGCTAAAGCTTCGGGGCGCGGATATAATCCTCAATCCTTCGATGTGGGGCAAGCCGCGCAAATACCATTATGAGATTCTCACGCGCGCTCTTGCAATCGCCAACCAGTGCTATGTAATAGCCGCCAACAGTGCAAATGAAGATATGGCCGCCAGCAGCGCGATCATAGACCCCGATGGCAAAGCGGTTGCCGACGATGAAACCGAAGTGCTTGAGGGAGAATTCAATCCCAAAGAGGTGGAGCGGATAAGGCGCTATATCGATATGGATATCTTTCATGAATAGCTCCAAGCGCATCGTCTTGCAAAAATTTGCGGATGCTTTGGCCGACAAAGTACCTATGACACCTGTAGTTTACAAAGCGTTCACCCAGATAGAACGCGAGCTGTTCGTGCCAAGAGGATTTGCACAATGGGCCTATAGGCTCGATGCACTCCCTATCAAAGCCGACCAATGGATCAGTTCCCCTGTGACAGTGGCGAAAATGACACTCTTTCTCGAGCCGGAAGGCGCCGACAATGTACTCGAGATTGGCTGTGGCAGTGGCTACCAGGCTGCGATACTGAGCCGTATATTCCGTCGGGTCTTTACAATAGAGAGAATCGATTCTTTACTCAAAGAGGCTAGAGAGCGATTTAAAAAACTCGATATACACAACATTCATACCCGACTCGACGACGGTCAGCGCGGATGGCGCCAATTTGCCCCTTTCGACAGGATCCTCTTTTCGGCATCCACGCCAAAAGTGCCGGATACGCTTTTTGAACAGCTTGCCGACAACGGCATACTGGTCGCACCGATAGAACAAAGAGAGAAACAAGTCATTACACGTTTCAAAAAAGAGAATGGACAGATTACGCAAAAGCCCCTGGATGAATGCCTTTTCGTGCCTGTCAAAGATGGAATCGCATAGACCGCTTCACCTCCTCTATATTGCCGATAACCTCATTTTGGTATAATGTAAAAAACTGTCAACACCGGATGTCAATATGCAGCAACTTGTCAAACCAGCCGAATATGCCAAAATGCAAGGTATGTCACGCCAGAGTGTCTATGCCAAAATAAAAAGAGGAACACTCCCCTCCAGAAAAATCGACGGCCGCTACTATGTCATTGTCGCTTCGGACGAGTCGATCGATCTTGAATCCGACACGGAGCGAAAAGAGGAACCCGACAGGAGTGAAAAGGAGAGAATCGAGCAAGTTTCACTCATTCACGAACTCAGAGAGGTTTTGAAGGCCAAAGATGAAACGATAGAGGTTTTGAAAACTTCCATAGAGGACCTGAAAGAGGCAAACGCCCAGATCACACAAACGCTCCAGCAAGAGATCACACTTCTCAAGCAGGCTTTTTACGAGATGAAAAACATCTATCAGGCGGGCAGGGAGTTGACACACGCGACCGAATACCGTACCCGGGAGGCAGAAGAGGAGCCCAAAGAGACAGAGACTGTATCGACGGAAGAGAAAACGATCTTTGAAGAAGAGCCTGTATCCAAAAAAGTGAAAAAAAGTGCAGCCAACGAAGAGGAGTGCTGGATCCCTCTTGGCGACCTGATCCAGCGGCAGCACTTCAACTACAACAAAGCCAAACAGATCGTCAAACGTTTCAAAAAAGCGTATAAAAAGGGAGACAAACGAGTCAAAAAGAGAAACGGCATATACTACATCTCATGTTACGATTTCTATGAAGATATCCTCGATTAGAGATGCACTTGAAAGTTTCCCCGGTTTTGGTATAATTGCACTCCACTTTCAGTGTCGGGGTGTGGCGCAGCCTGGTTAGCGTGCTACCTTGGGGTGGTAGAGGCCGCGGGTTCAAATCCCGCCACTCCGACCATTTGAAATTCCTACTTCAATAATTTTCTAGACTCAAAAATTTATCGAATTGCTAAATTTTTTACAATCTTGTTATATCGATACGGAGCCTCTTGATGACGTATCGAAAGCCAATTGGAATTTATCCACTATGAAAATCTCGATAAAAGGTGCATAGATGAGTTTTGACTGCTATATTTGGCTTGGGGTTTATCTGATTACATTGGCATTATTGCTAAGGGCATATTATCACATCTCCAGAAAGTGCCTATTGCATGGGGTTGCACAAAGAACCATAGAAGTGCAATCCAAAAAAAACGAAAGCGTTGCTATAACACTAGACTTTCAAACAGCTCTGGCGATCAGGGAATTCATTATCCGATACACAAAAGCGAAAGAGCGTGGAGAACTGGGAATTTCCGATTTCGATGCAGACGAAGAGAAGTTTGGCATAGTGCTTCGAAAACTCAATCGCGCTATCGGCACCGAATTAATCAAAAACGCCGAAAAACTCAGCGGTGATCACTGGGATGAAATGTCGGGGATGTTTATACGAAGGGGTGCCGATGGCTCAATGCAAAAAAGGTAGGCGGCACTATTTCGCCTATGGCTCGAATATGCATCCAGCACAAATGGCACTGCGCTGTCCCGACGCACAAATCGCATCTGTCGGGGTGCTGTATGGATACGAATTCATCATCAACGAATGGGGTATCGCCACGGTCGTCAAAAATGAAAACTTTTTGACGTTGGGCCTCATATGGGAGATCTCTTCCAATGATGAGAATATGCTCGACCTTTACGAAGGGATTGCCGGAAATTACTACAGAAAGTCAAAAGCGGAAATCGAATCTGTAGGGGGAAAGAAGCATTTCGAATGCCTCGTATATCTCGCCTCGAACAACACTCGCGGAGTACCGCGGGAGGATTATCTAGCAGGGATTATAGAGGCTGCCGAAACGGCACGCTTTCCTTCCGCCTATCTCACGGTACTGAAAAGATGGAGAGAGAGCGTAATTTAGGAAAAAATATCTCCACAATGCCGTAGCCCTTTTCCTCAATACGCCCAGGCGGAGCCAAAGTTCGTTTTTCTCATGGTACGTCTGTTAAAATACCTGACAACATAAAGCAATGAGGACTGGTTATGGATTTGAGGAAAATTTCAGATGAACTCGAACAGAAGCTGCAAGATGTGCAGACGCTGATGGAGATCGAAGAGGCCGACGAAAACATGAGCGAAGAGCGTAAAGTAGAGCTGGCCAAGAGGTTCTACGAGATCAAGGAGTCGTTCGAAAAAGAGACCATTCCGGAGATCAACGGCAGGCTGATCGAGAAGATCGTCTCGGTCGCCGGGATGAACTACGAAAAGAGGATCATCGGGACCGGCGAGGGTGTGAAGGAGTGGATACTCAAAAGAGATGAGGATATGAAGGACTTCCATCTGAAGAACCGCGCCTGGCTGGGGGGCGGTCTTGAGAATATCGGCAGGCTCATCCTCCAGACCAACGACAACACCCAAGACGCGAAGATATTCCTGCAAGATGAGATCAGGGCGCTCTGGGACGGCATGATGCTCAGGTTCAAACAGCTGAACGAAAGAATCGACACGCTCGAAAAACGCCTCGCGAGGATGGAGGAGAAGATCGACGCGATCGTCGAGAATACCAAAAGGAGGAGGTACTGATGCAAGAAGATCCGCTTTTGGGAAAACTATCGGAAGAAGAGAGCCTCAACGCCGACATGCTGGGAGATCTTTTCGGCATACCGGGAGAGGAAATCGCCGCCGCGCAGGAAGAGGGGAAGGCGAAGATGGAGCGGGCGCTGGATGCCACCCTCGGGATGTAAGGCTGCCAGGTGCCGGCAACGCGCACGGCGAAGCTCCCGGATGCGCCCTTTCCAACATGACAAGATACCAGAGTTTACTTGTCACATATGCCTGTCTCTTTTCAGCCTTATCGATTCATCAAGCTCTTTTTCAATCTCCTCCCGCTCTTTTTGTGTCAGGTATTCCGCCTTTATCGCCTCTTTGGTTTCTTTGGATACGATATCCACAGTAGCACTCTCTTCAAACTCTTTAATGTGGTAGTTTATCGAAAAGCTTTCCGGAAGCTTCCCTCTGATGTAAAACCTCTCTTTCAGCCTGTTCAAATTCGCTTCAAGCAGATTAAAATGCTCTTCCGCCTTATCCAGATCCTCTTTGTCTGCGATATAAGGCTCCGCTGCTTTGCCCGGGCCGTAGCCGTATGAGATTTTGTGATCCTGCGATATATGGTATTTGTGCAGAAAGTTCTCTTTTGCGGCATCCCATCCGACTTCGCCGAACTTTCTGATCATCTGTTCTTCGTTTTGAAAAGCGAGGATGAGCTCATTATTCGATTCACGTAGTACGTCGTTGTGAATATCCGTATCGCTAGGAAAGACTCTGTTGGCTTCATCCACGATAATCGTAACCGGCACGGGATCGCCGTTGCGCACTCTTAGGCTCAGCTTTTCAAGCAAAGAGTCTAGCAATATGGAGTGAATATCCGTGCTAAGACTCTCTATATCGACGATTATAATTTTTCTTCGATCTATCATTTCCAGAAGATTCTCCTCGCTTTCGTTTACAAACTCTTTTCTCGCAAGATCGACTATCGCGTTATACAGTACCTCAAGTACGCCGTTGTTCCCCGCACCACTTTCGCTGTCCACATCTATCGTAATGCCGCTGATCGCGCCACGTGCATTTTTGAATCTCATAACCTTTATCGCAAGCTCGTACCTGAGGTCCTCGTCATCCAGTGCCCCAATCTCTTTGCCCGGCGGTAATCCGCATCCCATTCCCATGGTTTGTGGAAAGCCATTTTTAACCATTTCACCGAGGCGGAACTCCAGCAATCCCAAACCCGCCAAAAATCTTTTAAAGGATTTCGGATTGTTCACGATTTTTTTCAACTCTTTAAAGGAGGGCTTCTCCCCGAAAATGATACGATCGTCGTGAATCACCGATTTTATTTCATGTAACCCTCGTTCGACAAGCCATTTTTCTATATTATAGATAGCGTTGAGTACATCCACTATAGCGACGGCCCATCTTGCCGCGCTGTTCGACCAGTACGGATCGTTGGATCTGTTGGCCGCGTGCAGTATCTTCTGCAAAGACCTGCCGTCGAGAGTGTCCAGAAGATTGATATAGACACCATGCGGTTTTCCGATTTCGACAACATCTTCCAGCCGCCCTGCCTTGAACGCTATATGCTTGACGTATCTATGCTCATGCCCTTTGTAGGCGTATACGACAACAGCATTTCCTCTTTCGATTCTGTCTTTAAGCGTGGGTCTGATAACGGTTGCTGTCTTGCCAGAACCTGTGGAACCGGTTACGAAACCATGAAGAAAATCGAAAGGGACCACTCCAGTTGCACCCCTCGCTTCATCTGCTAAAAATCCAATCAAAGACATGCCGACTCCTTCGTATAATCTAAATCGCCACTTCGCTGAAGCTGTCCGATAAGATAATTGTAGCTGTTTTGGAAAAGATTTTCAACACTAAATACAATTTTATATAATTTAGGGGCATTTTATTTGCAAATTTCCTTTCGTTCTGATATACTTGTCCCAGCAAATCACAAGGAGTTAAAAGATGGTAAGCGATAATGAAATTGCCAGAATATTCCAGATTCCAGTCAGAATGATGCAGAAGTGGAAGAATTCGAACGACTACAGGTATCTTATATATAAATATCTGAAACTCGCCGACAGGAATGAAATCGCTGCTTTTTTCAACAATCTGTCAACTTCGCGAAATAGGGAATCACCTCACCTCATACCTCTGTATTTCATTTACAAAAAAGATTTTATGTTGAAAATTTCCCGGGAAACGCGGAAAATCGTATCGCTTGCAACCAGAAAGGGGGGGCATCACATACACGGCAACCATCTATTTCTCTGGGCTGAGAAATATATTTCGGCTGGAAGCAGCGACAAAGAGTCCTTTGGGAATATCGGCGGCGGATCGGCCTCCTCCCGCATACCGTTGTCAAAGATAGTGGACAATGCCGATGCAATCGCGCCTTACTCGATATTTTCGATAGATGAGGACAAAAATGTCCTATATATCGAACTTTGCGGCAAGATACAGGAAAAAGCCCCACTGAAAAAGAAAGTGGTGAACTTGAAAGCATCCCTTAAAGAAAAATATACCCTGAAACATATGCTGTTTATCACGAACGAAAAAGAGCTGCCCCGCTTTTTAAGGGTAATGAATGGCGAATACGAAGGGGTGAAATTCTGGAACGTACCCATGGAGAGGGCCGCCAAAAATATCTTCAATGCCAAAAAAATAATATTCGTACCGAACAACCTGGAGATACCAAAACCGATAAAAATGGAGAGCTTGGCCGATAAAATCGAAACAAGCCTGTTGAATCAAATGACAGAAATATACGAAAACTATCCATATGCATACGAAATGAACGAGCAAGACGGCACTTATAAGGACGCGAAGTTTTTTTGCAAAACGATATTCGAGTTCAGCAAAAAAATCAAGAAAAAAAGCGGTGACCTCTACGTCGATATCGATGATCTCCATATAAAGCTATTTTCCAAAGATGTCAGAAAAGAGATGGAACAGTTGCTTGAATTCGCACTTCACGAGCAATATGGGGCCGATGGAGACGATGACGGCTGGAAGAAAAATTTCGACTATGCGGCAGCCCATTTACACCGAATATTCGCCGGTTTTTTTCTGAAGATGGACGCTGTGACAACAGAATATTGGTTCGAAAATTTCGAAACTGTGGAAGAGAAATTCGACGCCTATCTAAAGAGAGAGGCAAAAAAGTATTATGAAAATATTTTTCTTCCACAAACAGAACCAAGCCAAGCAATACCCGATGAAGTCAAAAAAATAATGATGGAAGAGCGGGAAATGTACTATGCCGAAAACTTTCCGGGCGATTTTCCCGCAACAAACACAGGCCAGGCGAAGCAAACGGAAGAGAACGACGGGAAAATCTGATGAATATACGTTACGAGCTTACGCACGGGTTTACCAAAGCCGATCTCACCGCTATCGGTTTCGAAATTCCCGCAGGCCGCCTGGACGAAACTTTTTATCTCGTGGAATTGGGTTTCAAACATCATATCGGCGCTTTTGCCCAGAGTGGGAGGGATGGGTTTTATGCATATTTCATCAAACCTCGAAACGACGTTCAAATCGAGGATGAGAATATCGATTCGATGAAGAAACTCGCCATCACATACATCGTCGAAACATGCGCATCTACACTGAAAAACCTGTCCCAAGAGCTCGGATGCGGCTTTTCAAGCAATACAATGTACAAGAAGACGCTCGACTCCGTTTTTGCAGTATTTATGAATATGGTGTCGAATTCCCTTGTCGATTCAGCGGTCTCAGACGATGAGAACGAGAGAGAATTGCTTGGCTGGCGGATTTTTGTGGCTGGCGTAATGGGCGAAAACACACCGGAATTTTATAAAAAAGCTTTGAATGATATCCTTGCAGGGGCCAACCTCGTCGACCCTATCGGAGAGATTCCTGCGACAGAAAAAATCGAAAGCCTGCGAAAAGCGTCGGAGGTTATGTTGGAGGGAATACAATTTTAGATTGGCAGGGAAAATACATTGCGTTTCCTTGGAGCAAACAAGCGAAAAAAATGTAGATTCAAAGAGAGGAGTAACAGTGTCGCGTTATAGAAAAGAAGTAGAACGCTTGAGAAAAAGAAGGGATGAGGACAACGAAAGATACAGGAAGTGCTACCCCACGGACGAAGAGATCGCGGAGTGGTACAAGAAGATGGACGAATGGGAGAAGGAGCAGCGCGACGAGAAGAGAAAATCGGGATGGGGCTGGACCAGTGATTCGCCTTACGATCCTATAAGATGGGACGAAGATCTGCTTCAAGAAGGCAAAGAGATAAAAGAGGAAAGGCTGTACCATGAGCTGTTGGAGCACAAGGTAGGTCACGGCGCAATAGACAGAGAGAGAAGAGAGAAGAGAAATTTCATCCTTCAATGGCTTGGCGCTGGGGCGGTACTTTTCGTCATCTTCTTCCCCGGATGGCTCCCGAGCTTTGCAAAACTCGACGATTTCGACAAGATGAGAATGTTTTATCGCGTCTACAATGCGGCAGGCATCGCGGAGTCGTTTAGAGATGGGGAAGAGATCGGCAACTCATCGCTAAAACACAACCTCTCCTCTTCCCTATACGAAGACTACGCGCAGGGAAACCCCGCAGGCAAATATTTCGTATTCCAACTCAAGGCGTGGACCGTCAGGACCTGGCCCACTTACGAGATCATGGACATACGGCACGGAAAGGACATTTTCGGCAGGGAGTACGG
The DNA here is from genome assembly GCA_027065515.1 of Campylobacterales bacterium. Classification (GTDB taxonomy): domain Bacteria; phylum Campylobacterota; class Campylobacteria; order Campylobacterales; family Hydrogenimonadaceae; genus Hydrogenimonas. The sequence goes on from JAMOOM010000135.1 coordinate 21,405, forward strand.
AAAAGTCACGATCCATTCTCGTAAAGACAACAGGGTGATGCGTGCGCTGGCGTGGTTTCTTGGCGCCTATCCGCAGGCGGTATGGAAAAACCATCTCAACAAATACACTTTCCATCTCGTCAAGGAAAAGTATGGATGGAAAATAGACAACGGCGAGGTGACGAATATCGCCGAAGGGATATGCCTGGTTCCCCATGCCGCCGAACTCGCCGTTTCCGGCAGCATCACCGAGGCGGCAGACGCATACATAAGGTCCGTATCTCTCGGGAAAGGATGGGAGGCGTGGAAGCGGAACGGAATCTTCGTATTCGACCCGAAAGGGGCGGGAATGATGCAGGCACCATGCCTTGCCAATAAAGACGTTGAAAGCAAAGGTGTTTTGTAACACTACACCGAATGCTTTCGTTCAATCTTTTTTCAGACCTTCATCTTCATCCGAACTCACCCTGTTGCGGCCTTCGTTTTTCGCTTTGTATAGATTTTTGTCTGCTCTTGCGATCAGCGAACCGATCGATTCGTTTCGGCGACGAATAGCGATGCCGATGTTTACGGTGACATTTTCCACTTCGTCGAATCGATGGATCTGGATATGCTTACGAAGCTTTTTGGCAATCATCCGTGCCTGCTCCTGTGATGCGTTGCTCACGAAAACCAGAAACTCTTCTCCTCCGTAACGGTATAGGACATCGTCACGCCGGATATGCGTGGCTATGATCCGTGCCACCGTCTTGAACACTTCGTCGCCGACATCGTGCCCGTATGTATCGTTGATCTGCTTGAAATGGTCGATATCGACGAACAGAAGGGCGTAGCGCTTCCCATTGTTGCCGAGTCTGCGCACATTTCTCGTTTATGACGAAGTCCGGGTCGATAAAGCATCGGCGGTAAGCGTGCAGGCGTTTCCAGTCAACCACTTTTTTGAGCTCTTTGAAATCGAGGATCAGATAGTATTGCGTCGAACCTCGGTATCCGTTCAAGCATACGTTTCATGACATTGAACGTAAAGGAGAGTTCGACACTTCCAACGTAGTTTCCACGATAGAAGAGCGGGTAGATCGCCCGGTAATCTTCCAGGTAGCGTCCGGTCTCGAAACCGTACAGAGGTTTATGGGTTTTGACGATATTCGCGATCGACGGCCTGATTTCCAGAAGCGAATCTTCTCTTCGTCACCCCCATGCGTCGCATCGTAAAGCAGCTGCCGTGTCGTATCGTCGAACATCAATGTCGCGACGATGTCGGATGTCGTCTTGAACGTTTCCATCTCCAGTGAAATCAGCCGCTGCTGATTCTCCTGTGCCCGCCTGGCAACGCCTTCGAGCTCTCTTTGCTTATAATACTCGATACCGGTATACACGACAATTCCCGTCAATACGACCATCATCAACTTCAAAAGCGTCAGCGGCCATAGGTTTTTGTTATCCAATGTCATGGCACAATTGTAGCACGTTGCCGAAAAAAGAACAAAACTTCCTATCTGCCGATGGCCAGGGCATAGAGAACCATCGCATCGCTTTGCAAGAACGCTGCGACATCGTCGTCGTAGTAGGCACCGATCCCGCTGCATCCGATCCCGAGGTAGCCCGAGGCGAGATAGAGGCGATGACCCACGATTCCCGCCTTTTGATAGAGTGCACGATAGTTGTATCCATCCGACAGTATGAAAAAGGTGACGGCACTTTCGCTGCCGAGCCGCTGCTCGAGACATAGGTAGCCCGCTTCTTTACAGAAGTCGCCGATTTTGACCATTTCGCCGCGATGCCAAACGCCCAAAGGCATCCCCTCGACACGATTGATCACCGCATAGATTTGGAGCGGTTCGTCGCAATCGCTCGGTATCGGCTGATCGACGATCTCCATAATCGCTTCGAACTGCGCTTTCGTGATCGGCCGCTTCGCGAACTCCCGAATCGATCGGCGGCGCAGAATCGTCTCTTCCCACGCCTCTTTGTGAAAGGTAAAATGTGGAAAACGCGCCGCTTTTTGGCACCCCTTCAGACGCAGCGTATCCCGATGGGCCCGTTCGATCACCGGATTGGGTTCGAAGAGACCTGTCGGATCACTCTGAACGAGCGTCGATAGGGGCAACGACACCTCTTCGCCCCTATCCGGTACGGCGACGATCGCGGCGGAGAGAAAGAACTCTTCGGGCCCGAAACCGAAAAAGCGGTTCAATCCTTCCAGATCGATATCGTAGGCGATGCGGTAGGCGTGTTCGTAGAGGCAGCTTCCCGCTTCGATCGTACCGAGAAGATGGCCGGCATCGAGAAGCGTGTAGCGGTAGGCGCGGTTTTTGTATTTCCAGGCCGAACGATACCACGGCGAACTTACGAAAAAGAGCAACCCTTTCATTCGGGAGGAGAGTTTCAGAAGCGGCTCGAGCCCCGTCTTCTCTTCCAGCGGCAAAAGCAGAACCGCCGATGAGCTTCCCACCTCGAAATGGTAGATACCGTCGTCGAACCCTTCGACACCCCGCGCCTGAAAATAGATTTCGTTCGGGTAGAGCGCCCCGGCACTCGGGTTGGTACGCAGATAGTACTCGGTACCCGGATAGCTCTTTTTTGCCGTTACTCCACCGATATGGTAAATCAGCGTGTGGGCGGGAAACTCTTTCGAAAGTTCGATCCGCGGAAGCTCGGAAGGGTAGAACTTCATCGATGCGGGCTGACGCTCCCAATCGAGCCTGTTGGGGTTTTGGCGGACAGAAATCCAGGAGTGCTTCGTCGCCTCGTGATATTCACGCCCCGAACAGTTGTTCATATTTCCGTTCCAAAAGCGCGCCGACCTTCCGATAGAGCGGCAGATGCTCAGACTCGACACGTTCGATCAGCGGTCGATACTTCAAGAAGACCTTCCACGTCTTTTTCGCAGGTTCCATCCGTCCCTTTTTGACCAGTTCGAACGCCACGGATGCATTGATGAACCCTTTGATCAACGAAATTTCGTCATCTTTTTCAAACCGCTTCGGATACCAAATCTCTTCGAGCGCTTCGTGTGCTTCATAGTAGTCGCCCGCTTCGATCAGTCGCACGAACGTTCGGCATGCCTCCCTCATCGTTTCCCCTATATGCGTAGTGTCTTGCGCCAGTAGCCGCGGCCGCCGCGCAACGATATGCAGATTTTATCGGGAAATCTCTTGCGAAACTCTGGCAAACGCTCTTTAGTCTCTTTTCATGCACCAAATCGCAGCCAATGCATGATGATCGCCCCGGCGGTAGCGACGTTGAAGCTCGCGATGCCGGGCTCCATTTCTATCTTCACCGCCACATCGCAAGCCTGCAGGACCTCCGGGGCCACACCATCCTCTTCGTTGCCCAGAACCAGCACCCACTTTCCCGAGGGCGGTGCATATGAGGAGAGAGGGATCGCTGTGGAAACGGCCTCGGCGGCGATCAGCGTGTACCCAGACTGCCGGAAGCTCTCCAGCGTCGATAGAATATCCTTGTAGCGGTGAACCTTCAGTTTGGTCACATATCCCATGCTCACCCGGATCGCCCGGCGTCCATAGGGATGGGGACCCGCTTCGGGCACCGCGTAGCCTCCTACTCCCAAGGCAGCCGCACTGCGTGCGATCGCACCGACATTCTCCAGATTGTTGAGCCGGGTAAGCATCACTACCCGATCGGGCAGATGCGAAAGAGGAGTGTTTTCCGGTCGAATGACATGGGCCATTACATTGTGGTGAATGGAGTGGCCTACGACTTTCTCCAGGATCTCCCGCTCTCCCAGATAGACCTTCGGCACATCCGCAGCCTCGATCCGCCCCCGCTCTTTGTCGAAATATTCCGGGGTGCAAAGCAGGCTCTTGAAGCGCAATCCACTCTCCAGCAGCAGGCCTACCACACGAGGAGAGTCCGCCACGAAGCTACCGTCGCGGTCGAAAAGATTCCCCCGCAGCGTCCTGTAAGGGGCCAGTTCCGGTATATCGATGGTTTCGATGGGGAGGATGTTCATGCTTCATATTCCATGATTTGCCCCTTGTCGATGCGACTCTTTTCGATTGAAATCATCGTAAAAGCTATAGACCGGACATACGCTATCCACTGCATTCTTATCCTTTCGCTCCGCTGAAATCGATTCCATTCTCTTTTAAATATTCAAACGCCTCGCGGACCGGAAGGGTAGTCGCTACCGCTTTATGCGATTCACGGTCAATAGCTATTAAAATGAATAGCCGATTGCGAAATAGGCTATCGAAGTGGACATTTTCATCGTATCCTTGTCAAAAGCCACTCCTGTACCACTTATATCGATCGCTACATCTTTGAGCTCCCAGTGGCTATAACGATAACCGAGATTTGCATAGAGGCGTGGGCTTATCGTGATGCCAAAAAACTTTTTATCATAACTTACAGGCTGAAAACGCAACCCGGCATCAAAAGCTCCAAACCATCCATTGGCGTTAAAATCGGCGCTCGCATAATCGTTTTTAATTTTACCGGTCTGATAAGCGGCTGTACCGGAGAGATAAGCCGAGAAAAACCTTCCTATCGATTTACGCCCCTCTATGCTCGGTCCTATCCTATATGTCTTGATTTTCGTTTTACTCTTTTCGTATATATTGTCAAAGGTGTGGTCGGCAAGGCTATCACTGCTCTTTTGTGTGTCGATCCACGGCAGAGATATGCCCGCCAAAATCCCCATGCCTAAGAAGTCGTTCTCCCCTTTATGATATAGGTCGTACCCGATCGCAGCTTGCACATCCAACCCTTGATAGCGATACTCGAGGCCTGGAATCTGCACCGAGGTCGATGATGAACCTGGGGTCATGCTTTTTACCTGGCTGGCTCCCGAGTTTAACGTTTGTTGTTTTCGCAAGAGTTCGTCGGAGTCGTACCATGTAATATTGTACGCATAGTATCCTCTTGATTTCAGGATATTTTTATGCTGCTCCACCATTGAATAGCTACTGATATCGGTTGTGCAACGGCTTGTGAATCCGAGAAAGCCGCCCTTTAGCGCATAGGTGCCATGCCCAAAGCGGATTTCAGATGCAGTCGCCAACATTCCTGCCGTCAGACAAAGCAATAAAGTTTTTTTCATTTTTCTGTATCCTGCTATATTTCGATTACTAAAAATTTTTACCATAGCGGCAAAGGGTGGTCACACGACTGCCGGTGATCGATAAAACGCCGCATTTTTAGCATACAATGGCCCAAAAAGTCAAGACAGATTTCCGTCCTCTTTTTATCACCATGCCGTTTGCGTATGTTTCCAGTTTTACAGGAGCATAGAAAAAAGCTATACTGTTTTCTTTGATATATATCAATAAATATTATCCTGATTTTTACTACACTGTACCCATGAAAACAGTAGCGGTTTTAATATTTTTTTGTTCGCTTGCAGTGAATTTTCCTGTTTTTGCGGAAGATGAGTTCGATATGGAAAAAGAGAAGAGATATCTCAAGACTCTTGAAAAGATTATGAAAAAGATCGACAAAGAGTATCTGACAGAGGCAGGGAGAGCTCTTTTTCTCGAAAAATGCGCCTTCTGCCACGGCAAAGACGGAAAAGGAAGAGATGGGTTCGCTGCGAATCTCACCAGAAGAATATCGAAAAAGAGCGCAAAATACACTATCCAAAATGGCGGGCACAATTTCAAAAAAAGCTTTCCCGGGAGTATGCCGCCGATGGTTCCAGATCCTGTACTAGCAGATGTGATAGCCGACTATGTGGCCCAAGGTTTTCCACCCGTGCACCCGGGGAAAAAGATCTTCGTCAAAGCCCAATGCGCCAGATGCCATGGCACGGAAGGAGTTGGAATAAGGTTTCGCGCACCCAATATCAGGTATTTCGATCTATCTACCATCGCAGCCATTTTAAGAAACGGCAAAAAAGGGATCATAGGAAGAATGCCGGCTTACGCACACTTTTCCAATTCCCAAATCACTTCACTCGCTTATTTTATCATCTCCCTTTCTACATCAGGTAAGAGAGCTTATATCCGCAATAACTTGCGCCAATAGCCGCGGCCGCCGCGCAACGATATGCAGATTTTATCGGGAAACTTTTTGCGAAACTCCGGCAGACGCTCCCTGGTCTCCTTGCCTGTATCACAGTAGAAAACCAGTACCGTCCCTTCTGCATGGGCTTTGAGCTCAAACGGATTGTATAGCACCGTTTCGGCCCCCTCGATGGGGCGCGCGATCGTATCTACGAGCAAAACCTGTCGCCCCTGCCTTTCCAACTCCTTTTTGGCGCGTAGAAACTCCTCTTGTGTCCACTCGTCCCTACTTAGGTCGATCATTCTCAGCGGTAGTTTCCGAAGTTGACGGGAAAATCTAGATCCAGAGATTTGAGATGAGCCATCACGGCTTGAAGATCATCGAGAGATTTTCCAGAGACCCTGATCTCGTCTCCCTGGATGGATGCCTGCACTTTCAGCTTCATCCCTTTGATCTCTTTGACGATCTGTTTGGCATCTTCCTTGCCGATCGCATCCACGATCGAAAAAACTGCGCGCCTCGTTCCACCGCTCGCATCTTCACGGCTTATCTCTTTGAGTACCTTTGGATCGAGTCCGCGTTTGATTATTTTCCCCGTCAAAATGTCTATCAACGCGTCTAGCTTGTTGTCGCTCGAGCTTGTAACCGTTATGGTTTTGGCCTTCTCATTGAGATCGATCGACTTCGCAAGTCCTTTGAAATCATAACGGTTGTCCGCCTCTTTCTGTGCCTGGGATATAGCGTTTTTGATCTCTTGCATATCCGCCTTGGCAGTGATATCGAAACTGTGCTCTTTTGCCATCTTTATAGCCTCCTTCTATCTATCTGTCGTTTTTATTTTACACTTTTTGTGCTGATTTAAGTGCATGTGCCTATTTTGGCCGCCCCTTTGCGGGCTATCTGGCGCAATGGCCATTTATAGCTCTTTTCGATCACCTTTTTCCCCAGCCATGCCGGCACTCCATAGATATGAAAATATCCGGTATCGATAATCGCATAGTGGCCTCCCAGTGCGATCGCCAGGCCTCGAAGCCGAATGTCGGCTTTTCGCATCTGGACTCCTTTGAACTCGCGGATGATATTTTGGCCGGCCTGAGTGCCGCTTTGTTCGGCGCTTTGGGCAGTGGGCGGCACGGTACGCCCGCTCCTGTCTCTCAAATCGGCGGCATCTCCTATGACGAAAATATTTTCGCTATCTTTCGCCCGCAAATAATCATCCACCACGATCTGTCCGAGCCCATTCTTTTCGAATGGCAACTCCTGCACAAAAGGAGCCGCCATGATTCCTCCTGCAAAAACCATAAAATCGAAAGGAATATCTCTGCCGTCTTCCAGCCAGGCACGATCATGTTCGACCCGCTTCAGATGCGCGCCCAGATGGATAAGAACCCCAAGCTTCTCCAGCCGCCGGTGGCTTTTTTCGACCACCTGGCCGGGCAATCCTTTCAGTAGCGATCCGCTGACGAGATGAATCTTTAATTTACCGCAAGAAAGTGCGTTGGAACGGTAATACCGGTTGAAGTAGGCTTGCATTTCCGCAGCAATCTCCACTCCTGAAAGACCCCCTCCGACTACGAGGATACTGTAGTGGGCTTTGGCGTTTTCAGCGCTTTCTAGCCTCTGATAGAGCTCTTCTTCGAAAAACTGTTTTAGCCGAAAGGCGCCTGTGAGGCTCTTGACTCCTCTCGAACAGCTTCGCAACCCCTCCACGGACGGCAAAAAACGCGTCACAGCACCGGCGGCAACCACCAAATAGTCGTAAGGGATCTTTTCGCCATCTTCACATATCAGCTCGTTTTTGTCCGGGTCCAGGGATTTGGCGACGGCATGTTTGAAAGAGATTCTATCGCCAAGGCCGGCACATAGCGATCTCAGCCCGATGATCGTTTCGTAAAAAGGAACTTTGCCCGCAATGAGATCGTAACCTTCCGTTTGAAGAAAGTGGTATGGATGCCTGTCGATGAGGGTAATGCGGATATGTGGATGTTTCGAAAGCTCTTTGAGGGCGCGAAGGCCGCCGTAGCTGCCTCCGACGATTACAACGTGGTGCATGGTGCGCCTCCGGTATTTTGGATTCTATTATACCGGAGTTTTTCTCGGACGGTTACGGCGCTTTGTGGCAGAACCACCAGTCGTAACATTCGTAGGTCTTGCATCGCTCTTCGGCCGTCTTGATATCAGTGGCGGGCGGGATGATGACGTGATCGCCGATCAGCTCGTTTTCGGGCCAGTTGGCCGGCGTGGCGACGCCATCGGCATCGCTCTTTTGCAGCGCTTTGACGGCGCGGACGATCTCGTCGACATTGCGCCCGATCTCCTGCGGATAGTAGAGGATCGTTCGCGTCACACCATCCGGATCGATGATGAAGACCGCACGAACCGTGTTGCTCCCCTTGGCGGGATGCAGCATCCCAAGCGCTTCCGCGATGCGGTCGTTGGCCGTGATAATCGGGAACGTGATTTCGACATCCAGCTTCTCTTTGATCCAGTCGACCCACTTGATGTGGCTGAAGACCTGGTCGACCGAAAGGCCGACAAGCTGGCAATTTAGCGCATCAAATTGCTCTTTATGCTTCTGGAACGATACGAACTCGGTCGTACAGACCGGCGTAAAATCGGCGGGATGGCTGAAAAGGACCGTCCACTTTCCTTTCAAATCATCCGGCAAGCTCATCGGCCCGTGCGTCGTCTGAACCTCGATGGTCGGAAAACTTTCTCCAAGCAATGGTATAGACATATCATACCTCCTTTATATCGGGATATTGTTTCCGTCGTCGTTATATCGTCAGATCGAGAATACGCATCGCTCTTTTCAATTCATCTTCACTGACAGTTTTGTCATCAGTCGAAAACTCTTTGGCTACGTTGGCGAGTATATAGATCAGTGTACCCACGATTTCAGGAAGCTTGTTTTCCAGCTCCACCTCCATATCGCGGCCCAACGGAGGATGAATCGCCAAACGATCGAGAATTGGTTTCAGCTCGAGAGCCTCTTCGAGCTCCTTAAATTTTTGCATAGACTCTTTCATCGCTTTGGTCAGCGGCATATCGCTGTACCAGATCACGTCACGGCCGTTGTAGCCTGCATTCTCGTTGGCCACGACGAGCATATCGTAAAGTTTCTGCTCTATCTTCTCTTCCACTTCCGGAACCTTGTTTTTGGCCAGCTGCAAGCCGGCGCCTTTTTTGAAGATCAACTCTATTTTGTATGCGCCTTCGGTCTTCATTGTTCACTCTCCTTTGTGTTTTGTTGGTTCTCTTCTTTATCTTTATCTTTGGCTATATCGTCGTCGGAAACACTCTTCGCGCCAAGCCCGAACGCGATAAGCGTGATCCCGTCGAAAAAGAGGCTGATACCCACGAACAACCCTACCAGCACGATCGAACTGAAAGGCCAGTCTATCATGAAAATGACAGCCAGCACAATCGAAAGGATCCCATTGACGATCATCAGCCACCACCCCTTGTTCGGTCTGTATTCCCAGCCGAACGAAAGGCTGGAGTAGGCATCGACAAGAAGATAGGCCGCCAACATTATACCGACTGCCGCCACTCCTTCAAAAGGGAAAAAGAGCAAAAGGATGGCTGTAATGAGCGAAATGGCGGGTTTGAGCCATGCACTGAAAGAGTTTCTGTAGCTTTTCCATGTGATCACACCCTGAACGATGGCGCTGAAAAGAAAGAGCCATGCCAGAAAATTGACAACTACCAGCGACATCAATGAGGGAGCGAAAACTCCAACCAGCCCCAGCAGAGCCATCAATATACCGGCTATAATCGTCTGGGTGCTGTACTTTTTAAGTGTCTCTTTGTCGAACATACGACCTACGATCGTCATTTTTCACTCTTTTTGGTGTTGACAGCCTTGACGGCTTTTTCTTTGAACTCTTTTAGCTTCTTCATCAGATCCTCGAAGAGTTTTTCGGCTTTGTTGGGACCTTCGATCTCTTTTTCAATCTTTTCTATCGCATCGTCGAGTACTTTGTAGGTGGTATCGCTGCTGCTGGTATATCCCAGCGCTTTTGCGATCTTCAGCTCTTCTCTTGCTGCTTCGAGATGTTTCAGAGCCTGCGCTTTGTCGCTTTTGGCTATTTTGCTGGCCGCTTCGATCAGCGCCTGTGCCTTCAGAATCGGCAAAGGAATAACGATCTCGTTTTGCACCAGCGTGCCAAGCGCCATCTCGAGTACATCGCGAGCCTCTTTTGTCTTCCCTTCGTTGATATATTTAGCCGCGAGTTTAAGCGCTTGAGGGTAGGAGATCAGAGGCAGGTTTACTGTTACAATATCGATTTCGCTCTGAAGGGTATCGAGCAGCCGCCTGGCTTCTTGCACTTTCCCGACCACCAGCAGCTTTTTCACCGCATCGAGTGTCTCTTTTATACTCTTTAGATCGCCCAGATACTCTGTGGCGGTGATGACTGAATCGATCGGCAATAGTGCGGGCGCATCTTTGTGTGCAAGCACCACTTCGAGTTTACCAATCGCCTTTTCGAGATCTTTTTTGGCGCCATCTATATCTTTTTTATCGAGCTTGTCGAGGACATTTTGAGTCAACATCACTGCGCTAACCGCCTCTTCAACGACGCCTATCTGCTGCTGTCGAGCCGTATCCTTGGCGCTTTGCACCGCTTTTTCACTCACCTGTGCAGATGTCTGCGAAGCGTAAACGCTGCCTGTAAACAACAGTGTCGCCGCTGCGAACGATATCAAAACTTTTTTCATCGAAAAACTCCTTTTTGGTTTTTGCTGGATTGGGCCCTGTAAGCATGGGCAAACTTTATTCTTTGAACTCAAGGAATTTTAGTATGAAACTATAGTATCGTTCTGCGACTTAAGTGTCACTTTTACCGTGCTTGCGGTATTTTTCTATTTTTTTCGACGAAAGAAGGAAAAAAGGTATCAAAAAGAGCACCTCGAGGAGAATGGAGATAGCCACTACTTTCACAGTCCCGGCAGGATCATCGGTATAGGGCAGGCCGCCTGTATTCATGCCGAAAAAACCAGTCACCAGAGTCAGCGGAAGAAAGATCGCCGAGATGACTGTAAGAAAATACATGTTGCGGTTCATTCTCTCGTCCACTTTGGCCCGATAGAAGTCGTATAGATTGTCGAGTTTCTCCATGGCGGCTTTCGCCAGGTCCCGGATACGCTCCATATGCTCGAAAAGATCGGCAAATGCAAGCTCCCTGAATGCAGGATCGCTCTTTTTGCGATAACGGATAAAAAGCTCGAAAGCCAAAGCGGCGTGAAACATCAAGCGGTGAATCAGTGAAATATCTTTTTTATAGGCGAGCCATCGCTGCATAAAGCTAGAAGAGAGTGGCCCTTCGTACAGGCTCTCTTCGAGCATCTCGATCTCGTAGTGATAGTGCTGGATCTCTTTTAGCAATCTATCGATCTTTCGATCCAGAAAATCGTGCATCTGCTCTATGGATCCCACGGATTGGAGATTTTGCAGTTCTCTGTCGAAACGAAAGCAACTCTTCTGCTTTATAACGAATGCATGAGACACAATCTCCAATCCATCGGGCCCGATTTCAGGAAGCCTGAGAATCAAAACTGCATAATCGTCTCCCAACTCGAAATCGGATGGGTGGTTGATATTTTCGATATCTTCAAGCAACTCGGACGCTATCTGCATCTTGCTGGATTCATCGCTCATCTTCGGCCTTTTGGAGAAGTTTTTTCACATCGTTCACCGCCAATCTTTTGCGCTCTATATTCAAGATACCTTCACGCTTGAGCTGCTGCAGATGGCGGTTCACCACGTGCCTTACCGTTCCTATCATCGAGGCGATCTCCTCGTGCGGGAGATTGTGCAAAAGCCCAAGGTGATGCTTTAAAGGGTCTTTGAAATTGAGGTTTTTCAAAATCAGCTTCATGAGCCTGGTGGATGTATCGTAAAGCGAAAGATCGGTCGCCAACTCTTCTATATGACGCATCTGTTTGGCGAGATACGGGAAAAAGACACGATTGAAAGCCGGATTCGTGTCCAGCCACTCTCTTACTTTTTCTATAGGGAGCTCCAAGGCTTTGACGCTGTCAATCGCTTCTGTCATAACTTCGTGCCGCTGCCCATCTAGGACGGTAATTACATCGAACATATCGTGAGGCCCGAGCAGGTAGAGTGTCTGCTCACGGTTGTTCTTTGGATTGTACTGGTAAACCTTCAGTCGCCCCTCCAGGATAATGTAGAAGTGGCGCAAAGTATCGTCACTATCCATCGCCATAGATCTTTTGGGGTACTCCCTGATGATACCGATGCGATTGATCTCCTCGACCAGCCTATCGCTTAGGCCATCGAATGGTTTGAGCTGTTTTTGTGTAAGATTCAACATCAAAAATCCAGTCCAAAACTGCCAAACTGCTCCATATTAGGGTCGTTATATCCAGATTGCACGCTCTTTGTGCGTAACATCAAAATATCGCTCTTTGGATCGATCCCCTGTGGGCAGACAGCTGTACACTCGCCGCACAGTGTGCAATCCCAAACCCCTTTGGCCTGAATCGCCTCGATCTTGCCCATAGGCTCGCCCTCTCTGGGATCTGCTATATATCGCCAGTCTCTTGTGAGCGCGAATGGGCCCAGAAACTGCGCATCGCTCTCATAGACGGGGCATGCGCTGTAGCACGAATGGCACAAAATACAGTCGCTTTGCAGCTCCGTACGCTTCTCTTCTTTTGGCGTGACGACAGCGTCGCTCCTGAAAGACTCCAGCCACGTTTTGGCACGCTTCAACGTATCGAACGCCGCCTTCTGATCCACCATCAGATCCTTCAAGATCGGAGCGAACCTTATGGGCTCGACAAGATCGCCTTCTTTGGGTTTGTAGCCGCAAGCGAGCCTCTCTTTGCCGTTGACCCGCACGCTGCAGCTTCCGCAGACGCTGCTTCTGCATCCTGAGCGGAAAGTGAGGGTAGGGTCTTTTTTCTCTTTGATCCATGCAAGCGCTTCCAGCAGCGTCAATCCATCGGGAATCTCCCACTCCTGCACCACGCTGCTTGGCTTTCGCATGGCATGATATCGTCTGATCCGTATCTTCATCTTTTCGCCTTTTCATCATCGAAGCTTTTGGGCCGATGGGTTCTTGCTTCATCTTCGAGCTCCTCTCCATCGACGAGCTCCTCTTCGACCGTCTCTATCAGTTTCTCGATATTTTCAAGTTTTCTCTTCGCTCTTTTCAGTTCATTTTCGAGCGCTTCGGCCGTCAAGCTCTCCTTTTTCGATTTTTCCATCTTATGCCAATCCTTTGAATTCATTGCAGAGCGTGCCCGCCTCTTTCCATGCAAGCGAATGGACTCCGGCGAATTTTTCATCATCTTTTTTGGGGAAATCTTCGCGCTGGTGGGCCCCTCTGGATTCGTTGCGTCCGATGGCGGCTATCAAAACGACCTCGGCAAGCTCCACCATATTGCCAAATTCGATAAAATCCGTCAGGTTGGTATTGCACTCTTTGCTCTTATCGGCGATTCCCATGAACGGGAGCTCCTTTTGCATCTGGCGAATCACGGAGAGCACCCCTTTCAGCCCCATTTCGTTACGGATAATTCCTACATTTCTATAGAAAATCTTCCCCATAAATTCACGCTTTTCATAAAAGTCGATCTGGTTGGTGAAGTGCCCGATCGCGGCGACGAAATTCCGATCCTTTTCGAACTGCTCGCTGGAAGCTGGCTTCACTTCACCGTGCGCTTTGGCGAAAGCTGCGGCATTTTCACCCGCTTCGCGCCCGAAAACTATCGTCTCGAGAAGCGAATTTCCCCCCAGCCGATTCGCTCCGTGCACGTGGGCGTTGGCACATTCGCCAGCTGCAAAAAGCCCATCTACGGCACTCATATGGCTCTCGTCGACCTCTATGCCTCCCATCGTGTAGTGGGCTACCGGTTTTATCGGTATCAGATCTTTTACAGGATCGACACCCTCGTAGAAACGGGCCAGCTTTCTCTCTTGTGGAAGATTCTCTTCTATGAACTCTTCTCCCAGATGGCGGATATCCAGATAGACACTCTCTCCACTCTCTATCTTTTCCCAGATCGCTTTGGCCACTACATCGCGCGGCTTGAGCTCATCGACAAAACGCTCGCCTGCTCCATCGAGCAGTTTGCCGCCTGCGCCCCTTGCACTCTCGCTGATCAAAATACCGCTTTTTTCAAGAGCCGTGGGGTGAAACTGTATAAATTCCATATCGCCGAGCACGCATCCTGCACGGATAGCTGCCGCTATACCATCGCCCGTGGTCGCTACCGAATTGGTGGTGAAACCGCGATACAGGCCGCTGTATCCTCCACTCGCTATGACGATGCTTTTTGCGCCGATCGCTTTCACTTCGCCACTTTTCATCTCTATCGCAGTCACGCCGAGCACGCGGGACTCTTCGACAATGAAGTTCAAAAGAAAATATTCATCCAGAAATTCCACTTCCGATTTGAGAGTGTTGTCGTAGAGTGTATGCAGAATTTTCAGACCCGTATAGTCCTGGGCATAGCAAGCGCGCGCCGCAGCCGCCCCTCCCAATCGTCGCTGCGCCACCCTGCCATCCTCGAGCCGGCTAAAGGGAGTCCCCAAACGATCCAGCCACTTCATCGCATCGGGGCCTTTTTCGCAAAGCCTGGAGATTCGCTTTTCATCGCCAAGCGTATCTGCCGATTTTAGCGTATCTGCTATATGTGACTGGACGGAATCTGGCGTGACATGGCCCAATGCGGCATTTATGCCTCCCTGCGCCATGGAAGTCTGTGAACGGGTTGGATAGTTTTTCCCTAGCACTGCCACTTTGGCGCCGGTATCGCGCGCAGCGAGCGCAGCGGAAAGTCCCGCCCCGCCACTGCCAATGATCAACACATCGTACATCGTCCATTCCTCTTTTTTGAAGCAATTATATCAAGGCCATCTCTAAAAACTCCTGTATGATATACTTTGAATACCTGAAGGAGGAGGACCATGAGAGACGACAAACCGATTATCGAAAACGAAGGAGCGATTTTTGCCAAAGCGCTTTCGGATTTTTTCACAACGAAATTTCTGGCGCTGAGCACAGCCCCGTTTCTGATTACGGCGATAGTGGCTTTTATATTTTTGTACTATCTTTCGGGAGAGTTTTTCGATATGCTCAATATCGCGGCGCAAGCGTCGCAAAATCCAGATATCGCCCAGTCACAAAATGAATTGGCGCAGTTTGCCAAAGAGTATCCGCTGATGGCTACCATAATGGGAAGCTTCCTGTTCAAAGCGGTAGCCGGTACACTCTTTTATGTGGTAGGCGGAGGGTTCGCCGTATTGGTATCTGTGATTTTGGCCGTCGTTATCGTAGGCTTCTTCACTCCATACGTCGTAGCCGAAGTTCAAAGACGGCACTATCCCGATATCGAACGCAAAGCTACAGTCACCATCGGAGAGTACATTCTGTTCATGCTCAAACAGTTTGCGCTTTTCATGCTCTTTTTTCTAGTCTCTTTGCCCTTCTATTTCGTGCCTCTTGTAAATATCGTGGCGATGAACGCGCCTTTCTATTTTCTGTTCCACAGGCTTCTCACCAGAGACGTAGCCGGTGAAATTTTCGACAAAGAGGAGATGAAGATCGTATTCAAAGAGGCCAAGTGGCGAATCGCAACCACGACACTTATTTTATATCTGCTTTCACTGATTCCCGCTGTGGGCA
>JAMOOM010000136.1 GCA_027065515.1 Campylobacterales bacterium
GTACTCAACAATGACGAAGCACTGACGGCTGCCACGTTAGACAGGCTCATCCACCATTCGCATATTCTGAATATCCAGGGAGAGAGCTATCGTCTGATACAGAAACGAAAAGCGGGAATTCTTTAAACCACAAGCTGCGCCTTGATGCCGTCAAAAGTGGTACATATTTACTCCGCGCGGTGGTGCATTTTTAGGTTGCGCTTGACACTACTGTATAATCGAAAGATGGAGAGCTGATCGACCAGCAGGCTATATGCCTGATCTAATGCTTTCTACTGTATAATAACAGCGCCGGTTGCACGACTGCCGAAGATGCTATATGCCTGATCTAATGCTTTCTACTGTATAATGCACAAGCAAAGTACGCTGCTATGGATGTCGCTATATGCCTGATCTAATGCTTTCTACTGTATAATTCAACTGAATCGTTATTTTCATCAGTCTTGGCTATATGCCTGATCTAATGCTTTCTACTGTATAATTCAACCCCTTCGAGATCGAGGCCCCGGAGAGCTATATGCCTGATCTAATGCTTTCTACTGTATAATAACCGGGACTAAATGCCATTTTACGAATTTGCTATATGCCTGATCTAATGCTTTCTACTGTATAATTAGGCCGTCTGCCCGATGACCGTCACGTTGGCTATATGCCTGATCTAATGCTTTCTACTGTATAATCTCGTCTTTGGTCTCTGCAAGCGTTTTGTGCTATATGCCTGATCTAATGCTTTCTACTGTATAATCCCAGAACTTGAAGAGATCCTGGCCTGGATTGCTATATGCCTGATCTAATGCTTTCTACTGTATAATTTAATATACAAAATCCTGGTAAATGGTTTTGCTATATGCCTGATCTAATGCTTTCTACTGTATAATTGCCACTCTCCAGGATATCCGAATTTAGGTATCTTGGAGAGGATATCTCTGCCAGTCAAAACAGCAAAAGTTGCGTGCCAGTAGCAGTTTTTGTCTCTTTTTTATGTCTTTTTTTGTCCGTGTCATATACGACAACCATATCCATAAACTGTTTCTCTGTAATCGTCAAAATCCGAATGGAAATTCCTGTCTTGATACCCTTTGGAGATATTTTCACGATCTTTCCAATTAGAGAATGCCTGGCGTTTGTTCCAAAAACATGACGATAATAAATGCTATATTGAAGCATGTCAAAACCAAGAGAGAGAACTTCTTTTCTGAATCTTGTGTACATGGTCCTACGCTGCTTTGTGTTTGTGGGGATGTCGTATAAAACCAAAACAACCATATTTTTATAATACGATCTCATTATGGCCCGGCACGAAAGGAAGCTCGATATCGTCGGCATTTCCATCCAGAAAACAGCGCTTGAGGGACGCGGCGCTTTTATCGATCGCGCTTTGAAGCCTTTCTGTCCCGCCGCTTATTGAAGTAGGAGACTCCAGAACTCGAATGAGACGACCCTTGGTTTCTGTCGTCAGCTCATCTTCGCCATCGAAGTCTCCTTCTTCATCCATTTCCCGAACGACAATATCAACAAAGGGCCTGTATGGCTCAATCAAGTCGTCCGCGAGATTGAAAGGATTGAGTCCGGATCTGTGAAAAATCCCGATTTGAGGAATCATTCCATGTCCCACAATCGATCGTGCCACACATGCACGCACCACGGCATACCCGTAATCTAGAGCGGCGGAACGGATGTCGTCATCACTTCTTCGAATCATTGGAACCGTAAAAAGATTTTTAAAATATACGGCTGCCGCTTCGGCTTCCACGTTTTCGCTGTCTCGCATCTTGACCCTCCGGGCGATGACGGCAAGGCGCTTTTTGAGTTTTGGATTAAACATGCCGGCCGCATCCGACTGATTGACGATTTTTGAGACGACGATTTTTCGCCAAAGCCTGCTTTTGAGACGATTTGTTGAAAGGATTTGAGCTTTTGCGACCTCGGACGAGCGAGAATGGCCGGAAACGGGAAGAGTGAAGGATGTCGGCATATGCTTCTCATCAGTGAAGATCACAACGATTTTGTGCTCGGCGCATATGGAGAAAAAAGAAGCGGTTACGGTCACGGCGCGACTTTCTATCACGATCGCTCCGATTTCATCGGATGGCACGACATGACGCCCTTCGTCGTTTGAGACGACAATCTGACCGTTGCGAATGGAAATTTTACAGGGGTTTCGGATATAGAGGTTTTTATAAAACACGGAAAATCTTAGAGGGAAAGGGAAGTCCCGGGTTTTTTACGGATTGCGCCGCACGAGAAAACCCGGGAAAACTCTTGCTATATGCTTTTGACCTAATGCTTTCTACTGCATAAAAGCAAAAATATTGTAGCATAAAAACCAAAAAACTCAAAACAGAACCCCCTTTCTGAAGGCGTCCAGAGTATCGTCGTCGTAGAATTCCCCCTTGCCCCTCTTTGGACCTGAAGAGATTTCCGCATTGTCCTCATAGAGCTTCTTTTCTCGGAAGAGGTATACGATTTCGCCATCAAGCCCGATATCGATCTTGTTGAATGCCACAGTGCCGGTCTGGAAATTCAGCCTCTTCTCCTCTCTGGTGTTATAGTGTGCCAGTTTGGCATTACTCGAACTGGAAACGTCTGCGCCGCGGAATATTCCGCGGACCGTGCCGAACTTGACATGTTCGATCTCGATTCCATTGCCGTGTCGGATGGTGCACAGGAATGTGTACTTCTTGGTGTCGGACAGATCCACGGGCTTCGGGCTCTTCCCCATCACGCGGGTTGTGTTCCTTTTTGCGTTCTTCCCGGCCACATGGGGGCCATATTGCGGAGCCATCAATACTCGCCCGCTTTTTCTGTCGCGATAGACATCAATGCAAAAAAGATTGTTCTTGTTGAAGATATGGTCGCGAATGAGAAGATGGTTTCCCAGCTTCGTCGCTGTTCCGCTCCCGTTGACATCGCGCACCGTGATGCGCTTGATCGTCTCTTTTTTTCCTTTTCTGCCCCGCACCATCGTAAAATGGCCGAAAGGAAGCGTTTTTTCCATCTCTTCTTCGATGCGTTTTTTCTTCGTTTCGAGCTCTTCTTTCTCCGCTTCGTCGTTCTTGTTTTTCTTCTTTGCGATTTCTTCGTCCAGTTCCGCTATCACCCTGTCCGCCTCAAACCGTCGCTTGGCATATTCGATAAACGCTCTTTTGGCGAAACGGTCCGGGCTTGTATCGACAATCGCCCTTTCCGAGAAGGCTTCGGCCTTGGCGAGCATCTCCTTCTCGTCCATGGCGAGAGCCGCCTTTCTGCGCTGATCCTCTTTGGCGCCTTTGTCCTGATTCAGGCCGAGGGCGCCAATCCCGTAGGCGACATCGATGGATATCCGTTTCAACAGATGCGCGTCCGAAGAGATTGGTGCATTCTTGTCGCACTCTCCTTTTTCGTTGACGCGGTAGCAGCTCACGGGTTTTTCGTCGTGTACCTCCTGGTTGAAGTTGTAGCGCCGACTGTGCTTGACATAGCGTTTTCCGCTCCTGTACTCTTCCTCGATTTTCTTTATGAATTTTGGATACTCCGGAATCGGGCAGTGAAAGGTATCCTTTTTGCCTTTCTCCTGGACTTTGATGTGTTCGAACAGGCGCTTGATCGTCGAAGGGGTGGCAAGAGAAAGGGTGATGGCGTCGATAAAATGGTGGTAGTGGTTGTCCCTGCTTTTCTTTTCAAGGCCCCAGCTTTCGCGGAGGATCCACGATCCCGTTCCGTTGATATTGAATATGGGGCGCTCGCCGCCCTTGTTGTGCCGCCCCTCTCTTGGATAAAGATAGTAGGAGAGGTATTTTGCCGCCAGCGACCCGGCGTAGCGTGTGTCGTTGAGGTACCGGTCCGGCAGGATGCCCTTGAGCCTCTCTTCAAAATTCTCTTCCAGCAGCCACTCCTTCTTCGTTTTCCATTGATAAGTTCCCTCGACAAAAGAGCAGAAGTTGTCCCACTTTCCCGTATTTTTGAGATAGTCGTGGTGATAGAGATTTCCCTTTGCCTGGTTATCCGAAGCGTGGACCAGAACGATGTTTTTTCCCTTATCCATATAGAGCCTGCTGCGAGGCACGACATGGTCGACTTCGAAATCGCCGGAAAAGATCTTCTCCTCGGGAATGGCCTCGCCGCAGTAGGGGCAGCGCCCCTTCTGCTCTTTCCAGAGCCGGTACCGGCGAAGCGCCTTGTCGGGGGAGAGGGCGTTAAAACCGGGTATCTTGCCCGCCTTTTTCATAAGCGCCTCATTTACCTTCTTCCGCTTCTCCTGGGCCCGGCTGATTTCGTCCTGCTTCTTGACGGAGTTGGTCTCCCGTGCGGTCTCGATCACGATTCGGTCAGGCTTGCCGTAGTTTTGCAAAACATGGTTGACGACCTTGCGAAGTTCGGCTATGACCCGGCGTGCCGTCGGATTGACCATGTTGTCGTAAAATGGGATGAAGTTATCCTTGTCGAAACCGGGAACGAAACGAGGCAAGACCTCATCGATATACTTCCGATCCATCTCAAGCGGCGGCAGAAAGTTCCAGTTGCACCCTCCTCCGGTTCCGGCAGCGCCGACGGCGTCTTTGGCTTCGCTGGGCGTCATACCGGCGGAGATCTTTTCGGAAATCTCACGCATGATGGGAATGCCATAGCTTCCAAATCCTCCAAACTCCATCGGGGCGATCTGCCGCGCCTCCTCTTCCTCAAGCCCCTTGCCCATCAGGAAGTCGTATCGCTGCTCTTCGCTCTGAAGGCACGAAAGCTTAAAAGAGAGGCTTTCCGTTCCGCCATCGTCCATCAAAGATACAATCTCGTCGTGACCCCTTTTCCCGTCATCCAGGGCGGCATAGAGCTTTATCGCGCCCGTCTCGATTTTGAGCTTCACGGGTTTGTTGTTTCTGCCCGTGGCGTATTCATAGCTTCCCCGGGGAAGCCCGAGAAGTTCCGAAAGTTTCGTGATGGAGAGCTCGCGGCTGCCGCTTCCGGCATTCGCGATCGCGCCGGCGACGAAGATATCCGCATCCGCCGCCCCTTCGATCTCCGGAATCGAGACGATCTCGCCCGTCGCTTTACGGACAAGACGTATATTGTGATACTGCAATTGCAGGGCGTAGCGGAAAAAGGCGTAGGAGCACTTGGCGGCGCACTTGACGCCCTTGTGGTACTCGACGGAGCAGAACCCGACCATCTCCTCCGTGCTCTTTAGCGGACGCTGGAAAAAAATGGTCTCGCAGAGCTCTTCGAGAAGGGCCTCGTGATCGATGCCCAAAAGGGCCGGGCTCTGCATCTGCGCTTGTGCACGGACGATCTCTTCGAGCTCCTGCCGGGTCATGGAGAAATCGTAGCTGTTGGAGTAGTCTCCGGGTCCGTTTCTGTACCGTTTGCCACTTTCAAGGCTGACGGTCTTGAACTTGGCCTCGCCGAATGTCCTGAAGCCGCACTCTTTCAGTAGGTCCCTGTTGCGCAAAATCCCGCCTGCCGCCTTTTTCTTCTCTTTGTCCTCCTTACCTTTCTTCTCCTTGATTTCATACCTGTCGCTCATGCCGCGATGCCCGGCGAGGGTGTAGACGATCTGGGTGAATTCGCTCTTTGAGAGTGGGCGGTCCAGCGCCTCGGCGCGAAGGGCGAACAGATTGGGGTGCGAGGCTTTCATTTTGTGCCTGTCGGCCGTATCGGCGATGCCGTGCCGGTGTAGGATTTCGAGCACCGTCCGCTTTCTGGATTTTTTTCTTCGAAGCTGCCGGCGCATCTGTCTCTTTGTGCGCCTGTTCTTGTTTTTTGTCTCGCTTTTACTCTTTTCGTCGTAGGCGGTGGCGAAGATGAAGGCGTTTCCGGCGGCGAGTTCCGCTTCGTCTCCGGTGTGTCGTGTAAGAGCTCATCCGATAGAGGTAGGGCCGAGGTCGAGTCCGAGTACGAGTATGGGTTCCACGGGTATTGTCCTTTTTTACGGAGAAGATACATGCTTTGTGTACACAACTTTATTTAACATATTAAATCAATAAAGTGTAACAAAAAAAGAAGAAAAAAAGCAAGAAAAGGCTGAAGCAATGGGGTTTAGTAAACTAAGAATAAATGGTTTTCATTACATTATTACCCCCATCAAATAATCTGAAACATCAAGCCGCATAACTCACACTCGGATGCTTGAAAAAGCTGGCCACCTTTTCAGGATTGTTTTACAGTGCATTTATATGCGCAAGCGTATTCTCTTTAAACTCTTTTTGTCGAGTGGGATTTTATTCTTGTTAGCATTTTTCTTGTAGTCTTGATTGAGATACTCGTCAGGATTGAATTCCGGCGGATAGGAAGGCAGATAAAATAGAGCTATTTGTTCTTTATGCTCTTCTATCCAGGCCTTGACAAGCTTTGCATGGTGGACCCTGAGGTTGTCCACAATCAAATAGACTTTCTTTTGGCTCGAGTCGATCACTCTTTGCATAAAATCGATGAATCTATCGACATTGATACTTTCGTCATATAGAGCGAACATACTCTTGTCCGTATTAGTGATAGAAGAGATTATATTGATCTTGAACTTTTGGCAGGATGTGTAAGCACAGGCTTGTTCTTGCTGCCGACAGGGGCATATCCTTTGAGGTTGGTAGGCAATGGGGCACAGCTCGTTTCATCCGCCCACCAGATATCTGCATTATCGGTTCGGTTAATTTTTTGCCTACTTTTTGGGACGACCCGCTTGCTTTACTTTTAGGGAATCTTTTCCTTCTTTTTATATCGGGAGTAGTATGTGGAGGTTGTCTGCGCAGATATCCCTACTATCTGAGCTACTTCCTTGTTGGACACTCCTTTTTCCCGAAGCCTTATAACAATCTTCCGTTTCTCCATGAGTTCTCTGGGACTAAGTTTTCGTGCGTCTATTTTTCCATGCAATATTATAATTCGGACTATTTGTCGGTGGAGCAATAAATAGTGGTCTGGACAAGAAAAGAACGAGATAGTTCAACGAAACGATGGACGATTTGGCCATGAACCTGGAGCATGGTAAAAATCTCAAATCGAGTACTTTCAAACCACTGCAGGGAAAAAAACGAAATACCCATCCACGCACGAGTGTTATCTCAATTCCGGCAACGTTGAAAGGATCTTTTGCCACTATGAAGGGGGCGTACTGGTGATTGACGAGGTGAACAGGCATTTGTGATCGGGATGGCAGCGTAGGGCATGGAGGATCATCGAAGTTTCCTGTCACAATGATGGATGTTATTTTAGGGGGAAGGATCGATACTTTCCTTGTCATATGCCGGTGAGTTTTTTCAGTTCGTCTTTCTCTATACGGAAGGTGAGTTCTGATGCGGATCTTTCCAAAGGAAAACACCAAAACGAGAAAGCCTATCGTTTCCAGAATCGAACATTTACATATAATGGAACCGGCACTGCGCGACGATGAGATAATCTCCGTCGATCTTATAAACCAGCCGATGCTCGTCGGTGATGCGCCTGGAAAAGTAACCGCTCAGGTTGCCTTTGAGCATTTCGGGCTTGCCGAGGCCGTTCGCGTCCTCGGGATTGCGGACGATATCTTTGATGAGTGTGTTGATCCGTTTGAGCACGCGTTTGTTGGTGCGCTGCCAGTAGAGATAATCCTCCCATCCGATGGAGGAGAAGGCGACAATCATTCTTCTATCAGCTCTTTGGGTTCGAATCGTCCCGCTTCGATCTCTTCGATCGATTGAAGTAGTCTCTCCCTGTTGGCAGGCGTGGAGAGCAGATAGAGCGTCTCTTTCATCGATCGGTATTCGTCGACCGATATCAGCATCGCCTTGGCGTCATTTTTAGTGACGATGAGATACTCTTCGAAGTTTTGGTCGACATCTTCGATCAGCGATTTGAGATGGTTTCTAGCGTGAGAGTAGTTGACGGCCTGCATCTCTCTCCTTTCTGACAATATCTTGCCATATCATAGCCATATGACAAGATATTGTCAAGTCTATCGACAGAAAAGCGGCATCATCCTCTCCTTTGACTCCTGCCTCAAAAAGCGGACTAGCGGCGAAGATGTTCGAGGAGGCGGGAAAACTCTACGACAAAATGGCGGGATTCGTCGATACCTTCAACCGCATCGGCAAACAGATCGACAGTACCGCCGCCTCATTCAACAAAGCGAAATCCCAGCTGACGGATGGAAGGGACAACGTCTTGGGGCGCATCGAACACCTGAAGCGTCTCGGGGCCAAGACTGTCAAGCGCAACCTAAAAATGTACCAGCACGCGGAGTAAATATGTACCACTTTTGACGGCATCATGCCGCACCTCGTGGGTTAAAGAATTCCCGCTTTTCGTTTCTGTATCAGACGATAGCTCTCTCCCTGGATATTCAGAATATGCGAATGGTGGATGAGCCTGTCCAACGTGGCAGCCGTCAGTGCTTCGTCATTGTTGAGTACCTCCTTCCATTGAGTAGCGGATGGCTGGCACCCTTCCAAAAATATTTTAGACTCCAATGCCGTACGAACATTGAAGAGAGATGGATTTTTTATCAATGTATTCGTCGTCAACGATCCCAAGGAGAAGAACAAATTTTTCGAGTGGGGAGTCAACGGTATCTTTACCGATCTGCTTTAGAGGTGCCCTTCAATGAATCCCTCGACCTATTTTTTCATTGGCAACTGTTTTTGAGGATTGGCAATCGACT
>JAMOOM010000137.1 GCA_027065515.1 Campylobacterales bacterium
GAAAAGATAGAAATCGACCCCGAACTTTCCGAGCGGATCACCCGATCCCATCTCGACCTCTATCGACAGTACGGAATCTCCGCGGATATCCGGATCGAAGTCGTGACCGCCACGGGCCGCTGCTTCCAAGATGGCAACCGACGCGATCTACTCGTCATGGGCGCTCTCCTCTACAGCCGTTCTCCTCTCCAGAACATGGGAGTCATGGAGCGATGGGGGCCCGCACCCCTCTATGTCGCCACCACCCCGGAAGGAGAGATGGGAAAGTACCTCCCGGCGATTCAGAGAATGGCCGACTCCTTTCAGGTGGACATGCGATGGCTTCAAAGACATATGAACATCGCGGCGGCCGAGGCCCGTCAAATTATCGAACACGCTCGGAAAATGTCCCAAATCATCCATGAAAACAGTGAAGCACGTCTTAGCGAAAGTTTCGCCATGCACGAAGCGGAGGAGAAGGAACGGCAGGAGGAGTTCTGGGACACTTTCTTCGCCCTGGGAGGAGAAGAGCGTTACGACGACCCATTCACCGGTGAGGAGATCGATCTGCCCACCGGAGCCGACCGATACTTTTTCGACCAATATTCCCGAAGCTGGGTGGGCATCCACAACGACGATCCCGACGCCGAGGAGATCATCCGCCACCTCCACGATGCGGGATTTCACGAATTGAAGCTTCACACGCATTGAAGCCGGAGAGAAGCCGTTTTGACTCTTGATACCGGTACCGGACTTTTTCGAATAAAAAATAAAAAAGTTAGAGCTTGAGTAGAATGGCTTAATCCAAGTATTCAACCAGATTCGATGAAATGGGAGAGCTGCCTCATAAAAGAACTCGACCTTTTTCGTACTGAAAGGTCTTATTCTCGATACTCTCGGTGATCCTTTTTCGCGCGCTTTCTTCCAACAAGCAGCATGGCTCCAAAAATAGCGGCGACGAGCAAAATCGTATTCAGAATATATATGCCCAAAAACTACCCTTTTTGATTTGATTTTACCATACATTTGCCGGCCGCCGGAGAAACAGCCCCGGTTCGTGGATATGGAGGATGCGCAGACAACAGGAGATTGGTAAAGTCAGGCAGTTGCGGCTTCTCTTATTTCTTCCAGCTTCTCGCCAATACTATATGGACGCAAATTGAAACGGTTGCTAATCACATTTATACATAGTAAGAGGTCGACATTTCGAAATACCCTATGGGAATTGAAACTAAAAATAGAGGCAATAGTAGTCAGGGCTTGATTTTTAATAATCTATAAAAATTATGATATAGATAGCCATGAAAATTGATTATCTCACTTTGGATAAAGCCATCTCTGTAGGTCATACTTATTCAAAATTCAAGCCCCACCCTTTTTTTGGGGAACAACTCTTTTTCTCTTATCTTGCCAGCCTATTGTCATACTTCAAATTTCTATCTTTACGATTCATTCTCAAACTTTTTTGTTTCTTTCAGCGATAGTGTACACTTAAGTTCGCAATTTTGAGATAGACTTCCCGGTGCAAAAAAAGAAGAAGGAAGTCTATCCGTGAAAAATGATAGCAGAATTTTCAGAGAAATTCTAACCGGTTTCGTTGCCGAGG
>JAMOOM010000138.1 GCA_027065515.1 Campylobacterales bacterium
GTATTCGGCAAAACGCCTGGCCCACACAAGTGTGAGGACATTGGGATCGAATAGCTTCCCTGTCTGGTCCGCTACCTCCGCGAAGAGTTTATGCTTCAAGTGTTTTTTTCTTCCCACCATCTGATAGTCTTCGTGCTCCTGCATCCAGCTAAGCAACTGCTTGTCAGCCCAATAGCGCATATTCTGAGCGTTTGTGATACTGATAATTTCACACTTTCCTGGCACATCTTTCCACATCTCGTTGGCCACTTTTTCATGAATCTTCGAAACGGCATTGGCTCTTTTTGCAGTCTTGAGCGCCCCAACCGTAAGAGAAAAATTTTCATCGTAATAGTCCAGCTTGCGCTGCACCTCTTCAAGTGACATACCGTCGAAAAAGCCCATGCGTGACAGCAGGTGGACATTGTGCTCTTCGTTACCGGCCATTTCCGGAGTGTGGGTAGTGAAAACCACATGCCTTTTGAGATCGTTCATGTCGGGGTATCGTTTCATGAGCTCGAACACCATTGGAAGCGCATGCCCTTCGTTCATATGATACACATCTATTTTTTCTCCGAGCGCGTCCAGGACTCTTACGCCGCCTATGCCAAGAACGATCTCTTGCGCGATACGTGTCTCCTCGTTTGGATCATAGAGCTTGTGGGTGATGGTGCGAGACAGATAGTCGTTTTCCGGTATGTCTGTCGTCAGCAGTATCACGGGGGCGGACTTGAAAGTTTCCGCCGGCAGCAGATATGCTTTGACCCATATCGGTTTGCCATTGATAGTCACTTCGACTTTGATGCCCGTCTCTTTGATGAAATAATAAAATTTTCGCCTGAAATCGATCTTGAGTGTCTGATCTTCATGCCGGCTCTGGTCGTAATATCCATAACTCCACAGCATCCCCACTCCGACAGTTTTTTGTCTTCTGTCATTGGCGCTTCGCATATGCGATCCGGCCAGAAAACCCAAGCCGCCGGAATATGTTTTAAGAGCCTGATCTATTGCAAATTCCATCGAAAAATAGGCAACGGGTAAAGAAAATTTTTCATCGATTTCATAGGTAAAAAGTTTACTCATTTGATCTCTTTTCCTTGTTTGAGTTTTTCTATAATTTGTCGTTCTGCCGGCTCATCTATCGGCTGTTCATAGGTATCGATATAAAGCATATTTCCAATGAGAGAGGTGAGCAGCTGGAAATATACGATGATCTCCCCGGCATTCTCTTCGCCAAGATAATCGAACGTAATGGTGTCTGTCGGTATCTCCTCTTTGGATATCATCTCGCAAACGGTATCACATTCGATATCTATAAGTTCGCCGAAGGTGAAGCCGCTGACGATATTCGAGCCTGGAAGCATCTCAAGTGATACCTTTGGAATTTTCATATCGTTTTCAAAATCTTTCACTTTCATGAAGGTGACCGTTTTATCGCGGGGACCTTGCATGATTAGCTGAAGGATGGAATGCTGGTCGACCGTGCCTATCTGTCCCATCGGAGTCAACCCGGTACGGTTGCCGCAGCGGTCGATCTTGCCGAGCGATTCCGCCCATAACTGTTTGTACCATCGGTTAAACGAAAAAAAGGCGTTACTGTACCCAAAAAGAAGATTCATAGGATAAGATCCGTTGTGTGTAGCCATAAAAGCCGCCTTGAGAGCGATATGTTCTTCGTTGCCCTCAAAAAAACGTCTCACCATCTTGGAAGCACCCTGCAGCAGACTGCACGTATCATATCCGGCAAGCGCCAATGGCACGATACCCGCTGCGCTAAGTGTCGAGAAGCGCCCTTTGACGTTTCTGGGAATGGTGTATGTTTTGAGGCCAAAGTGGTCGGCAAAACGGCACAGGGGCGAGCCATCGTCGGTTATTGCGATGACCCGCTCACGATCGTCGTTTTTTAAATCCAGGTCGAAGTGACCGATCACCGCCTTGAACATCGCCATGGTCTCGATCGTCGTTCCCGACTTGGATACGATAAGAAATATCGTTTTTTCCTTTCGTATCATTGAAAATTTTTCACTAAGCCTGATCGGGTCAGGATTTTCGAAAAAGATCATACGCTTGGCGTTTGGATATTTGTGTCGAAGCATTCCCTCGATTGCCTGAGTGCCCAAAGAAGCCCCGCCTACCCCTATCACGGCGATCGTATCGCTATTTTTAATAGGTTTAGACGAGGCGGCGTATGCATTTACCTCCGTTACGATCATCTTGCTGTCGTCAGGCAGGTTGAAATAGCCTGCCTTTGCACTCTCGCGCTCTTCGATGACTTTTCCGATCGCTTCGGATATAAGCTCGTTTTCTTCATCGCCGGGAATCCATCCCGATTTCATTTCGTAGGTTATCATTATGTGCCTTTTTGGTTCGTCGTATCAATCAAAAAGCGAAGATACGATTGCTTGTGCTTCTTTCTGCAAAGATTCAAGATGCTCTTTGGATAGAAAACTTTCAGCGTATATTTTGTAGATATCTTCGGTGCCGGAAGGGCGCATCGCCACCCATCCATGCCTGGTGACCAGCTTGAGTCCCCCGATAGGCGCACCGTTCCCCGGAGCGTTTGTAAATACCCCTTCGATCTTCTCTCCGCCCAGTGTATCGGTCGTTATTTGCGAGGGGTCGAGCGCTTTTAGAATCGCTTTCTGTTTCGGAGTTGCAGGGGCATCGATGCGGCCATAAAAGGATTTTCCGAATTTTTCTTCGAAACCTGCATAGATCCTGGCCGGATCCGTGCTCGTTACCGCTTTGATCTCGGCAGCGAGCAGTGTCATGATAATGCCGTCTTTGTCGGTAGTCCACACTTTCGCATCCTCTTGCAAAAACGAAGCGCCCGCACTCTCCTCGCCTCCAAAACCCAGCCATCCCTCATAAAGTCCATCGACGAACCACTTGAATCCGACAGGCACTTCGTAAACCTCTTTACCGATATCTTCGGCCACACGGTCGATCATCGCACTCGATACTAGCGTCTTTCCGATCTTCAACGATGCAGGCCATCGCTTCCTGTTGGTAAAGAGATACCAGATCGCCACACTGAGATAGTGGTTGGGATTCATCAAACCTCCCACCGGCGTGACGATACCGTGACGGTCGGCATCCGTATCGTTTCCAAAAGCGATATCGTACCGATCTTTCAGCTCTACCAAGGAAGCCATCGCATAGACGGACGAGCAGTCCATCCGAATCTTCCCATCATGATCGAGAGTCATAAAAGAGAATGTAGGATCTACATAGGGGTTTATGATATCCATATCCAGATCGTACATCTCTTTGATCTTTCTATAGACACCGATCGCCGAGCCACCGAGAGGATCCGCTCCAAGGCGAAGCTTGGATGCTTTGATGGCATCGATATCCACAATCTGCCCAAGTGCTTGGACATACGGGGTGATGAAGTCGTATTCGTGTACCAGGCCGCTGTTCATGGCCTCCTCGTACGACATCAGTTTCACCTCTTTCAGGCCGTTTTCCAAAATTTCGTTAGCCCTTTTTTCGATAAGAGATGTAACATCGGTATCGGCGGGACCTCCGTTTGGCGGATTGTATTTAAATCCCCCATCTTCAGGAGGATTGTGAGATGGTGTAATGACGATGCCATCGGCCATATCGGAATGTTTGTCGTTGTGCTGCAAAATGGAAAAAGAGACCAGGGGCGTAGGGGTGTACTCTTTTTTTGCCGCTATTTGCACATGTACGCCGTTGGCGGCGCAGACTCGTACCGCCGTCTTTTGAGCGGGGGTAGAGAGTGCATGGGTATCCATACCCATATAGATTGGCCCTGTAAGATTGTGTACGATACGGTATTCACAGACTGCCTGCGTGATCGCGAGTACATGCGCTTCGTTGAAACTCTTTTTCAGTGAACTTCCACGATGGCCCGAGGTCCCGAAAGCCACACGTTGCAAGCAATTGCGAGGGTCAGGCTGCAGATCGTAATATGCGCTGACAAGATCGGCGATATCCACAAGTTGGGATTTGGGAGCCGGTTTTCCAGCCAAAGGATGTGTCATTTCTCTGCCTTTTCAAGGGATTGATTGGTGCTTTTGTGTGTCATGATCCAGTGAAAGAACATGATAATCGCAAAAAACGGAGTAAAGATATTGATAACGGGTATAAAATTGAGCAAAGAAGCCAGAATCGCGATCGACCAGATAGTGAAGTTGTGCTCGCGCAGATGCCGGTACTCCTCTTCGGTGCAATACAAGTTGCACACACCCAAAAAATAGGCTTCCCTGTAAAGCCATGCCCATAAAATAAGCTGAACTACAATGTTGGCGATAGGGATGAAAAGGACAGGAAATGCCGCTATAGAGAATATGACAAAAAGCACCGCATCTCTAAGATGTGCGTATCGATGCGACTTGGATATACCTGTATCAGCAATCTCGACACCCTGGTAATCCAACTCTTTTATTCCATCCAGAAACGACTTTCTAAAATAGGATACGATCAAAAAAAGTGTAAGGATAAATGCATTGTAAAATAGATAAAAAGCCAAAAGCCAGGCCAATGCATCCGATACGGTCTGAAATGGCAACAGTGTCAAGAAAACCTGGATTTCATTATCGATTACAGGCCAATTGAACAAGATAACGAGCGCCCAGAGTATCGAAAAGAGAAGAATCGTTGAAAATGTATAGATATAATAGGTTCTCTCTTTGAATTTTCTGAGTATCGGAGGTCCTATCAGTGCCGTGACGATAGCGAAGGAGACCAGCACCGCAACAAACCAGATAAAAAATGTTATAAAGAGAGCTCCGTTGGCCTTGACCAGCGAAAAAGGCACCCATGTAATCAGCTTTGTCGTCATATCGATCATTGGATTCCAAAGTACCCATCCTATAGCGACCCAGATCGCCAATAGTGGAAGTCCAAGCATCAAAGCCATTCGCAACACATCCCATCGCAGCAGATCTTTGACGCTTCTTAAAAAATAACCATTCGCTGAGTGCATCCTATCTCTCCTTTTGCATATCCACGCAGAGTTTTCGCAGCCGTTTTCAACATTTTATCAAACCAATCTAAAAAGTTACGAAACATTTGCTCTTTTTCATATGAAATAGAGTAGTATTGCATAAAATACACCTCTAAAAAGATGGGCGGCATCAGAATGTATATCTATTCGGACAGGCTTTACAGAAAAGATGAGATTGAACTCGACGATAGCAGCAAACAGATCATCTTTACCACTTTGGGCAATGAAAGCATCATAGAGTGGTTGAAAAACCACCATTTTCCCGAAAGTTTCATCGAAGATATCACAAACGAGGATCAGAGTATAACGTTCGAACAGAGTGAAAATTTCAAACTGGTAATTTTGAAATATTTTCTCAAAGATCCGGAAGATGAACTTCTTTACATCGAAGAGAACATCATCATTATCATGGCAGGAGAAAAGCTGATCTTCCTGGCACGTGATGAAAAGACGGTAAAGAATGTGGTCAATCGTCTTTTCAAACGATACCGCCCCACAGATTCGATGGAGTATATAATGTATTCGATCATAGACGTGATCGTCGACGAGACGATGCATATCGTCGATATGATCGACGACCGACTCGAAGAGATAGAGGACAGGATCTTCGACGAGTCGCTCGACGAAAAGGAGGTGCAGAAAAATCTCTATTTCGCCAGACGCTCGCTAAACCGGATCAGCAAAGTATCGATTCAGCACAACGATGCGGTGAACAAGATCATC
The DNA here is from genome assembly GCA_027065515.1 of Campylobacterales bacterium. Taxonomy (GTDB): domain Bacteria; phylum Campylobacterota; class Campylobacteria; order Campylobacterales; family Hydrogenimonadaceae; genus Hydrogenimonas. The sequence continues at coordinate 5,678 of JAMOOM010000138.1, forward strand.
AATCACTTTCCTCTCGTAATCCGCAAAAAGCTCAAATATGAATTCATCGATCTAAAAGAGCACCTCTCTTTTCTGATCAACGAATCGAAATCGTATCTCGACCGCACCGGCTATCTTCAAACACTGCTGATGGGTTTTTTGAGCAACCGGATGAACCAGGCGATGCAACGCCTCGCAGCAATATCTTTGATCTTTTTACCTCTTACCTTTATCGTAGGCAATTACGGTATGAATTTCAAATATATGCCGGAGCTCGGCTGGAAATATGGATATCTGCTTGTATGGGCTCTGAATATAACGATCGCATGGCTTATCTTCAAATGGCTGAAGAAAAAGAAATGGATCTGACACTCAAGCACTAAGGGTCAAGATTATCGCTTGCAGATGCTTTCGGCCGCTTTGATCTTTTCGAGGCGCTCCAGAATATGTTCGAGCTCTTTTAGATTCTCTTCGCACTCTTTTTTGAGGTCATCACGTTTTTTGGTGACGAAATCTATCTGCCTTTGAAGATCTTCCATATCGATTTTACAATGGCGCGCCGCCTCTTCCTCTTTGTCGAGCACCCATTCGGTCATTTTTTTTAGAAATTCCTGCATCTTCACTCCTTCTATTTTTTGTATTGCCATATTATACATAATATTGAGTGAGGGAGGTTTTCAAGGTGCCATAATGATGTATAATTCACTCCACAAATTCAACTCCTCGAGGAGCTTTTATGAAACGTACGATCGACGAGCTTCAAAACGAGATAGAACGCCGTATCAAGCTATACGAAGAGGGTATGGACGAGGGGGCGCAGGCATACGAAATAGCCGAGCTGCTCGAAGAGGCCAGAGAGATATCCAAGCCGAGTTTTTTGGATCTTTTCAAAGCGCTGCCTGAAGACCTCAAAGGAGAGGTGCTATCCGAGCTCTCAAAAAATGCGCAAGAAGATGCGCTAGAAGCGATCAACGCCAAAGAGCTCGCCGACATCATCGAGGAGATGGATACGGATGACGCTGCAGACATTGTCCAGCAGATCGAAGAGATCGACGAAACCAAAGCCGGAGAAGTTCTCGAAGAGATAGATGAAGAAGAGAGCAAGGTTATACGAGAGCTCATCAGCTACGAAGAGAGCGAAGCCGGCGCCTATATGCAGACCGAACTCTTCAAAGCCACGATCGATGAAACGATCGGAGAATCCATAGCGCGTCTGAAAGAGTTGAAAAAAGAGAGAAAAATCGATCACGCCTACCATGTATTCATCGTCGATGAAAAAGATAGATTTTTGGGGATGACACCCATGGAAGATCTGGTGCTGCACGGGCCGAACGAAATCTATCGCAATGTCATCGACAAGGAGGGCGCATTAACCGCTTCAGTGCACCCCAACGAGCCCATAGAAAAGGTGATCGAGCTTGCCGGTAACTACAATATGAACGTACTGCCCGTCACCGATGAATGGAACATACTGCTTGGCCGAATCACGGCAGACGATATCTATGATTTGATGGAGAAACAGGCGACCGACCAGATCTATGGAATGGCAGGGGTGCAAGAAGAGTCCGAAGAGAGCGAAAATATCGTAGAAGCGGGTAAATCGAGGGCGATCTGGCTGGGAGTAAATCTCATAACCGCTATCGCCGCATCGGTCGTCATCGGTATGTTCGACTCCACGATCCAATCGATAGTAGCGCTTGCGGTGCTGATGCCGATCGTAGCTTCCATGGGCGGAAATGCCGGCACACAGTCACTCACTGTCACCGTCCGGCAGTTGGCCTTGGGAGATATCGAGCCATCGGAGGCCAAGAGGGTCATTACGAAAGAGGTGCTTTTGTCTTTGGGCAATGGGTTGATTTACGCCATCGTGATGGGCGTCATCGCTTTCATATGGTTCAAGATGCCGATGCTTGGCATAGTGATCGGACTTTCGATGATCATAAATCTATTGTGTGCAGGATTTTTCGGCGCTACGATCCCCCTACTTCTGAAAAAAGTGGGGATCGATCCCGCCGTAGCATCCACGGTTTTGCTCACCACCGTCACCGATGTGGTAGGGTTTTTCAGCTTCCTTGGGCTGGCGACAATCATTCTTCTTTGAATATACTTGCAATAGCAGCTAGAACCGATCGTTTTTGTCATATATTTCGATACGGTTCCTGCCGTTTCGTTTCGCTTTATAAAGAGCTAGGTCCGCTTTTTTGAGAAAATCCTCCAATGAATCTTCAGGTGCGGGTGTGGCGCTATAAACACCTATGCTGGTCGTAAGGCGATCGTTGTGGAAAGTGACTTTCGCCACTTCATCTTTTATCTTTCGAGCTATGTCGAGAAGATGCTCGAACTGCTCGCCGATAACGCACATGGCGAACTCCTCTCCGCCCATGCGAGCGACTAGATCGTAGCTGCGGGTCTTCTCCTGAAGAGTGGATGCGAATCGTTTAAGGATGTTATCTCCAAATTCATGTCCATACCGGTCGTTGATCCTTTTGAAGTGGTCAATGTCAAAGGAAAGAATAGCGAGTGGTTGTTTTTTTCTTTTCGCCAACGAGAGCATTTTATTACATTCGTTAAAAAAATATCGCCTGTTGGGTAGTTTTGTCAGAGGGTCTTTGTTTGCCTGCTCGAAAAGATCTTTTCGTATGCTTTCATTCTCTTTTTGAAAGTTCTCCAATGCCTTGTAGATAAATATCCCAAACAAAGAAGATCCCGCAATCGATAGAAAAATCGAAGTAATTGACTGCGGAGAGAAACCCGCATAGATTCCGCACCAGATACCAGCCGCTAAAGCCAAAAGTGCAATGATCAGTCCCTTGGCATATCCCGCAAGAAAAAAAGAGGACATAGC
>JAMOOM010000139.1 GCA_027065515.1 Campylobacterales bacterium
AAAATAGCGTAAAATCGGCTATAATTGCGAAAAAACCGGATGGATATAAATGAAATTTGAAAACTTTAAGATGCCCGATTACGACCATTTCGAAAAGGAGCTTTTGCAGCTTTTAAAGGAGAATGAAGAGCATATAGAGGCGTTGCTGGAAAATCCCGAAAAAGAGTACCGATCTTTCGTTCGTCCCTATATGGAGACATTTGAACGCCTGGATCTGTTTTTTACACCGCTTTCACACTTGAACAGTGTCGAAAATTCCGACAAGACCCAGAAAGCTTATGAGTCGTCCCTGCCGCACCTTTCACGCTACCACACGAAACTCTCGCAAAATGTCGATTTGTATCGGGCGTTTTCGAAAATCACGGGAGAGAATCGCGCGCAAAATGAAGTGGTCCGCCTGGAGCTGCGCGATTTTAAACTCTCCGGTGTAGATCTACCCAAAGAGAAAAAGGGGCGACTTGAAGAGATCGATTTGAGATTGAGTGAATTGAGCAACCGCTTTTCCCAAAATCTTTTGGACGCCACCAACGCCTATGAGCTCATCATCGAGAACCCGAAAGATGTCGAAGGAATCCCGCCAAATGATTTGGCGATGGCCGAGATGGAGAGGGATGGAAAAAAGGTATGGCGTTTTACGCTGCAGATTCCCAGTTATATGGCATATATGACATACGGACCAAACCGCAACATCAGAGAAGAGCTCTATAGAGCATATGTCACCCGTGCGCCACAAAACCAGGAAGTTATCGACGAAATTCTTCGCCTTCGTGATGAAAAAGCCAAAATTCTGGGGTTCGACCATTACAGCGAACTCTCTTTGGCGACGAAAATGGCGCCCGATGACGATGCGGTGATCGATTTTTTGAACGAGCTCGCCAAAGATGCTCTGCCGCATGGGGAGAAGGAGGCTCAAAAGCTCCGTAAGCTTGCGCGAAAAGATGGAATCGAAAAGATCGAAAGCTATGATGTCGCATTCTACAGTGAAAAACTCAAAAAAATGGAACTCGACTTCGACGATGAGATGACGCGGCCATATTTCGAACAGGGTAGGGTGCTTCAGGGGCTTTTGGATTTTGTAGAGGAGCTCTTCGGTGTCGATTTCAAGGAGGTAAAGGTTCCTGTCTGGAATGAAAAAGTGCGGGTTTTCGATCTTCGGAAATCCAAAAACAGTTTTGCGCGGATATATTTCGATCTGGAGGCGCGCAAGAGCAAAAGAGGTGGCGCATGGATGAACGACTGGCAGACATATCATGAAGACGACAAGGACAGGGAGCATCCCGCCTCGGCGTTTGTGGTCTGCAATTTTCCTCCATCGAGCGACAAAACTCCATCTTTGTTGCGCCATGACGATGTCGTTACACTTTTTCATGAAATGGGACATGCTATCCACCATCTTTTCAGTAAAGTCAAAGAGAGGTTTGTCAGCGGTATTCATGGGGTAGAATGGGATGTAGTGGAATTTCCATCGCAATTTCTCGAAAATTTTTCATATGCCCGTCCCGTGCTCGAGAGATTCGCCAGACATATCGAAACAGGTGAGCCGATGCCATCCGAGCTTTTTGAAAAAAT
>JAMOOM010000140.1 GCA_027065515.1 Campylobacterales bacterium
GAAAAATCGAAGTAATTGACTGCGGAGAGAAACCCGCATAGATTCCGCACCAGATACCAGCCGCTAAAGCCAAAAGTGCAATGATCAGTCCCTTGGCATATCCCGCAAGAAAAAAAGAGGACATAGCCATAGGTGGAAGCCAGATAAGAACGTAAGAATTGAACCGATTTAGAAAGATATAAAGGACAAGCGATATCAACAAAACGTAATTACCAATAATAATATAATCGATCCATTTCATATAATCGATTTTAATCATATGGATTGAGAGCAAAAGCAGCGCAATGCTACTGATATCCAGGGCTATAAGATTAATATCCACTCGTTCGTACATGAAGAGATGATTCAGTAGGCCAATAAAAACGGCCAAAATTGTAAGATAAATAGAAAAAAAGATAGCTTTTCTTTGAAAGCGTAACAATGCATTATGTTTCATAATTTCAATTATAGGATTTTTGCTTGAAACAAAGCTTCCTGGATTCTCTTTTCATCATATAAATCGTTTTTAAAGCCACTTTTGGGAAATTCCCTCGCAAGAGAGGTATTGTTTTTCTGATTCATGGCAGGTTTTTGAAAATATATTTGGTTGGATCACTCTCTTGGACTCTCAGATCGTTATGCTTTTACGCAGCTGCGGCTGTATCCTTTGAGAGCGATCCACCACCAGCTTGCAAAATCTCCATCTGTCTAAGCGTGTTTCGCAACGATTTTGTAAAACTTTTACTCAGATGCAGATCGTTGATGGCGATCGTGACCATCTCCGATGAAACTTTTCTGTTTTTCACTATATCGGCAATCAACTCCATACTGTTTTGGTAGGAGAGCGCCACTCTTTTGTAGATATTCTCGATCTCTTCGGCCGCTTTGTCGTCGCCTGTATAGGCGCGATGAAACGCCTGAACGCTTCGAATGATTTGGTATCTGATATTTCTGAGAAACTCTTTCTCCTCAATGGTTTCAGCTTCATACCAGAGGTCTAGATCGTGCAGCATATCTTTAATCGCCTTCGCAGCGGTGGCTTGATATGTAGTGGCTTTCGCCGCCATTTGAAGCTTTCGCCGCCATACTTCGTCACCGGTCTGCACCGAAGCCTCCGCGATGAAGCGCAAAATCTCTCCCTCAATATGACGGATATGGGCATATTGCCGACCATACGAAAGTCCAATTTTCTCATCGTAAGTATCCAAAAGCTTGTCGATCGGCATATTTTCCATCAAAACTTTTGCGGGCGGCACATTTACGGCAAGTAGTGAAAAATTTTCCACCTCTTCGATCAAATGGCCTATCTCGTTTACGATTGCAGCGAGCGCGACATCCGGAATCCTTGGAGAAACATTATGGATATATTTGGTGAAATAGGGCTTTTCATGTTTGAAAAAGCGTTTGAGCCATTCTGCAAGCACCCCGATAAAAGGATACCAAAGCAGCACCCCCAACAGATTGAAAATCGTATGAAAAAGTGCGATACGAATGACATCGTCCACTCCGGGCATGACCATGTCGGTCAAGGTGATCAGCCAGGAGATGGCGGCCAGCGCTACAAGCCCCGTGGAGACATTGAAAAGAAAGTGGGCCATAGCCGCACGTTTTTTATCCGGCGACCCTCCGATAGCGCCTAGAATCGCTGTAACGGTTGTGCCTATATTTGCGCCCACCACGAATGCAGCAGCGGCCTCGAAGCCAACCATGTGGGCAAACAGGGCACTTTGAATGATGGCGATAGATGCCGAACTGGACTGAATCACTGCCGTAATGGCAAAACCAAGCAGCGCATACCAGTAGATATGGTCGAATCGGTACTGCTCCAAAGAGAAACTGCTCGCTACGCCGGAAAAGCTCTCCTTCATACCTTCCAGACCCATAAATATGAGTCCGAACCCAACCATGGCGTGCATAATGTTGCGCCACCTGCTCTCTTCGCTCAGCAGCACCCCGCCAAGCCCCCCGATTCCTACAAACATATAGGCAATCAGCTTGATGTCCATTTTGAACCCGACGATTCCCACGATCCACGCCGTTACCGTAGTACCGATATTTGCGCCGAATATTATTCCTATCGCGCTGTCCAGGCCGATCAAACCAGCTCCGATAAGTGAAAGGGCCATCAGTGTGACCACCGAAGAGCTTTGAAAAACGGCAGTCGTCAAAAAGCCTGCAAAGATGCTCCTAAGTGGGGTGCTGGTCATCCAGCGAACCAGCCTTTTAAACATTCTTCCCGCAGAGAGCCTGATCTGCGATTCGAGATATATCATCCCGAACAGAAAGAGCCCAAGTCCTGAAAAGGCTTCGATGAAAAGTTTTACAGATTCTATATTCACAGGATATCGATGCCCTCTTTTTTCCTGTAAAAATTGACTATTCCGACTTTTACGGCGTCATTGAACACAAACCAGACGATGGCATACGCCCACAAAAAGAGCCCCATGAACCATCCAATTGGCTGCATCAGCCCAAATCCATAAATACCTATGATCGTACCCGCTATCGCCGTAAATTGCGATGTCCAAAAAAGCTTGCCGGAAGGCCATGGCTTTTTGAAAAACCATTCGTCCGTTCTTGTGTTGAATATCGTATTGTGGCCGGCTACTACCATCTTGACGAAAAACATTGTCTGAACATAACCCTGTGGCAAGTGCATGACGGTCATGGCTATATAAAAGAGAAGGAACGATGAAAAAACGCCGGCTACTCCAAGCCATGAGGATAGAACGAGTATCTCTTTCATGCGCCACCGCACAGGCTTTTTGTTCAACTTTGTATTATCTGTGGCGATCATCAGTATCGGCAGATCGTTGAGAAGCGCCAAAAGAATGATCATCACCGAGGTAATAGGATAGAATTCAAAAATGGTGATAGCCAATGTCATAAATACAACGATGCGTATCGTCTCGGCGATCCTGTAAACCGTATAGCTCTTCATTCGCTCGAAAGTGATGCGTGAAAGCTCGAGCGCATCGACTATGACCCGAAGACCGGGCGCCATCAGTACGATATCCGCGGCCGCCCTTGCAGCGTCAGTGGCGCCGCTTACGGCAATACCGCAATCGGCCTTTTTCAAAGCGGGAGCATCGTTGACGCCGTCGCCCGTCATACCGACGATATGGTCCGATTTTTGGAGCTCATCGACGATGAAATATTTATCCTCGGGGAAAACCTGTGCAAAACCATCGGCCTGTTCGATCAACTTGATGATTTCGGACTCATGCTTTTTCACCGTACCGGATGGAAGATCGACATGCATCAGCTCATCTTGGACTTCTGCAACGATTTTATGAACTACTCTTTCAATATCTTCTCTGCTCATCTGCGGATAGAGGACTTTTGTAAAGGCTTTGGCCAGCAGCTTGGATAGCAAAAGATACTCTTTGGCACTCTCTCCGCGTAATTCCCTGATATCCAGAATATTATCGCCAATGCCGAGAATTTTAGCGATATAGCGGGCAACGGCGATGTTGTCGCCGGTTACCATTTTTACGGTCACGCCATACCTGGCCGCCTCTTGTATCGCATCTTTTGAATCTTCCCTTGGAGGATCGTAAAGAGGTATGAGTCCTACAAAAGTGAAGTGCTCTTCATCACATTTTTTATACGCCACACCCAGCGTTCTGAATCCCTTTTGGGCGAATTCATCGATTTTTCTTTCGACTTCTTTGCGCACATCCTCCTTGAGATCGCTCATTGTCAAAACCACCTGCGGAGCACCTTTTGTGACGATGAAATCGCATTTTCCTCTACGCTCTACAATCGCCTCCGTACGCTTTCTGACAGGATCGAAAGGTATAAATTTGGCAATTTCATACCCTTTCAATTTCTCTTTTAGAGCATGGTGCTCCAGATGATCGAAAATCGGTTTTTCTATCGGATCGTGGTTCTCTTCACGGCTTGCGAGTGCGGCATAGAAAAAGAGATCGTCCCCCCTGAAGCCGCCGAGTACGTACGGCTCGGCCAATGTCATTTCGTTTTTAGTGAGTGTGCCGGTCTTGTCCGAACACAAAACGTCCATACCGGCCAACTCTTCTATAGCGGCCAGACGACTCACTACGGCATTCTTGGCTGCCAGAACACGTGCTCCCACGGCCATGGTCACAGTCAAAACCGCCGGCATCGCAACGGGAATGGCAGAGATCGTCAATACGAGAGAAAACACCAAAAGCTCGATCGTCGGCTCGTGCCTTGATACCCCTACGTAGATGATGATTGCAATCATCACGAGCGTTACAGCTATAAGAAAATTTCCCACACTGATAACCATTTTCTGAAAATGGCTCTTCTGCTCGCGCTCTGCTTTGGCGACAAGCGCTACAGTCTTTCCAAAATAGGTATTTTTTCCGGTTTTGGTGACTACGGCTATCATCTCCCCCTGCTTGACGACCGCGTTGGCATAAACTTCTTCGCCCACTTTCTTGTTGACCGGAAGAGATTCCCCGGTGAGTGCAGACTGATCGAGCTGAATGAAATCACCGCCTCCTGCAAGTTTGGCGTCTGCGGGAACTATATCGCCGATCTTTATTTTGATTACATCTCCCGGTACTATTTCGGCTGCCGGGATCTGTTGCCACTTTCCGTCACGCAATACAAGCGCTTTTCGGGCCAACTTCTTTTTGAGCACACGAATGGCGCTTAGCGCTTTGGATTCTTGATAAAAATCGACGATGGCATTGACAAAAAGAAGTATCACGATGATAGTAAAATCCTCCCAGCGCCTTACTACAGCCGAAAGAATCGCCGCTACTTCTATCATCCACGGTATCGGTCCCCAGAAGCGCTTAAAAAGCCTTGAAAGCCAACCCTCCTCCTTCTCCTCCACACTGTTGGGTCCATACTTCTGCAACCTCTTTTTGGCCTCTTCGGAGGTGAGGCCATGCAGATTTACCATATTCGTTTCATCGCTCATCGCCAACCTCCTCCTAAATGTAGAGTTTTTCACCAAATTTTACGATATGGGCTTTTTTACCCACCTTCCGCTTCAATACTTTTTTGAAAACCCACTGCTTGTCCGGCTCTCCATGCACAACGAATATACTTTTGAGGCCGTCTATATCACGTATCCAGCGGATCAGGCCTCTTTGGTCCGCATGAGCTGAAAAACCGTTTATCGTATAGATTCTCGCGGCGATCTTTATCTTTTCTCCATATATCGTAATCCATTTGGCACCATCCACGATCTGACGCCCCAATGTGCCCTTGGCCTGAAAACCTACGATCAATACGCTGTTTTTCGGATTCCATATACGATTTTTGAAGTGGTGCAGAATCCGCCCTCCGTTGCACATTCCATTTCCCGCAATGATGATGGCTCCATGCTCGATTTTGTTGATCTTTTTCGAATCTTCCACCCTCGTTACAAATCTGACTCGCGAAAACCCGAAAATATCCCCATCCTCTTTATAAAAACGGTTGCATAGAGGGCTTAGCTGATTGTGGTATTTGGAGAAGATGTGGGTGGCTTTCACGGCCATCGGAGAATCTACGAAGATCTTGCATCGAGGAAGCTCTTTTTTCAGATACATCTGTTTCAAAATGCACAAAATCTCCTGCGTACGCTCGATCGCGAAAGAGGGAATCAAAACGTTGCCGCCCCTGTGAAGCGTAGCTATGACGGCATCTTTGAATTCACGTATCGTCTCCTCCATACTCTTGTGGTTTCTATCTCCGTATGTCGACTCTATAAAAAGCGTATCGGCCCGCTCTACAGGTTCGATTCTTTTCATAACGATATCGTTTTTATTGCCCAGATCTCCGCTATACAGCACGCTTTTACGCCGGTTTTTCTCTTTGAAATCTATCTGCACCGTAGCCGAGCCGAGGATATGTCCGGCATCTCTAAAAGTGGCCTTCACCCCTTTTGCCAGCCTGATAGGCATATCATATTTCGCATACAGATGCACCCGCAAAAAAACCTCTTCCACATCCTCGGTCGTATAGAGCGGCTTGCGCACCTTTTTCTCTTCACCTCTACGCTGGGCCTTTCGATAGAGTGTGCGGTACTCCTCCTCCATCAGCCTGGCGGCATCGAGCATTACGATACGGGCCAGCTCCATCGTTGGCTTCGTAGCCACGATTGTGCCATCGAAGCCCTCTTTGACGAGTTTAGGTATGCGCCCTACATGATCCAGGTGAGCGTGCGTGACAAGAAGAATATCGACCTTTTTAGGATTGAAACCGAAAGGATCGTAGTTTCTCGCCTCCTCATCGTTACCCTGAAACATCCCGCAATCCACCAGAATCCTCGGCCCTTTTTCAATTTTGAGCATATGGCACGATCCCGTCACCACCTGCGCCGCACCGAACGATTGTGCTACCGCCATCATCAAACTCCTGATTTTTAAATTTTGAGATGCCCTTTAGTCGATACTTTTGAAAATTTTTGCCGTATCTATCCCATAGAACTGGTAAAGTATATCATACAGATCCGGAAAATGGCGCTTTAGCGAGAGGGGTTTTTGAAAGAATATTTCGCTCACAACCGCGAAAAATTCTGCTTCGTTCGTGGCCGCGTAGGAGCCTAGAATCTTGTAATCTCCCCAGCTCCTGTTTTTCCGGACTCTAGATTGCAGCTCCTTGAAGTGGCGATAAAGCACTTTCGTCCAGCGGTGATGAAGAGATCTTTGAATCGGAGGCACACCGTCTGGCACTCCATCCTCGAAATCCAGCACATGCGCCAACTCATGCACCACTACATTGTGCGGGTACAGATGGTAGGCCTGCTTTTTGGCATCTCTCCATGCGATAACGACCGTATCGTCAATAGATTGACCTTCCAGCAGGAGCTTTTGTTGCGAATATACGCCTCCGTTTTCCCTTATCTCTTCCGTGATCACCTCATATGGATAGATCAATATCGTTACCAACTGGTTGAAACACTCGTTTGGAATCTCGACAACCATCAAACAGGCATAGAAAGCGACAACCGCTTTCATCTCATCGGTCACATCTATCTTCACGCCGACAAACTCTTTGGTTTCGATGAAAAAAAGGATTTTTGGGCGCATTTTCTCTTTGAGCTCATCTGGAAGAGCACGATAGTGCGGAATCTTCTCCAGTGTCTCCTTGTATGCCGAAGGAAGAGGCATTCGCCGCACCTTTTTCCAAAGTCGCCTATTTTTAAAATAGCCCAATGTCTGCCATATCAATATAACTGTAATCAGACCCACTATCACCTGCATCAATGCGAAATAGTAGGTCAATTCATACCACTTTCTGAAAGAAACTCTTTTACATCCTCTTCATTGCCGCGGAAAACGACTCTATCGGCACGCTTTGCAATCTGATAGTCGTACATAGGATCGTAATATTCATGCAAAAGATACTCCACCCATACTCTGTGCATCTGCATACCGCCACCCTTTTTCTGCTGCAAGCATGCACTCTCGAACATCTCTTTTACCTTCTTGTAGCGCAAACCTCCGAGGCGTTTTTGGATTCTTTGCAGTGCGGAGGCGATATCGTTTTGCCACACTTCGAACGAATCATTCGCATACACTTTCTCATAGGCTTTTTGTGCCTGCTCCACATATTCGTAGAAGGTTATATCCACGCGTTTTGACATAGGAGTCTCGAGAATGACGAGAGGTGCTCCATTCAGGCGCCCAAAAAGCGCGGGAGGCAGATAGACCCGTCCCACATTTTTTCCCTCGTCTTCAAAAACCATCGTTTTATGGCCCGCTGCATCCTGCGCGATCAGATCGTAAGCGAGCCTGTTTTCAAAGTCGATCTGACTCGGCTGAGGAGTGATCTTTCTGCCAAAAGAGGATCCCCGATGGTTGGCCAGCCCCTCGAGGTCTATGGCGTGATCCAGCTTTTTAAGCAGCAACGTCTTTCCGGACCCTGTACGGCCACCAAGCACTATCGGCTCCATTTTTGCGGAAATCTCCTCGGTTCGCTGCATCAAAAAATTACGAAAAGCCTTGTATCCACCCTTCAGGCGCGATATTTCGCATCCGGCTTCCGCCATCCATCTCTGGGATATCTGCGATCTTTGCCCGCCCCTGAAGCAATAGAGTAAAGCTTCGGGATGACTTTTTTTAAAATCACACCACGCCTCGACTCTTTTTTCTTTCACTTTGCCGCTTACGAGTTCATGGCCAAGCTCCACCGCTTTCGCGTTACCTTTTTCCTTGTATGCTATACCCACCAGATGGCGCTCTTCGTCACTCATCAAGGGCAGATTGACGCTGCCGGGGAAAGCCCCTTTTTCAAATTCCACAGGAGCTCTTACGTCGATAAGGGGCCTTCTGTTCAGCACGATATCGCCAAAATCGTCAAAGAGCTCAGCCACCTATTCCACCTCGATCAGATGCTCGCGTTTTTCGTGCGTCTCCCCTATGGGCGAGAGTTTCAGGCCCAAAGATTCGGCCCTCTTTTCAAAAGCTTCGGCTCCCTCTTTTTTTACGACTACAAGCAGCCCTCCGGAAGTCTGCGCGTCACAAAGTATCTCGCGCTGCCTGTCGTCCATGGGCCCTATCTTGTCGCCATAACTTTTGAAGTTCTTTCGCATCCCTCCCGGAATACATCCAAGCTTCCTGTATTTCTCCACATTGGGCAAAAGAGGAACCTTGTCGAACCATACGGTAGCTCCTATTTCGCTTCCTTCGCATATCTCGCTCAAATGGCCCAGCAACCCAAATCCGGTGACATCGGTCATCGCCACCACGCTATCGAGCCTCGAGAAATCCGCGCCCGCTTTGTTCAGCGTAGTCATCGCCTCGATCGCAGGCTCTATATCGCCCTCTTCTATCTTTTTTTGTTTTTGGGCCGTAGATAAAATACCTATGCCAAGCGGCTTGGTCAGATACAGATAGCACCCTTTTTGGGCCGAATCGTTGCGCATCAGATGCTCTTTGTCCACGATACCGGTAGCCGCCAGGCCGAAGATGGGCTCGGGCGAATCGATCGAGTGTCCGCCCGCCAATGGAATACCGGCATCTTCGCACACGGCGCGCCCGCCATCGATCACTTCTCTGGCGACATCTGCAGAAAGTTTATCTATCGGCCATCCAAAAATGGAAATCGCCATCAGCGGCCTTCCGCCCATCGCATATATATCACTGAGCGCATTGGTTGCCGCGATCTGCCCGAAAGTGAAAGGGTCGTCCACGATCGGCATAAAAAAATCGGTCGTCGAGAGTACCGCAGTACCGTTTCCTAGATCGTATGCCGCCGCATCGTCCCTGCTGTCGTTACCCACCAGAAGCTGAGGATAGTCGATCGACGGCCGAGAGCTTTTTAAAATATCATCCAGTAGCATCGGCGATATCTTGCATCCGCATCCGGCCCCATGGCTATATTCGGTCAATTTCACTTTTTCGCTCATTGTTCAACTCCAATCTTGTATACTATATAATCTCGTCAAATTATATCACCGGAGAACTGAATGATCGACATACCAGGATACAAAAGCTTACATATAGAGCATATCGTCTGCGACTACAACGGCACCATAGCCAAGGACGGCCTGCTGCTGCCGGGAATAGAATCTCTTTTCAAGGAGCTATCACACAGCTACACGATTCACGTGATAACCGCCGATACCTTCGGAAGCGTCGCCAGGCAGCTTGAAAAGTGCGATGTCGCCGTAAAAATCCTCACCTCATCGAACCATACCGAAGAAAAACATGCATATGTCGAGTCGCTCGATTCCAAAACGTGCGCCGCCATAGGAAATGGCAACAACGACGAAACGATGATAGGAGGTGCCGAGCTTGGCATAGCGATTTTGGGAGATGAAGGATGCGCGGCCACCACGCTGAAGGCTGCCGATATCGTCTGCAAAAGCGCAACGGACGCATTGGAGCTGTTTTTGCACCCCAAACGCCTTGTCGCTACGCTGCGGCGATGATAAATCTATTTTTGCGTGACATCGCCTTTTAATATATCGGCGACGATCGAAGCGATCTGCTTTTTGTCGGCCTTATATTTCTCTTTGCCGAAAATTTTGCCTTCGAGGCGTCTGGCTATCTCTTTTAGCTCTTCGTCTTTCATCGAATATGGAAGTATAAGCTCAAGAAGAGCTTTATCGTCTTTTGCGTCAAGTATCCGATCGACGATATCTTCCTCTTTTTTCACTCTTTTGAATCGCTTGGCGTAATGCATAAAAATCCACAAAATAGCGGCGCCAAGAATGAATCCTCCTCCGAACGAGAGCCATACAGGCACGGATACAGTGGATGCACTCTCTTTTGAAACGGGAATATTTTCCTTTTCGCCGCTTCCGGGCTCTTTTTGAGATGTGGAGTGTTTCGCACTTTTTTGCTTTACTCCGCCTTTGACATGCACATGTATCGGCTGGGTCCTTTTTTCTACAATCCGCTTTTTATCGGCATCGTAGTATCTAAGCGACAGAGAAGGAAAAGTGAAGTCACGATCCGCCACCACCGTTATCGTCTGCGTAAAAGTACCGCCGTATCTTCCATTCGATAGCCTCGTCACTATTTTCGGCTCGTCAGCATAGACGAGTGCATCGGAAATTTTCGGATCGAATTTTTCGATATCGTCTATGTTTCCCTCCCCCTCTATGCGGATTGTCACTCTTACCGGTTTGCTGGCATCCACCTCCGTTTTATCCGCTTTGGCCTCTATATCGAAATCTCCATACAGCTCCACTCCACCAGGAAGTGGGGCGACATGCAGGGTCTGCGCGTTAGAGGCGATCCGTATCCACTTCAATTGCGTAAAAAAGTCATTGAAAAACGGATCGTTACCGAATGGCTGCCCGATGCGCACTTTCTTGGCAATCCTTGCAATCAACGGCCCTATTTTGAAATCTCCCGCCTTTTGGGGGAATATCAAATAGCGCTCTTTTTTGATCCGATAGCCTCTATCGATATCGTCGATCGGATCCGAGACCTTCTTGACCCAAAAATCACCCAATTGCACTTTCGGCATCTCGAGCTGCACAAATCCTGCATCAGGCCTGTATCTGATCGTAACGTTCATCTCTACAGGCTCTCCGACTTTGGCTTCGTTTTTGTCCAAAGATATCAGAAGCTGCGCTTCGGCTTTGCTGGAGGCGGCGGAAGGCACATCCACCACATGGATTTCGAGGGGCTTGGTTTGAAGAGTCCGCCCATCCACTTTTACCTCCAATGGAGGAATCGTCACATCCTCCATCGGTGCGAATGTATAACTCTTGGTGAAAGATCGCTTCACGCTACCGTTTACAATCGAAATACTGGAGCTCTTTGCAGTTCCCAGTATCGGGTATTTTCCGATCTCTCTTACAGTTGGAAATTCCACATCTCCGCCTTGGGCTCGGATCGTGAACGTAACCGTATCTCCACGAGTCACTTCGGGTTTATCGACCTCTATATGCACATTGGCAGCCCAGATCCATACCGGAAGCAAAAGCGCCAGAAACCATATATATCTTCTATCACCATGGTTTCGTCTCATCGGGGCTCCTTTTTCTATTTTTTCCCGTAGGCAGTGGCAGCATCAACGTAGGGATGCCTCTTTGGTTCAAAACTTTGTTCCATTTTCTAACCTCCATATCGCTGATAGGAGTTCTCTTTTTCGCTTCGGCACGCATCTGCGCCTGCCGCGCTTTCTGCTCTTTTGTCATACTCCTCTTTTTTTCACTCTGTTTTTTGCCATTTTCCCCGCTTTTTTGGGGTTTTTCTCCATTGCGATTCTCTCTGTTTCGACTCTCGGATTTTTTCTCTTTTTTATCGGATCTATTTTTTTCCGAGCCTTTTTTGTTGTCCGACTCTTTTTTGGATCCATTACCGCTTCCGTTTTTCTCTTTGGACTTTTTATCCTGGGATCCATTCTGATTCTTTTTTTGGTTCTTTTTACTCTTTTTATCTTTTCTCTTCTTCTCTTTGAGTTTTTTCAAAAGCTCCAGATTGTATCGCGCATTTTCGTCCTCTTCTATTTTCAGCGCCTCTTCATAGGCTTTGATAGCCTCGTCGATCTTCCCCATATGCGCGTAGCAGTTTCCGATATTGTAAAGTTTTTTGAACTTCAGCTTAGGCGATTTTACGGCCTGAAATTTCTTGAGCGCATCTTCGTAGCGGCCGGCCTTATAAAGAGCGTCCGCTTCGTCAAAAAGCGCTTCCTGGCTACCCTCTTTGGCAATTTTTTCATACTCCCTTGCCGCCTTCTCGTATTCATGTTTCGCGTAAGCTTCTTTCGCCTCTTTTAGCGTCAAAAAGTCCGTTACTCCCGCATGGGAAAAGAGACAAAAAGAGGCCAAAAGCAGTATATATCTCATGTCATCTCTCCTCTTCGGCGAGGTGGAGATATCCATGCTCCCCAAAAGAGCAGCAGCGAGAGAGCGAGCGGATAGTAAAATAGCTCTTCACGATCGCGGATCGTATGTGATTTGCGCTTTTGCGCCTGTACTCTCTGCCTGATCGCTTCAGCCATCTGCCGCATATCGCCGGACGATAAAGAAAACGGCATATACACTCCTCCTGTCTTTTGGGCAAGCTCTTTTACCGCGGGATTGAGCCTGGTGATAACGATATCTCCATTCTCGTCTCTTATCACGCCGTTTTGGGTTTTCATGACACCCCCTTTTTTGGTACCGATCGCATATACGAATACCCGTATGCCGTGACGCCTGGCATACTCTATCTCTTTTGAAAAATCTTTGGTATCTCCGCCATCGGTGAATATGAGCAGCGCTTTTTTGTCTCGGTCTTTCAGCAAGGTTTGAGTCACCTCCAGCGGAGCCATCATATCAGTTCCTTTGAGCGAGACATACTCGAGCCCCATATGTTTGACCAGATATCCAAGCGATGCAAAATCGTGTGTCAGGGGCGATACGAGAAAAGCTCTGGAGCTAAAGCCGATAACGCCTATGCGGGCATCTTTCATTACATCTAGAAGATCGAAAAATTTCCGCTTCGCCAGCTCGAATCTGTTTGGATATACATCATCGGAAAACATCGATCGGGAGATATCGAACGCCACGACCAGATCTATCGTCTCCTGCTCCACTTTTATCTCGCCTCTATCTACGACCGGCCTCGCAAGCGCTACGATAGCCAGCGCCATCGCGGCAAGCAAAAGCAGGCGTCTTTCTCCTCTTCCGAGCCATCCACTGTTGCGAACCATCTTTCTATACAGCTCCGGGGTGAAGCGGCGCCTGAGAGATTCGCCGCCCTTTTTGGCCAAAATCCACAAAACAGGAAGAGAGGCCAGCAATATCAATAGATACGGATAGACAAATTCCACTACACTCTCCTCTTTCTGCCTATTTTGCCAAGCACCAATACAGCCATCAACAAAAGCGCCGCAGAGAGTGGCCACATATAGAAATATCTCTTTTTGACATAGCGGTTTCCTTCTATTTCACTCTTTTCGAGCCTGTCTATCTCTTTATATATCTCTTTCAGTTTTTCGACGGAATCCGCTTCGAAATATCTTCCGCCCGTCTCCTGGGCTATCTTGCGAAGCACATAGGGATTGAAGTCGCCAGGCTGCCCTACCCCTATCGTATAGACCTTTATTCCATATTTTTTGGCGGTATTTATAGCCACTTCCAGCGGTACCGTGCCGGCATTGTCCATACCATCCGTCAGCAAAATAGCTATCTTTCGCTTGGCGTGGGAGTTTTTAAAAAGCTTCGTACTCATAAAAAGCGCTTCATACAGCGCGGTTCTGTTGGTTCCCGCGATACCGACCTCCACTTTGTCGAGCAGCCTCAAAAGAGACTCTTTATCGTATGTAAGAGGGACCGCCACGTATGCAAAATCGGCAAAAATCGTCAATCCTATCTTGTCGTGCTTTCGCTCTTTTATAAATTGGGTTACGATATTTTTGACGATATCAAACTTGCCGTTTTGGGCCATAGATCCACTGGCGTCGAGTATCAGCGATATCTCGTATCCCTTGTCGCGCTCCAAAACCACTTCATCTTTGATTACGGGACTCGCCAAAGCTGTAACGAGCAGCGTAAAAGTCAAAAATCTCATCCATTTTTTGCCCGTAGGCCGACTTTTGACGATATCCGCCAGCCGGTCCGCACCGGGAAACAGTATTGTCTCCAACCTTGCAGGACACCACTTTTCACATATTAGATAAAGGAGGATCAACAAAAACAGCCATGGATATTCAAAAACGAAGTGTTCCATTACAGCACCTCCTTTATCAGCCGTTCCATAGCATCCTTATCCTCTTTCGCCAAAGGAGGCACGCTCTTTTTGTATTTATGCCGATTCAACCCTCTTTTGATATCCTCGAAGCGCTTCAGCTTCCGCTCGTCACCCCTTATCAGCATCGGCAGATATTCGTCGAATGTATATACTGCCGATTTGGCATCTTTGAAATCGATACCTTTCAGCTTATCTTTGGCAATCTGCACGGGATCTTCTCTTCTTCGAGCAACCAGAGTGCGCCTTGTATATTTTTTGTAAAGCCAAAAACCCATCAGCGCCACGAACATCGCCGCTACGACGATTATGGACAAAAACATCCACAACGAGTGATCCGGCACCTCCACAGGAGGGGAGATATCTCTTAGCTTTTGAAGAGTTGCGTTCAAATCGGCACTCATTTTAGCATCTCCCTCAGCTTGATAAACGGATCTTCATCGGTATATATTTTTGTAAATCCGATTCTGTTTTTCAGAAAATGACTTCTCCATCCGGCATCGAGCTGCCGTATCTCGCTTCTGAAACGCTCCAGCGCCCTTTCGTCCAGATCGATAGTGTGAACCTGTGCGCTCTCCGGGTCTTGGAGGCTCCATACTCCCTCGATCGATGGGTCCTCTTCGAAACGGTCCCGGACCATGGCGATGTAGAGCTCGTGCTTGGCTCCAAGAAACGAAAGATCCGCCTCGTTTTTGAAATCGCCCACAAGCACGACGATAGAGCGCTGCTTCACAGTTTGCAACAGGTAGTCGGCAAAGGCCTGAAGATCGGACTTTTTATGAAGCATTTCAAGCGAGAGAGCATCTTCTACCTGGGCATAGATCGTGTTTTGGCTTTTTGTGGGCTTGTATCTGCGAACGGGCAATTCATCGAAAAAGATTGTCGTGACACGATCGGAATTTTTTATTGCCGAAAGGCCCAATAGAGCCAAAATTTCGGCTGCCACTTCCTGCTTTTGGCGTACAGAACCAAAATACAAAGAACCTGAGACGCAAAGCCCCAGAACGATATTGAGCTCCCGCTCTTCGTTGAAAACGTTGATATAGGGCTTTTGCTCCCTAGCGGTAACGTTCCAGTTTATCTTTCTGACGTCGTCACCGTAACTGTACTCCTTGAGTTCGGCAAAATCGATCCCGTTTCCCTGAAAGGCGGAGATGTTGTTTCCGATATTCTGACCGAAAAGCCTGCGCCTGGTCTTTATCAGTATCTCTTTTGTTTTGGCCTTCATGGCAGCGGTATAGCCTTTTGGATCTCTTCGATAACTCTGTCGCTCGAGACTCCAGCGGCTTCGGCTTTGTAATTCAGAATGATCCTGTGGCGCAATACGTCATGGAGCACTTCCGTGATATCTACCGGACTGACGTAATCCTTGCCGTGGATCAGCGCCACGGCCCGGCTGGCTCTGTACAGATCGATCGATGCTCGCGGACTGGCGCCAAACTCGATATACTCGGCCATCTCGCTCAAGCCGTATCGGGAAGGAAACCTGGTGGCAAAGATCAATTTAAGCATATACTTCTGGACCGCATCATCCACATGGATATTGGAAAGCTCTTTCTGCATCGCGGAGATCTCTTCCTTTCCGGCAGCCTGCACACTCTCTTCGAACCCTTTGGCCGCGACACGGTTTACGATCTCGAACTCCTCTTCGATCGTGTTGTATCCGACATCCACCTTGAGCATGAATCGGTCCAGTTGCGCCTCAGGAAGCCGATATGTACCCTCCTGCTCTACGGGGTTTTGTGTCGCAAGAACCAAAAATGGCCTCTCCACCCGGTGCGTCTCGTCGGCGATCGTAACCTGCTTTTCCTGCATCACTTCCAAAAGCGCCGACTGCACCTTCGCGGGCGCGCGGTTTATCTCGTCAGCAAGCAACAGATTGGTAAACACAGGCCCGCGCTTTATTTTGAATTCGGCATTTTTGGGATCGTAGATTTCGGTACCAGTGATATCGCTCGGAAGCAGATCGGGCGTAAACTGCACCCTTTTGAACTCGAGCCCGAGGCTTTTGGCCAAAGCGTTCACAGCCGTGGTCTTCGCAAGCCCAGGCACCCCTTCCACCAGCAAATGCCCTTCACACAGCAGCGCTATCAGCATAGCATCCACGAGATGCTCATGCCCGACAATCACCTTCCCGACCTCTTTTTTTATAGCTTCTATAGTTTGATTCATTCAATCTCTCCACAATTTTTGATGTTATTATAAGAGAAATTGCCTAATATGCATCAATGGCAGGTAAATGGAAGGTAAACCGGGGACAATCATTCCCATTTTGGCAAAGCATGGAAGGTCGATTTTACATTTTCAGGATCGAAATAGATTGACTCGGAGGGGAAGGCGAATTCCAGATCGTTACGCTCGAGAATTTCCCAGATTTTAAGCATCACGTCCTGTTTTACCTTCAACCACTCCTCCCAATTTACGGTTTTACTGAAACAGTAGATCAAAATATTTACTGAAGAGTCGGCAAACTCGTCCAGATAGACCAAAAGAGTGCTTTTGATGCCATACTTGTCTTCGATGGAGACCAGTTTCTTCTCCCGCATCGATCTCTTTTTTACGATTTTCTTGTCCACATTTTTTGGAGTCGCTATATCGGGATGGTCGATTAGCATAGTGTGGATCTCGTCAATCGCAGTCATCAGATTCTCTCTGCGCGAACCATATGTTACGCCCACATACATCTTTATACGCCGCCCGATCGTACGTCGATTCCAGTTTTTCAGCGCGGAGTTTGCCAGTGTCGCATTGGGCACGACGATCAGCGCATTGTCGAACGTACGAATAACCGTGCTGATAAAGCCGATCTCCACGACAGTACCTTCCACATCTTTCGTTTCGATCCAGTCACCTTGCGAAAACGAGTTGTCAAAGATAATTTTCAAAAGGCCAAAAAAGTTACTGAGAGTGCTTTGTGCCGCAAGTGCCACGGCAAGACCACCGATACCCAAAGATGCCAGAAGGCCTGTAATATTCACACCCATTCGCACCAGCAGCATAATAAGAGCGACGATAACTATCGTGATTTTGACAATCGATAAAATCAGATTTATCAACTCCTGCCTGACCTCTTTGGTTTTGGCCTTCTCCTTTTTGAGAAGATATTCAAAAAATATCGAATCGACAACGAGTATCAAGATATAGGAAATTATAAGAAGATATACGGCATAAAATAGCAGCAAAACTGCCTCGTCAAGAGGTTTCGGATAGATCAAAACCTCGATGCCAAGCTCGAATCCAAAGGTGAGTATCAAAAGAAAAAGCGGTCGCCTGAGTTTTTCGAGATTGTAGAGCAAAAGCTCGTCGATCTCGTTTTCCTCTTTCATGATCAGATGTTTCAAAACCGCATACACTTTATAGTATATGACGAAACTAGAACCCCATGCCAAAAGCATGATCAATAAAAAGATGGAGAGCCTGCCCATATCAAGATGCAAGTACCGAAGCGCAACGTTGATCTGCGCAAAAGATGGCACGCTGTTGATCTTTTCGATCAGTTGGTCGAGGTTGAACAGTGATGCAAGGGATCGGTAGCGCAAAAGAGCCGGATTCGCATCCAAATAATCGAGTATATCGTTGAAAAAATCTCTGTGCATGGATAGCTCTCTAAAGTTTTCAACGATAGCTTTGGATATTTTGTCATTTCCCGAAAGCGCTGCATCATATTTGGTTTTGTAACTATCTATATCTATCTGTTTTAGCCTGCTCTTCTCCTTCGCTATCCGCTTACGCAAAGTGTCGACATCCATTTCGGTCCAGGAGTCGGCCAGATAGACGAAGAATCGATATATCCGCTCTTTGACAAAAAGTACATCGAGTGCGATCCTGTCTCTAGTCACTGCAAATTTGTAACCATATTTGGTGTTGGCGGCGATTCTGGTTTTGAGTTTGGCGCGAAGGGATTGAGCTTTTTTGGGATTGAAAAAAGGGTTTTTGGGGTCACGCACCTCATAGGGTTTCTCTTTCAAAAGAGCGATAAGCTCGTTGAATCTTGCCAAACGGGCATCTATCAACGACGAAAGATCCGCCTGCACTTTTAAAGAGGTGGTGTTGCTCTCTTTTTTGGACGGCGCAGCGGATGCCGTAGCGCCCTCTTTTTTCTTCTGCTCCAAAGGGGAATGGATATTCTCCTTTTTTTCCGCCGGTTGCACCTGGGTTTGCTGATAAAACTTTTTTTCTATATCCATGAGTGTCTGCCAGAAACCTCCTGCTGCAAACAGAAGAGTGGCGAGCAATATCGGCAGAAAAATTGCAGTCTTTTTCATACTTTCGCCTAATCGAAAATTACAGTTTTATTGGCGTATATGAATATTTTATCCTCAAGTGCGAGCTTCAAAGCTTTTGCCAATACGATCTTCTCCACATCCTTGCCTGCGCTGCGCATCGTCTGCCAATCCATAGCATGCGTGACAGGTATGACATCCTGGGCTATGATAGGCCCCTCGTCGAGATTGTTGTTCACAAAATGGGCTGTAGCACCGATGATTTTGACTCCCCTGTCATATGCCTGTTTGTATGGATTTGCACCGATGAATGCAGGCAGGAAGGAGTGATGGATGTTTATTATGCGTTCATCGAAATGGGATACGAATTCAGGCGTCAATATTCGCATATATTTTGCCAAAACGATATAATCCACATCTCCCAATTTCTGAATCTCGGCAAGGATCTTCCCTTCGTGCTCGGCCCGTTGCAATCCTTCGTGACTTACATACGCATAGGGAATTTCGAACTTTTCCACCAAAGAGCGAAGCGTATCGTAGTTGGATATGACTCCGATGATTTCCGCCTCGAGCTCTCCCGCTTCATGGCGTATCAATATATCGCCAAGACAGTGGCTCTCTTTGGTGGCCATCAGCACCACCCTCTTTGGGCGGGGCTCCACCAGCCGAATGCGCGCCTTTTGCGGAAGCACCAGTTTCAGCTCCGCTTCCAGTGCCATCGGATCGAATTTTCCACTCACTTCGCTTCGCATAAAAAACTTACCGTTTTGCGCATCCACAAATTCACGGTTCTTTTCTACATTCAGCCCGAAATCGAAAAAAGCCTTGCTTATTTTATAGACGAGACCTTTCTCGTCCTTGCAATCGATCAATACGCGAAAATATCTTGTCATTTCGATCCTTTTTTAAGGGTATTCAATCACCCATCGTTCACACCGAAGCGCATCCTGACCGCGGCCAATATTCTGCGTCTTAGCTCTTTGCCCAATGCAGGGCCGGCATAGCCCTCCTCGAGCAGATCGGCAGGACGAACGCCCGGATCAAACTGCTTGGCGTAAATCCCCAAGCGTTTGCTCCTATCGAATACATCATCTGCATATATTCCCAGCCATTGCCTGATCGGAAAACGGAGTGAAAGCGCTCCAAGAAAGCGATCGGTAATACGACGAGGCACTCTTTTTTGTAGTTTCAATATCTTTTTGTAAATGTTGGGGGTATTGATCGCTTCGCAGAGCTTTTCGCCACTTTTATGCATATCGCTCGAGAGTATGAAGAGAAAATAGTAGGGGCGCATCGCACCGTCTTCCAGTTTTCTGGCTTTGACCATATGCCTGGCCATCTTCATAAACGATCCTCTGTCGAAAGTAAACCCTAACAATTTGGCATCGATACGAAGGTCGTCCAGCGCAAAAAGGCCATAATGGAGCCACTGCGCATTGAACATCTTTTCAAACTCCCAGAAAATTCTCTCCGATGTAAGGTCGGAAAGATCCATTTGGCACATCAATGTACGGCTTTTTGATTCGATGCGGAATTTAAGACGCGCCGAAAACTGCATCGCCCGCAGCACACGAAGAGAATCTTCGACGAATTTTTCAGGATCTACGACTCTGATGATCTTTTTGTCTATATCTCTCAGGCCTCCCCAATGATCGACGATTTGCCCTGTTTTCAGATCGAGCATCAGCGCATTCATCGTGAAATCCCGTCGGCGGGATGCCTCTTTCGTATCGTGAGCTACAGCTACGGTAAAACCACGATGCCCACTTCCGCTTTTATGTTCGATTCTGGGCAGGGAGAGATCGATGTTTTCATACTTATAGACAAAAAAACTTTTACCTACGCCTTTGGCGCCGAGTTTTTCCATCGCATTCTCGAATGTATCGGGATCGACATTGAAACATTCGATATCCAGATCGTAAATTTCACGCCCCATTACCATATCCCGAACCGCGCCTCCGACCAGATAGAGCCTCGCCTGGGGTAGATTTTCACTAAAAAAGTGAAGAATTTTCAAAAGAGGTTTTCGTAGCTTCGAAGGGAGACGTTCGTAAATCCGGTCCAGATCGAGCGTTTGGCTGCGAGATTGCATTTTCGGTTCTATTTTTTGAGCGAATCGATACGCTCCTCCAAAGAGGCGAGAAGGTATTCCAAAAAGTTGAGAGTCAGATCTATTTTTGCTTCGACTCGTTTGTTGTTTGGCGACTGAAATCCCTCGAAAAGCACCAAAACCCTCTCTCGCATACGCTCCAGGAACTCCCTTTGCTCTTCAAGAAATCTGGCCTCCACCGAGCCTGTATCGTCCTCTTTTTGCATGAGCGCATCATTGTGTGGCTTCTCTTCGGCATCCGGCAGGCCGCATTCATCCCCAAGGTATGTATCGTTTACAGCTTCGGGCTCTTTCGCCGCCATTGCAGGCTCGACTTTTTCCACCTCTTTGCCGATCTCCTCGATCGTAGAGAGAATCACTTCTTTGAGCTCCATTGCCATCCTTTCACAATCTCCCAAGCCAGCGCTCGAATTCGAGCAGTTCATCGTCGCTCTCCATTTCGATAAAAAAACTCTTCATCTTTTTATCCACTCCTTTAAAGCGCCTGCGCACCCCCGAAAGTCGATGAATGGCGGCTCGCGCTTCACTGTTTTCAGGATCTTTTTTCAATATCTCTTTATATATCTCCAAGGCATCGCTCTTTAGCCCTTGAAGCTCATAAATCTGCGCGAGCGTGAGCGTTTTCAAACAGACCCTTTATGCCGCTCTATTTGCTGGCGTAGTTGGCGATAATGGAACCCATCTCGCTGGTAGAGCAGACCTCTTTTGCGTCAAATGCGCTCAAATCCTGCGTTCTATAGCCATCATGTAGCGCCTGTTTGATCGCCTGCTCTATCCGCAGAGCCGCAGACTCTTCATGCAGTGAAAAACGCAGCATCATAGCGGCACTGGCGATCGTAGCGATCGGATTGGCGATTCCCTGTCCGGCTATATCGGGAGCGGAACCGTGAATCGGCTCGAACAGGCCATATTTTTCTCCAAGAGACGCCGACGGCAGAAGCCCTATCGAACCGCTCAGCATGCTCGCCTCGTCACTGAGAATATCTCCAAATAGATTGCCTGTAAGTATGACATCGAACTGCTTGGGGTCGCGCACCAGCTGCATAGCCGCATTATCCACATACATATGCGAAAGCGAAACATCCGGATACTCTTTGGCGACCTCCTCTACGGTATCACGCCAAAGCTGGCTCACGTCGAGCACGTTGGCTTTGTCCACCGAACAGACGCGCTTGTTGCGTTTCATGGCGGTCTCGAACGCCACTTTGGCTATACGCACGATCTCGGGCTTGGTATAGACCATAGTGTTGAAAGCCTTTTCGCCATCGTTGCCTTTTGGCTGGCCAAAATATATCCCCCCGATCAACTCCCGCACAACGATCAGATCGACTCCCTGGATAACGGAAGGTTTGAGTGTCGATGCGTTGACCAATTCGTCATACACGGTAACCGGGCGAAGATTCGCGAAAACCTCCAACTCTTTGCGCAGTTTCAAAAGGCCTGTTTCGGGTCTTTTTTCCCTGGGGAGATTATCCCATTTATGTCCGCCTATCGCGCCAAACAACACCGCATCGGCCTTTTTGACTCCTTCGAGTGTCTCTTTTGGGGCCGGATCACCTGTCGCATCGATAGCCGCACCTCCCAAAAGATACTCTTCATATTTGAGCTCGAACCCCTCTTTGAAGCTTACCGCATCAAGGACCTTTACGGCCTCTTCTACAATCTCGGGGCCTATTCCGTCGCCTTTTATCAGCGCGATTTTGTAGCTGTGCATCATGCCTGCTCCCCTTTGAGCATCTCTGCCTTGGCATAATTGATAAGTCCGCCACAAGCAAGGAGCTCTTGCATGAAATCGGGGATCGGATGAAATTTATATGCGATTTTTTTGTTCAGATCTACAATATTTCCCTTATCCATCTCGATAGAGATAAGATCGCCTTCATTTATCTTGTCGGTCTCGTTGAGCTCGAAGATCGGAAGCCCCATATTGAAAGCGTTCCGATAGAAGATTCTTGCAAAGCTTTTGGCTACGACCGCCGATACGCCCGCGGCTTTGAGTGCGATAGGGGCATGCTCGCGGCTGCTGCCACATCCGAAGTTTTCGCCGGCTACGATGATATCTCCAGGCTGCATTTTGTGAACGAATTCGGGATCCGCATCTTCCATGACATGCTTGGCCAGTTCATGGGGATCGGAAGTGTTCAGATAACGTGCGGCGATAATTAGATCGGTA
The DNA here is from genome assembly GCA_027065515.1 of Campylobacterales bacterium. Lineage (GTDB taxonomy): Bacteria > Campylobacterota > Campylobacteria > Campylobacterales > Hydrogenimonadaceae > Hydrogenimonas. The sequence goes on from JAMOOM010000140.1 coordinate 22,603, forward strand.
TCGATATTGTCGCCGAATTTCCACACTTTTCCTGTAATGACATTCATATATTTCCTTTGGAAAATTGGCCTTCTGGCCGTAATTTTACGCGGATTATATCAAAAACATCCATTGGCTATTCTGATCAGCGCTTCAGATTGTTTACGATCTGAAGCATCTCGTCACTTGTCGTGATCGTTTTGGAATTGGCTTCATAGGCGCGCTGTCCGGTAATCAGATCGGTCATCTCCTCTACAAGCTGAACATTGCTCATCTCCACAAACCCCTGCCTGATTTGCCCCAGGCCGTCTTGTCCCGGCACGCCCTCTATCGGATCTCCCGATGCCGAAGTGTTTATATAGAGGTTATCTCCCAAAGAGTGCAGACCCGCGGGATTTATGAAGTTGGTAAGCTGAATCTGACCAATCGTAGTCGCCTCCTGCTGGCCCGCTTGCAGAACGGAAACGGTTCCATCGGTACCCACCGAAATGGATACGGCATCTTCCGGTATGACGATTTCAGGTGAAAGGGTAAATCCGTCGGAATTGACGATCGTCCCCGTTTTATCGAGCTTGAAGGCGCCATTTCTCGTGTATGCCTCCGTGCCATCGGGCAGCACTATCTTGAAAAAACCGTTCCCCGTTATAGCCATATCCAGATTGTTGCCGGTCTCTTTGAAGTTGCCCTGGGTGAATTGTTTGGCGATAGCGGTGGGTCGCACTCCAAGCCCCACGGAGATTCCGGTGGGCGATTGCGTCTGCTCGCTGGTCGAAGTGCCGGCGTACTCCAAAGTCTGATACATCAGATCCGCAAATTCGGCGCGCTGTTTTTTGTAGCCGATCGTGTTGACGTTAGCGATATTGTTAGAGGTGGTATCTATCTGCAGCTGCTGCGCCGCCATTCCCGTGGCGGCGGTATAGAGTGATCGCATCATTTCTCAATCCTTTTCTTAAGCTCGCACCGAAGCTAGTTTATTGATAGCGTCGTTATTCAGGTCGTTCATCTGTGTCGTCATCGCCTTTTGGTACATTTCCACAAGACGGTTCGTTTCGATAAGCGCCGTCATCTCCCGCACAGGATTGACATTCGCTTTCTCCAGCATCTTCTGGTGTACATCGGAGCTTCTTTTCACAATCTTCATCTCATCTTCCACTCTCCCTTTTTTGACAGTAAAATAGTTTCCGCCTTCGGGTTTCAGATTGTGCAGATCATCTACACTTACCACCATCAGGCGGCCAAGATAGACAGGTTCGTTTATCGCCGACTGGTCGATATATTCGATCCTTCCATTTTTATCTATCGAAATATCGGCGGCGTTGATGGGGATGGTGATCTTTTGACGATTGGTCAAATATGTATCCGACATAACGGGAAAACCGTCTTTTGTGACCAGCTCTCCATTTTCGTTTATTTTGAAGGAGCCATCCCTGCTCAAACGGATTCCAGCCGGAGTATCGATGGCGAAAAACAGATTTTTATCCCCGAGTGCAAGATCGAGCGGATTGCCGGTTTTGATCATGGAACCCATACCGAAATCTGTATATTCATCGACGATACGCGGAACCCTGTTGATCGAGCGGTTGAGAAATTTCGACGCTTCCACGGTATTGTTCTGCAATGGAAGCACATCACGCTTTTGCTGAAAAATACGCATAAAATCGCCAATAATCTCTCTTTGCCCTTTGTATCCTGCCGTATTGAGATTGGCAAGATTGTTACTGATGCGATCGAGTCTGTTAAACTGCGTAACCATAGCGCCAGTAACCGAATAGAATCCGTTTTGCATCACACGCCTTTTTAGTTAAAAGTACTATGCACAAAGCAACAACCGTTCCACTTTTTTGGCTCAACATTATTGCGATACTACCGATTTTTCAACATACTCATGGAAATTTCATATTTTTTTGGGTATAATCCGATTTTGCTTTAAAAGAGTTTAAAAAGCATATGAACGATGCCTCTAGGATCACACGGGGTTTTAGAGACGCCCTACAGGTTACAACGACCATAACTCCACCGACACATCAAGGAGCCCTCCCGACATGACAGCCAAAGAGCTTAACCAAGCACTGGAAAAACTTTTCGAAGAACACAAAAACGAAAAATACATCACATTCGAAGCGATCGTACAGCTTTTCGAAAAACAGCCGACCCTGGCTCAGGCAAAGACGGTTCTGAAACTCGCCAAAAAGCATGGTATCAAGATCATCACATCGAGTGAGCGCGCGATGCTTCTAAACATCAAAGAGGCTGAAAAAAGAAAGCAGGATCAACAGAAACTGAGCGACGAATCACTCGAAGAAGAGTTCGATTTTACCCGCGAAAAAGAGCTTCTGGAATGGTCCAGAAGCGATTCACCCGTACGGATGTATCTTCGCGAAATGGGGCAGATTCCACTCCTGACCAAAGAGGAGGAGATAGAGATATCCAAAAAGATCGAAATGGGGGAGGATATCATTCTCGATGCGATCTGCTCGGTTCCCTACCTGATCGATTTCATTCTCGACTACAAAGAGCCTCTAATCAACCGCGAAAGGCGGGTAAAAGAGCTATTCAAAAGCTTCGAGGAGAGCGATAGCGATAGTGATGAGGCCGATGAGGCCAAACGAAAGAGCTCCAAAGACGACAAGCGTGTAAAAAAAGTCAAAGAGTCTTTCAAAGCTCTTGAAAAAGCGAAAAAAGATTGGCTCAAAGCCCAGCAAAAAGAGCCTGCAGAAGATGCGAGCGAAGAGGAAAAGTTTCATTATCAGCTGATTCTTTCCTACAAAAAGAAGGTTCTCAAAGACCGGCTTTTGGATCTCGGCCCCACAAGCAAGCTTATCAACGAGCTGGTCAAGGCGATGGAGACGGCACTCAAAAGCGACGAAGGGTTCGAAAAAGAGCTCAAACGAATGGAGTATCGCCTCCCTCTTTTCAACGAGCAGCTCAAAGAGAATCACCAAAAGATCCTGGAGAATATCGTCAATATGTCAAAAGAGGATATCGCCTCCGCCGTACCCGAAGCTACGATGGTGAGCACTTATCTACAGATAAAAAAACTTTTTCAGACAAAAGAAGCCAGCAAAGACAGCTTCGATCTCGATCCGGAAAAGCTAGAAGAGATTCTTCAGCAGATCAAGCGTGGAAAAAAGATCGCCGAAGAGGCCAAGACGCGCATGGCCAAATCCAACCTGCGCCTAGTCGTCTCGATCGCCAAACGTTACACGAACCGCGGTTTGCCGTTTTTGGATCTTATCCAGGAGGGGAATATCGGCTTGATGAAAGCGGTCGATAAATTCGAGTATAAAAAAGGGTATAAATTCTCCACCTACGCTACATGGTGGATACGCCAGGCGATCAGCCGCGCCATCGCCGATCAGGCCAGAACGATCCGAATTCCGATCCATATGATCGAAACGATCAACCGGATCAACAAGATTATGCGCAAACACCTTCAAGAGACCGGAAAAGAGCCGGATGTCGAGACGATCGCAAAAGAGGTTGGCTTGAGTGTGGACAAAGTCAAAAACGTCATCAAGATCACCAAAGAGCCTGTCAGTCTCGAAGCGCCTGTCGGTAGCGAAGAGGATGGGCGATTTGGGGATTTCATCGAAGACAAAAGTTCCGCAAGTCCTGTCGAATCCGTCATGAAAGAGGATCTCAAAGAGCAGATAGACGATGTACTCGATCAGCTCAACGAGAGAGAGAAAGCGGTAATTTCGATGCGCTTTGGCCTAATGGACGACGAGAGCGACCGCACCCTCGAAGAGATCGGAAAAGCGCTGAATGTAACGCGTGAACGAGTCCGTCAGATCGAAAGCAGCGCCATCAAAAAACTGAAACACCCCAAGGTGGGACGAAAGCTCAAAAACTACATTGAAGAGTGACGAGTGAATACAAAGAGAGGTTCTCGTCAAAAGCGAAAGGTTTTTGGCGATGGATCGAATGGATTTCATGAATTTTTATGAAAAGTGGATCGAGCACGACTACAATCCCTGGATCATATTCGACGGCCAGGGAAAAGTGCTCACTCTCAACCAGGAGGCACAATACCTGCTGGCAGAGGTAAAGGCCGCCGAAATATACCGGCTCGCTCTAGCTTATGCCAACCACTCCTATGGTTTCAAAACGACGATGATGGATCTGGAATTTGGAGGATACGAGTTTTTTGGAATCATGGTCGGATACGAAGACAGCGACACCATAGCGATCAAGCTCTACCAGAAACCTCCCGAGCGTATTCACGAACCGAAATTGAGATCACTCGAATCCCACAATCTCTACTCGTTGATTGATCTTGCGATCAGCACATCTTCCATTGGCCGGAAACATGGTTTTACGACTCTTTTGGATCCCGCGCTCCCGGATCTCAAAATCGATCCTGAAAAATTCATTCAGCTGCTTGCCGGCATATTTGAGTGTTTCAGCGATGAAAAGTCCGTCGAAGTCGCACTGACACTCAAAACCGGAGAGACGCTCAAATTCGAAGGAAAACGCCATCCGATCCTACTGCTTGCAACGGAAGGCGTGCAGAATGAATCGTGCCAAAAAGAGAGGCTCAAGCACCTGGCTAACGGAATCAACGGGTTCGTTACATACAAAAAAGAGCGCATTCTTTTTCAGATGCCGATAATCACCGGGTAAGGTAGAGCCACAACGCCAATGCAAGAGGAGATGATCCGGCTCCGAAAAAATAGAAAACCGGATCGAAAAGCCCCTCCTCCATCAGCCATATCACACCCAGAATCAAAACGATGTAGGCAGCGAGACGATATATAGAGATGGCCGGCTTCGCTGATTTGAGTATCGAGCCAAACGAACGTCGGCTCTTTTTGAGCTTCGCTCTCTCCTCTTTCATCAAAGCCGATACATTTGTGTCTCGATCGTCTGCAGCCTTGACCGTTTCGGCCAAATCACTCTCTTCCCATAGACCGTATCTGTCGTCCACGCTATCCACTGCGTCTTGTGTTTCGTAAGCGTTTTTCGAGCCATCGGAGCCAGATACCATCTGCCAATACCCCAGCATGGATGCGCCGACCACCAAAAGCGCGCTCCAAAATCCCGTCTCGAAATTGATCGCCGCCACATCGCCTCCTGCATAAAAGGCTCCAACCGCCCCAACCACTGCGAGTATGAAGAGAAAGATTACGGGTTTACGCATCCTCTTCATCGTCCATATCGGAATAGTTTTTGTATCGAGGATCGTTTTTCAGTTCATTCAGAGATTTCATCTGTTTTTTATAGGCTTTATATACATTCAATCCCGCCGCGGCGACTCCCCAAAATACACCGACCCAAAAAAGCCACTCGATGCCAAAGAGCTTTTTCATTCCGATTCCAAGCCCTACTCCGATCAGTACGGCCACAACCATCGATATACCGAGAGACAGATCGTTGGCGCCCTCGATAACCTTTTTTACCCTCTTTTCTCTGGGTCTTTGTTCCATATCTTCGGAAGAGTTTTCGCCGGACTCCTTTTGCATCACATCGCTCCCAACACTTCATGTGCATTACGAATCGTCTCGTCGATCATCACCTCCGTGGTGCGGGTACATATGAATCCCGTCTCGAACTGGCTGCATGCGAAATAGAAGCCTCGATCGAGCATTGCACCGTGGAAGTGAGCGAATCGCTCGGTATCGCTTTTGAGGGCATCATCGAAGTTTTTGACCGGATTTTCGTTGAAAAAGAAACCGAACATACTTCCTCTGACATCCACCTGAAGAGGAATATCATGCTCCTCGGCAGCCGCTTTCAGCCCATCGACAAGCCTTTGCGCGCGCATCTGCAGCACTTCATAGAGAGCTACATCGGCTTTCAGCTGCCTGATCTGAGTCAGACCGGCTGCCATGGCTACCGGATTTCCGCTAAGAGTTCCTGCCTGATAAACCGGTCCTTCCGGGCTCAGCATCGCCATAATATCCGCACGTCCGCCAAACGCTCCTACCGGCATTCCCCCGCCGATCACCTTGCCCAGAGTAACAAGATCGGGCACAACGTCCACGATCCCTTGAGCGCCGAGCAAAGATGCCCTGAAGCCGCTCATCACTTCATCGAAAATCAACAAAGCGCCATGCCTGTCGCAAAGCTCTCTTAGATCTTTCAAAAACGACTCCTCGGCAGGAACCAACCCCATGTTTCCGGCGATCGGCTCGATCACCACGCATGCGATATCGTCGCTTGCCAAAAAGCAGGCTTCAACGCTCTTTATATCGTTGTAATCGGCCAGCAGCGTATGTTTGGCAAAATCGGCCGGCACGCCCGGAGAGTTTGGCGATCCAAACGTAACCGCACCGCTTCCGGCTTCCACGAGTAGCGAGTCGCTGTGCCCGTGGTAGCACCCTTTGAATTTTACGATATCGTCGCGCCCCGTATATCCTCTGGCAAGCCGTATCGCGCTCATTACCGCCTCGGTGCCACTGTTTACGAACCGTATCTTGTCGATAGAATCGAAAAGCTCCACGATCTCTTCGGCCAGCTCGGTCTCCAGCAGCGTCGGTGTTCCGAAACTCAGTCCCTTGCGGGCCGTCTCTATCACGGCTGCTTCCACTGTAGGATCGCAATGACCGAAAATCAGAGGCCCCCAGCTCTGCACATAGTCCACATATCGATTGCCATCTATATCCACGAGGTATCCACCCTCTCCTCGATCTATAAAAGGCGGCGTGCCGCCGACACTGCCAAAGGCGCGAACAGGTGAATCTACACCTCCCGGAATCACTCTCTTGGCCTCTTCGTACGCTTCTATGCTCCTTGTATGTTTCACTCTCGAATCCTTTTGGCGTAATGGTTGTTTCATAATAGTGGGTATTATAGATAAAAAGCGGTTAATAAAGTATAATATCGCCTGATTGAATAAAAAGCGGGAGCGTGATGAATCGGCGAAAAGTTTTTACATTTTTTCTATCGCTGCTGATTCATGGCGCCGTTTTGGCAGTCGCCTGGATATTTTTGCACAACGAAAATTTAAAGCCGACGGCAAGCAGTGCGCGTCACGTACAGCTCTCTCTTAGCGATTTCATAACCACCCCTCAGGCAGCGCCCTCTTCCAAATCATCGAGTCATCCGGGGAAAAGCGCCGCTCCTCCGATAAAGCCCACCCCCGTCTCCATACCCAAACCCACTGTAAAACCTCGCACAGCCCCACAAAAGAGTGTGCAGAAAAAGGGGTCTTTATCCAGGTCAAGCAAGAGACCCAAAAAAAGGGTGGCGCATCACATCAAGCGAAAACGAACTTCCAAAAAAAAGGCTTTCAAGGCGGATAAATCATCTCGAAAAAAAGCCTCCACACCCACCAGGGCGCTCCCTGCCTCCAAGCCAAAACCACCCAAGCCTTCGAAAAAAACCTCCCCGCTCTCACAACTGGCCAGCGCACTGGGCGCACCCGCAAATCCATCGCCACCCAGGCCTGCAGCGCCGAGCATCGATCAGATCAACAGAGCTTTTTCGAAAAAAACTTTTTACGCTCTCTATAAAGATGAATTCGACCGCTTCTCCCCTACTCAAAGAAAATTCATAGAAAACAACCTCGCCAGAATCCAGGGGATCACCCAGCACTATCTGACACAGCGCGGATACCCGCCATTTGCTGGAGAGATGGGGCAGCAAGGCACCAATGTCGTCGAATTCTACCTTCTACCAAACGGAGACATCACGGGGCTTAAAATCATCACTCCGACCGGCTTCGAACAGCTCGATCAAAACTCCATCGATACGATCAAAACAGCCTACAAAGATTATCCTCACCCCAAAGAAAAGACAAAAATCCGTTTCTATATCCACTATTCCATTTATTGAAACAAATTACACATAAAGCCGATGAAAGGTTTTTCGTTATGCTTCTATATACACCCTTTGCCCGAGCCGTACTCTTCAACTATTTTGTTGTTCCAGCCTCTTGAAAAGAGCCAGTATGTTTTTGGCATTTTTGTAGATAGGCTCGTCGACAAAGCCCAGCTCTTCATCTGCGAATCCGCTCGAATCGTCTCTGGACTCGAAAAGCTCTACGACTCTCTGCGCCCACAATCGCTCCTCTTCATCCGGCATAAATACACGATTGGCGATCTCCGCTTGCAGAGGAGATATGCATCCCTTGGCGTGATATCCCATCTTCTTTTCGAGCAGGCACCAGTTTTCGAAACCATCCACATCGTTATATTCCTGGTAAACAAAAGATACGGGCAACACTCCAAGCACCGAACTTTCAAGCAGAAAACGGCTCAAGATCGCCAACATCGTGGGATTGTGAAGCTGCATCACCGAAATTGGCAGATTCATCGATGCCAAAAGATCGTAAACTCCCAGATAAAACGCCTCCACCCTGGGCGAAAGGCGCAATGAATCCAGAGCCCTCCACGCCTCCTTCGTCTCTATCGACAGATGCAGACAAATGCGCTCGTCAACCAATTCGAGCGCCTCTTCCACATCTGCGGCGCTTTTTATTTTAGGCACCCTGATCGCATCCGGCAAAACGGTATTCAGATAGGCAATCTCATCTCTTCCTCCGCTCTCTATCGGATTGATACGCACGACAGTTTTGGAAAAAATTCTCTCCGCTCTGCCAAGAAACAGACCGATTAAATGCAAAGCCGTCTCTTTCAGCTCCGCGGCAACGCCATCTTCGAGATTGAGTATCGCCATATCGGCGCCGAGATCATCGAGCCTGTTCAGATGTTTCACCCTGTGCCCCGAAACCATCAACGCACTTCTCACAAATCCGACCTTGGCCCTTGCATGTTGGGGCGAACCATTTCGCATCGCCTCCATGGATGCAATGTCCTTTCGCTCTACCATCTCTTCGATGGCCGCCAACTCTTCTTTGTTGAATATCATTACTGCTCCTCGTGAAGATAGGTATATATGGCCCTTATTTCACTATCGGTGAGAAAATATGTGGGCATGATCCTATGGCGTGATTTTAGATTTCTTCGAAGCTGTTTCATCGATACGCTCCTGATATCGGGCCCCTTCAGAATCACTTTTTTGCCATCGTCGATATAAGCGGCGATTACAGCTCCTTCTCCTTTTTTGCCATGACAGTTGATGCATCCGATACCACGTGGATTTTTATAGAGCATCTGGCCATATTCGTATTGGGTTATGAAAGACTCCTCAGCCCAATCCGGTATATACATGAAAAAAACGATAAAAAAAAGAGCCAAACGTGCCACTAACCACCTTTTAATCAATTATTGGTTACGATTTTAGCCAAATTGTGATTAAGGATATGCGCAATGCAGATAATAGACGGCAAGAATCTGGCAAAAAAGATCAGAGAAGAGGTTGCCGAAGAGGTCGAACTTTTAAAAAAAGACCGCGACATCACGCCGGGTTTGGCAGTCGTACTGGTCGGCGACGATCCGGCCAGTCACGCTTACGTCAAAATGAAAGCCAGAGCGTGCAAAGAGGCGGGCATCTACTCCATTACTCACGAAATGCCCGAAACCATCAGCCAAAGCGAGATCGAAGAGACGATCGCCATGATGAACAAAAATCCGAATATCGACGGCATTTTGGTACAACTGCCTCTCCCTCCACATATCGATACGACAAAAATTCTCGAACTGATCGACCCGAAAAAGGATGTCGATGGTTTTCATCCCTACAACTTTGGAAGACTGATGACGGGACTCGATGGATTCGTTCCCTGCACTCCACTTGGCGTAATGGAGATGCTCGGAGCCTACGACATCGACCCCAAAGGGAAAGATGCCTGTGTGGTGGGCGCCAGCAATATCGTAGGCAAGCCGATGGCCGCACTGCTTCTGAACGCATTCGCCACTGTGGATGTCTGCCATATCCACACCAAAGATCTTGCCGCGCACACCAGTCGCGCCGACATTCTGATCGTCGGTGTCGGAAAAGCCGGTCTCGTTACCGAGGAGATGGTCAAAGATGGTGCCGTGGTGATCGATATCGGCATCAACAGACTCGAAGATGGCTCTTTGGCGGGTGATGTAGATTTTGAGGGTGTCGCATCCAAGTGCAGCTATATCACACCCGTGCCAGGCGGCGTAGGGCCGATGACGATCGCCATGCTTTTGAAAAACACCATCAAAGCGGCAAAAGAGAGAAAATGAGCAATAACGATACAAATCAAACCGAAATTCCAGGCGAAGAGAAAAAACCGCACTGGACGATCCGCCTTTACAGATGGTCCAATACCTGGACAGGCACTGTCGTGATCGTTTTACTGGTTATCTTCTTTGTAGCGCAGGCTTTCGTCATTCCCAGCGGATCGATGAAAAACACTCTGCTTATCGGGGACCACCTCTTTGTCAAAAAATTCGCATACGGAGTGCCCACTCCCCATATCCCCTGGCTGGAAGTTCCGGTTTTGCCGGACTTCGATGGCGATGGGCATGTCATAAAAGCCAAAGGGCCAAAAAGAGGCGATATCGTAATATTCCGCTATCCGCGTAATGAAAAGATCCATTACGTCAAACGCTGCGTGGCGGTAGGCGGAGATATTCTTTTCCTGCATGACAAGGAGCTCTATCTGCATCCACATGAAGGAAATGAATATACCGCAGCCCACTATCCAAAAGAGAAGATCGTCCATATAGGTGATACGCTTTTTGTAAAAAATCCATACAGAGACGAATTTCCAGGTATCCACAACGATCCGAACATCACCATGGATGGGTACCAGCCAATGGAACTTTTCGAGTTTGGCCCGGTCAAAGTCGAAAAGGATCACTGGTTCATGATGGGCGATAACCGTGACCACTCCAACGACAGCCGCTTCTGGGGAACGGTTCCCTATCGCCTCATCGTAGGTAAACCGTGGTTTATATATTTCAGTTGGGACAAAAACTATATGATCAGATGGGACCGCATCGGACGCAATGTAGAAACGCTTGAAAGAGAGAAGCCGCGTTATGTGGAGTGAAATGGATATCGTCAAGATAGCAGCGATCGTGCTTTCGCTGATGGTGGCTATCATCGGGCACGAAATTATGCACGGATATGTAGCATATCGCTATGGTGACACTACAGCAAAAGCCGCCGGAAGGCTGAGTGTCAACCCTATCGTACATGTAGATCCAGTCGGCACTATTCTTGTGCCTGCTCTTTTGTATATCAGCGGCGCTCCTTTTCTGTTTGGATGGGCCAAACCGGTTCCGGTCGATATCAGAACCGTCATTATGAACGGAGGCTACAAAGCCGCTGTCGCCGTCTCGCTGGCAGGCGTAAGCTACAACTTCGCATTGGCGGTGGCGGCATCGCTATTGCTAGGCTTTTTTGAAAATCCTCATTCAATTTTCAGCGCCTTTATAGCTCTTTTTCTGATGTATTCGGTCATCTACAATGTCGTTCTTGGGGTTTTCAATCTATGGCCTTTTCCGCCACTCGACGGCGCCAACGCTCTTCGTTTTCTGGCTATGGAGTTTCGGTGGCAGCCGGTAATCGATATCCTAAACAAAATAGAGCCGATTGGCATGGTATTGCTGATCGTAGTCATAGCTACACCTTTGGCGGATTTTTTCTTTCTGCCTGCACAATGGCTTATCGGCCTGTTGCTGAGATAACGCTATAACAAAATCAAAAAAAGGAATTTTTCATGAAATACTATATCGGAAGTGATCATGCGGGATTTGCCGTAAAGGGCTTGGTAGCGCTCATGCTGATAGAACGGGGTCATGAAGTGGTGGATTTGGGGACAGACAGTGCCGAGCGCGTCGATTATCCCGATTACGCCGAGAAAGTGGCAAGAGCCGTAGTTTCCGACAGTGGATCGCACGGAGTGCTTATTTGTGGAACCGGAATAGGCATGAGTGTCGCAGCGAACAAGATAGACGGCATCAGAGCGGCCCATTGCCACGATTATTACACTGCCCAGATGGCGCGTGCACACAATGACGCCAATATCCTTTGTTTCGGAGAGCGCGTAAGCGGTCCAGGTGTAATCGAGTCGATGATCGACGCTTTCACCACTACCTCTTTCGAAGGGGGGCGGCACGCAGGGCGCGTAGAGAAAATTATGGCTTTGGAAAAGAATCACTGATGTTTTTCGAGTGGTCGCTGACAACGCTTTCGCTGCTACTCACCATTTTTGTACTGGTGAAGATGTTCTACTTCAAGAGCCTCACCGTCAAAGAGCAGCGCAACAACGATGTAATGAAGCTTACACTCAAAGAGGCGGAAGTGTTGATAAGAAAATATCAAATCCAACTTCAGCGTGCACTCGGAAATATCGATATACTTACAGAACAGATGAATAAGCTTCGGCGTGAAATCAAGGCGGTAAAACAACGAAACAGTCAATATCGCATTGAAAACGAAAAGCTTAAAAGTCGTATTCACGAGCTTGAATCACGGATAGAATCGTTGCTATAAAAAGATACCCTAAAGAGAAACAAATGGAAAAAGAGAAGATGCAAACACTCACCCCTGAACAGAAAGATTTTTTGATGAAATCCATTCGGGATGTCCCAGATTTTCCAAAACCTGGAATTTTATTCAAAGATATAACGACACTCCTGAACGATACCCAGGCATACACGCTATTGATGCGGCACCTCGAAGCCCGCTACAAGAATATGGATCTGGATTTTGTTGCAGGTATCGAAAGCAGAGGATTTATTTTCGGTGCTGCGCTGGCTGCAAAGCTGGATATAGGCTTCGTCCCGATTCGAAAAAAAGGAAAACTCCCTGCCACCACGATAGCCGAAAAGTACGCACTCGAATATGGTGTTGACGAAGTGGAGATACATATCGATGCGTTTCGCGATAAAGATGGCGCCCGCGTTCTTCTTATCGATGACCTGATAGCTACCGGCGGCACCGCAGAAGCCGCCGTAAAGCTGATAAAGGACGCCAAAGGAGAGTGTGTAGAAGCCGCTTTTTTGCTTGAACTGGCATTTTTGGATGGCGCCAAAAATCTTCGAAAAACGGTACCTGTCTATTCAATTTTGGAGGTTCATTGATGTATATTCCAAAACCGCTCAAATTCGATCCGGATCAGATGGGACACTTCGGTATCTTCGGAGGGCGTTATGTCCCAGAAACCCTGATGCCCATCCTCGAGGAGCTCGATGAAGCTTATGCAAAACTCCGTTTCGACGAGACTTTCTGGGAAGAAGCGCACTACTATCTCGAACATTACGTCGGACGGCCAAGCCCTCTTTACTACGCCAAAAACATATCCGATGAAGTGGGCGCTACCGTATATCTAAAGCGCGAAGACCTAAACCATACAGGAGCCCACAAAGTCAACAATACGATTTTGCAGGGCCTTTTGGCCAAGCGACTGGGAAAAAAGAGAGTGATAGCTGAAACCGGCGCCGGCCAGCATGGCGTCGCCACAGCCACGATCGCGGCTCTTTTGGGGCTGGAGTGCGAGATATTCATGGGAGCCAAGGATGTGGAGCGACAGGAGCTCAACGTATTTCGAATGAAGCTTCTCGGCGCCAAAGTCCATGCGGTACAAAGTGGCTCCAAAACACTAAAAGACGCAATGAACGATGCTATACGCCACTGGGTCACAAATGCACGCGACACTTTCTATATCATAGGGACTGTAGCCGGGCCCCACCCATACCCGATGATGGTGCGTGACTTTCAAGGCATCATCAGCTATGAAGCCAAAGCACAGATACTGAAAGCGCAAAACAGAATGCCCGATTTCGTCATAGCTTGTATCGGGGGCGGAAGCAACGCGATGGGTATCTTCTCCCACTTTCTGGAAGAGAGCGAAACCACCTGTATCGGTATAGAAGCGGGAGGGCTGGGGCTGGATACGGACAAACATGGAGCCAGCCTCGCGAAAGGAAGCCCGGGAGTATTGCATGGCCAGATGAGCTATCTACTGCAAGACGATGACGGGCAGATCCTCGAAGCCCATTCGATCTCCGCCGGCCTGGATTATCCAGGCATAGGCCCAGAACACGCGCACCTGAAAGAGATCGGTG
>JAMOOM010000141.1 GCA_027065515.1 Campylobacterales bacterium
AATCCTATACCTTTTTTTTCGAGCCTGCTACGATGTTTTTGCACTTCTTCTTCGAGCTGCTTTTGATACGGGTCCCCTCTTTTGATGACATTCAACGGCAATCCGTGAGCGGAAAAAATCAGATTTACGTCTGCGGGATCCGTCTCGCCAAGAGCCTCGATGATCCGCGATTCAACCACATCCAAATATGGTTCGAACTCATAATATTTGAGCAGGCTTACCATTTCGGGGCGATACCCGATCGCTTTGGCGTGAGCTCTGATATCCTCTATCGAAGATGCGGTCGTCGTAGTCGAAAACTGTGGATACATAGGTATCAGGTAGAGCTTCTCTACGCCTTCGCTTTTGAGCTTTGCAAGCACCTCTTTGGCAAAAGGCGGCGTATAGCGCATGATAAGCTCCACTTTTGCATCATCTATGTATGATTGTAATTTTTTCTGAATGGAGCGGCTGATATCCAGTAGCGGGGAGCCGCCGCCTATGAGACGATAATTCTTTTCGACCTCCGGGGTACGCGTGGCAACGATAAAATCGGCAAGATTTTTCCGAACGAAGGCCGGGGCCCCGATAATTCGCGGGTCGTTGAACATATTTTTGAGAAACACTTCGATCTCCGCAAGATCGGAAGCCCCTCCCATATTCATCAATATGATTGCCTTCTTACTCATCTTTTCTCCAAATTCATTATGTGGTTTTTATAGGCTCTCTAATGGTAAACTAAATGATATAATTATGTCAAATTTTCGAGCAAGGATTCTTATGAGCAGAGTATTGATCATTGGGGCCGGCGGCGTGGGTCGCGTAGTGGCTCATAAATGTGCGCAAAACCGGGAAACTTTCAGCCACATCACCCTCGCGAGCCGCACACTTTCAAAATGTGAACAGATCAAAAACGAGATCAAGGAGAAACAGGACGTAGATATCGATATTGCACAAGTCGATGCCGACGATGTGGAGTCACTGGTTCATCTGATCAAAGAGGTCAAGCCCTATATCGTCATCAATGTAGCCCTCCCCTATCAGGATCTGACGATCATGGACGCTTGTATTCTTACCGGAGTGCATTATCTGGATACCGCCAACTACGAACATCCAGACAGTGCAAAGTTTGAGTATAAAGAGCAGTGGGCCAAGGACCCGGACTTCAAAGAAAAAAATCTTATGGCATTGCTCGGCAGCGGTTTCGATCCGGGTGTGACCAATGTATTCTGTGCCTACGCGCAAAAACACTATTTTGACGAAATTCATACGATCGATATTTTCGACTGTAACGCGGGTGACAATGGCTATCCTTTCGCCACCAATTTCAATCCCGAAATCAACATCAGGGAGGTCAATTCCAAAGGACGATACTGGGAGAATGGCCGATGGATAGAGACTGAGCCTATGGAGATCAAGATGGTGTGGGATTATCCGCAAATCGGTCTCAAGGAGAGCTACCTTCTATATCACGAAGAAGAAGAATCGTTGGTCAAAAATATCAAAGGATTGAAAAGAGTACGTTTTTTCATGACTTTTACGCAGAGCTACCTTACCCATCTTAAAGTGCTC
>JAMOOM010000142.1 GCA_027065515.1 Campylobacterales bacterium
TCGTCAAACGTTTCAAAAAAGCGTATAAAAAGGGAGACAAACGAGTCAAAAAGAGAAACGGCATATACTACATCTCATGTTACGATTTCTATGAAGATATCCTCGATTAGAGATGCCACTTGAAAGTTTCCCCGGTTTTGGTATAATTGCATTCCACTTTCAGTGTCGGGGTGTGGCGCAGCCTGGTTAGCGTGCTACCTTGGGGTGGTAGAGGCCGCGGGTTCAAATCCCGCCACTCCGACCATTTGAAATTCCTACTTCAATAATTTTCTCGACTCAAAAATTTATCAAATTGCTAAATTTTTTACAATCTTGTTATATCGATATTGTGCCAAAGAAAAAATTGTACAATCACCTTTTTTAATTGGCGATCTCTATATCGGCTCATCACCGATACTCCTTCCGCGAACACTTCGACCCTATAAGTCTCCATTCTCCGGCATACATGGATGGAGCATCGAAATCCTTTGGCAATTCGGCGATTCCAGGCGATGATTTTCATTGGTACCCTTAACCAAGGGGCTTTTCCGCTCCATCCTGGAAACTATACTTACCGGCTTATTGTCGACCCGGTTATGCTATTTGAACCGATCCAAAATTTGCTGCACGGCATTTGAAATGACCGGCAATCTCTTTTTGATGACATCTTCGACGACAAAAAGATCTACACCTTCATAGTCGTGAGCAATGAAATTTCTAAGATCATAACTGCCTTTGATATCCTGTTTGTCAAAATATGACAATAGCTCAAGTTCTCCACTATGAAGCAGTTTGTCGAACTGCTCCGCAATCGATGTCAGATGCATCAATATGGCGGCCCTGCCTTTGGCTTCGTCTTCAAGCGCCTGGTGCACCGAACCATATTCGGCTACGATTCCATTGATGAAACCTATTTTCTTTCGAATATTGGCAATGCGGTTTAGGGCTTTTTCGCTATACACGAATCATCTCTCTTTCCACCATCTCTTTGAATGGAGAGTCGCTGTCAAGATCGAATATATCGATATTTCGATGGAGTTTTTGGCGAAGCAATACCTTGATCTCATCTATTAGACCGAAATAGGCGTAGGATCCTTTTTTTTGAAGAAAATCAGGAGATTTTCGAATGGCGATATCCACATCGCTGTAAGGGGTAGCCTTGTCTTTGGCGAAACTGCCAAAGAGTGCTACGGATGTAATGCCTTTTGACAATATCAACGGTTTTAATTCCTGTAAAACCTGAATGATATGTGCTTTTGTCTGCCTCATGGACACTATTATATCATAGGGAAACGACGACTCAGGCACACGATTTATCTGGCATTGGCTCATTCACACCCCGGCGGATCTCGATTCTATGCCATATGGCGGCTATGCCGCGCTCCATCATACCCTTGTCACCGCGATATGGTTTGCCCACTCTCTTTTCATGCGCCAAATCGCAGCCAATGCATGATGATCGCCCCGGCGGTAGCGACGTTGAAGCTCGCGATGCCGGGCTCCATTTCTATCTTCACCGCCACATCGCAAGCCTGCAGGACCTCCGGGGCCACACCATCCT
>JAMOOM010000143.1 GCA_027065515.1 Campylobacterales bacterium
CTGAAAGGTTTTGTTGACGAAACCACCGGCCAAAAGGTTCTGACCGTTGAAAGATGTTTGAAACGCAATATTGTTGAGGTTCTCTACGAGCTTTCCAATATCTTTCTGAATGGCTTTTCTCGAGCTGGATGTCTGGCCATCCTGAGCTGCCTGGATCGCTTTGGTCTTGATGGTTTCGAGGATTTTAATCTGCTCATCCATCGCCTTGTCGGCCGTCTGAATGATACCGATACCGTCATTGGCATTGGCGATCGCCTGACCTAGACCTTTGGCCTGAGCCCGCAGAGAATCTGCGATTGCCATACCGGAAGCGTCGTCGGCAGCCTTGTTGATACGCAAACCTGAACTCAATCTCTCCAGTGATGTGTTTAGGTTACGGTTGGTTACTTGAGCGTTTCTGTGCGCATTTAGCGCCGCCACGTTGGTGTTGATTCTAAATCCCATAATTTCCTCCTTGGGTGGGTTTATATTTCAAGAGCTTCCTTGCTCTCGAGAGTTAAATCGGACATTCTGAAAAAATGTTGAGTCGGATTCTATTTTTTGGATGCAGCTATCTGCGCATCGATCATTTGCTGGAGCGATTGGGCGGAGGCGTTGAAGCTCGCAATCATCTTGTCGTAGGCGGCAAAGCGCTGGGCCATCGTATCGTAGCGTGCATCCAGATAGGATATAGTGCGCTCTTTCTCTTTGTTCAGCCTGCTCTCCTGATCGCTCAACAGAGTATCCAAAAGAGTCAGCGACCCTTTGTTGCTGTCTATAGCCAACGAGAGAGTGTTGTTGATAATTTTAAAGACTCCCGGCTTATCATAGCTGCCAACCAGCGTTTTTTCCACCTGATCCGGATCTTTTTTCAGTGCCTCTATGAATGTATTGCGATCGAAAGTGACAATCCCGTCTTTGGTGACATCCATGCCGAAGCTTGCCAGCCCCTTGCCATCGTCCGTGACTGCATTCAAGGCCCTTGCCACTTCGAATTTCAAGCCATTGATCGTGTTGTCGCCTTGAAAAATTCCGGCTGTTTTTGTATCCGGGTCGTACTTCGTAGCATTGGTCATCTCCGAATACCAGGAGTTGTATGCATCCACGAATTCTCCTATACTGTCGGCTATCCCTTCGATATCCTGCGAGATGGAGATATGGGTGGAAACAGCGGAGTCCTCTTTGAGAAGCCGAAGAGTCAGCCCCGGAACAAGGTCTTCGATCGTGTTGGATGGACGGGTGATTTCGATGCCGTTGTATATAAAGTCGGCATCGCTTGCCGCCTGGACATTGTCGAGGCTTAAAAAGTCGTCGTCGCTCGTATCGGAGTCACCATCGTCGTAAGTTACCGTGATCGCATTGTCGGCTCCGGTTTCGGTCGATTTCAAAACCAGAGTATAGGGTTCATCTCCCCCTACATTAAAGATCGAAGCCTGGAAGCTTCCCGCTCCTTTTTCGTTGAGCATGTCTCTAAGCTCTGAAAGCGTGGTTCCTGCGGTCACGTCCAACGTGTAATCAACGCTCCCTATGGTAACAGTCATTGTCGTATCGCGATCGACGACCGAGCTCTCCTGAGAAGAAAAACCTTTACTCTGCCAAATATCCCTTTTTG
Organism: Campylobacterales bacterium; assembly: GCA_027065515.1. Taxonomy (GTDB): domain Bacteria; phylum Campylobacterota; class Campylobacteria; order Campylobacterales; family Hydrogenimonadaceae; genus Hydrogenimonas. The sequence goes on from JAMOOM010000143.1 coordinate 1,592, forward strand.
CCAAAGTGTTCACCTTGACGGATAGATCCTGTGGAGCCACTCCATCTTTGACCTCGGCCGATACGCTGTCCCCGCTGACGCTCACATCCCTTTTTGCAAAGACCACCCCATCGGAGAGATCGAGCACCGTACTTTTCAGTGCAGAGGTAAGAGTGGTGATGGTAGAGAGCTCTTTTTTTTCGCTCTCGATTTTTTGTATCTGGCGCTCTATCGGCTTCAGCATTCTCTCTTCATCAGCTTTTCTTAGCTTTTCAATAACATCGTAATTGAGAACGTTACTTCCCATTCCCAGCGAACTGAGCGCTCCAAATTGTGCCATGATGCAATCCTTCGTGTGGCTATCTGCTTTTAATATCGGCCGATTTTCCAAAAACTTTAAATTCTGTTTATGCTATGATTGCAGCCGAAAAATCACCAATCTCTACATTATAATAGAAATACAGGAATTTACATTGAAAAATCTCATTATCGTCGAGTCTCCCGCCAAGGCTCGCACCATCAAGAACTTTTTGGGCAAAGATTACGAAGTAATCGCTTCCAAAGGCCATATTCGCGATCTCCCCAAACACAGCTTCGGTATCAAAATAGAAGATGGAAAGTTCGAACCGCAGTATCGGGTGGACAAAGACCACAGCGCCATCGTAAAACAGATGAAAGATCTGGCAAAAAAGAGCGATCAGATCTATATCGCGACCGATGAGGACCGCGAAGGGGAGGCGATCGGATACCATATCGCCAAAGCGATCGGCAAAGAGCCCGAGACGCTGCCTCGCATCGTCTTTCACGAAATCACAAAAAACGCGATACAAAAAGCCCTGGAAAATCCGCGCACTATCGATATGGATCAGGTAAACGCCCAACAGGCCAGGCGGCTTCTAGACCGCATCGTAGGATACAAACTATCTCCTCTTCTTGCCTCCAAGATCCAAAAAGGGCTAAGCGCAGGACGGGTGCAGTCCGCTGCGCTGAAGATCGTAGTCGATCGCGAACGGGAGATCAAAGCCTTCAAACCGGTCGAATACTGGAGCATAGACGCCGTGTTCAAACCGCAGATAGATGCGGCTCTTGTCGAGTACAAGGGTGAAAAGATCGCCAAAATGACGATCAAAAACGGTGAAACCGCCCACGAAATCGAAACGACGCTGAAGGGTGAAACATATCGGGTCAAAAGCATCGAAAAAAAGCAGCGCAAAAGCTCTACGCCGCCGCCATTCATGACCTCGACGCTGCAGCAGAGCGCATCGGGACGGCTCAGTTTCTCGCCGAAAAAGACGATGATGATCGCCCAAAAACTCTACGAAGGGGTCAAAACAGATCAGGGACAGATGGGCGTCATCACATATATGCGTACCGACAGCCTCAATATCGCCAAAGAGGCGCGCGATGCGGCGAGGGAGACGATACTGCAGACGTTCGGCGAAAAGTATCTGCCGCCCAAACCCAAAATCTACAGCTCCAAAGCAAAAGGAGCCCAGGAGGCTCACGAAGCGATCCGCCCAACGAGGCTCGATTTTACCCCGCAGATCGCGGCGAAATATCTCTCGCCGGACGAGCTGAAGCTCTACAAACTCATCTACAACCGCTTTCTGGCCAGCCAGATGGCCGATGCGATCTTGGAGTCTCAAACGATTCTGTTTGCCAGCGAAGACGGGGTTTTCAAAGCTACCGGCCGCAAACTCGTTTTCGACGGCTTCTATCGCGTGATGGGCTACGACGACAAGGACAAGCTGCTCCCAGAGCTCAAAGAGGGACAGGAGGTGCCACTTGAAAAGCTCACCGCAAACCAGCACTTCACCGAGCCGCCTCCGCGCTACACGGAAGCCAGTCTGATCAAAAAGCTGGAATCTTTGGGCATAGGGCGCCCAAGCACCTACGCGCCGACAATTTCGCTGCTGGTTGCCAGAGATTATCTAAAGATCGAAAAGCGTCAGCTCATACCCACTCCGATAGCCTTTACCGTCATAGAGATTCTGGAAAAACACTTTCCGGAAATCGTCGATACCAACTTCACGGCGGAAATGGAGGAGAAACTCGACGAGGTGGCAGAGCGCAAAAGCGACTGGCAAAAGCTGCTTCTTGACTTCTACGGGCCATTTATCGAAAAGGTCGAACAGGGCAAAAAAGAGATAAAAAGCCTCAAAAAAGCGGAACCCATTGGACGCGAATGCCCCGAATGCGGCAGCGAGCTGCTGCTTCGAAGCGGACGCTACGGAGATTTCATCGCCTGCAGCAACTTCCCCAAATGCAAATATACCGAAGCGATCGTCAAAGATGGTGAAGAGGAAGGCGGGGCGCCAAAAACACAAACGACCGACGAAGTGTGCGACAAATGCGGTGCGCCCATGGTGATAAAAAGCGGCCGCAGGGGCTCGTTTCTAGCATGCAGCTCCTATCCGAAATGCAAAAACACAAAACCTCTCGAAAAGCCGAAAACACTCGAAATAAAATGCCCCGAATGCGGCGGAGAGCTGATCGAGCGCAACTCGCGCCGCGGCAAGTTTTTCGGATGCAGCAACTATCCAAAGTGCACCTTCGTGAGCAAATTCGAGCCGACTGCAAAGAAGTGTCCGGAGTGCGAATATCCGATGGCCCGCCGGACTTTCAGGGGCAAGGACGTGTACGAGTGCATCAAATGCAAGCACAAAGAAGAGGCCGGTGCGCCCGAAAGCGAAAAATAGAGAAACCGGAGCACACCCAATGAAACTGGGCATACTTTCAGACACCCACAAAAAAGTCGGCCGCGCGAAAAAAACGATCGATATGCTCGTAGAAAACGGGGCGAAGCATCTGATCCATGCCGGAGACATCGGCAAGGAGGAGGTGCTTGCATACATGGAAAGCACCAAGATACCCTACACGGCAGTGCTTGGCAACAACGACAGGCGCCTTGAAGCGTTGACGCAACGCTACAACCTCTTCAAAGAGCCGCACTACTTCACCATCGCAAACCTGCGTATAAAGCTGATGCACCACCCCTGGTTTCTGAGCCCCGATGCCGATCTGATCGTTTTTGGGCATACGCACAAATTTTCCGTCGATTGCCGCGATACGGGCGAACTATTTTTGAATCCCGGCGAAGCGTGCGCACGAAACAAGCCGATCAGCGAAGCGGTTTTGCTCGATGTCCATCCAAAGAGGTGGGAGATCACCCACTGCCAAAGACGCATCAAAGAAGCGATATGGCAATATAAGACATTAATATGCGAAAGAAACCATTGATATGCCTATGTCCAAAAAAGTATTTCTGTGCGCCATCAGCAACATCTCGAGTGGCCACTGCCTCGAAGATTGCAAATTCTGCACACAAAGCGTCAGATATGGCGCTACGATCGATCGCTACTACCACAAGCCGATAGATCTCATCGTAAGAGAGGCGAAAGAGGCGAAATCGCGCATGGCTTCAGGTTTCTGCCTCGTGACAGCCGGACGCGGAATCGATGACAAAACTCTGAAATTTGTCTGCGAAAGCGCGGAAGCCATAAAAAAAGAGGTTCCCCGGCTGAACCTCATCGCATGCAACGGCACGGCCAGCGTGGAGCAGCTTCGCATACTCAAAGAGCACGGTATCGGAAGCTACAACCACAACCTCGAAACATCCGAAGCCTACTATCCTGAAATTTGCACAACCCACAGCTGGCAGGAGCGCTACGAAACATGCGAAAACGTAAAAGCGGCCGGACTCAAGCTATGTACCGGCGGGATTTTCGGGCTGGGGGAGAAGATGGAAGAGAGGCTTGCGCTTCTTGAATCGATAGCGAGCCTCGACCCCGAATCAGTGCCGATAAATTTCTACCATCCAAACCCGGCACTGCCGCTCGAGGGCAGAACGCTCGAGGTGGAAGAGGCGCTCGATATGATCCGCATGGCCAGAAAAGTTCTGGGAAATAGGCGTCTGATGGTAGCCGGCGGAAGGGAAGTCACCTTCAAAGAAGATGATTATAAAATCTTCGAAGCCGGCGCGAACGCCATCGTCATCGGCAACTATTTGACCACCAGAGGCAAAGAGCCGATGCGCGACCATGCGATGCTCGAAAAACACGGATACACGATCGCCGAAAGCTGCAATGAGCGATAACGTCACGATCATAGTGACCCTTTCGCTTCTGATATGGGTCGCCCCTTTTATCGCCAAACTGGTACGGCTTCCGACCACGCCCGTAGAGATCATCCTGGGTTCCGGCGCCGCAGGACTCGGACTCTTGGGCCATGGACACAACGAGCTTTTCGAACTCGTTGCGGAGTTCGGTTTTTTGTACCTGATGTTCGTGGCCGGGCTGGAGGTAAACATAAAGAAACTTTTGGATACCGATGCCCGTATCCTGAAAACCGGATTTGCATATCTTGGCATCCTCTACGCTCTCTCGATACTGATCGCCTGGCAACTGGGAATGAGTTTTGTATATATGGTCGTATTCCCTCTCATTTCGGTGGGGCTTATCGCCGCCCTTTCAAAAGAGTATGGAAAGGATCAGCCATGGCTCAAGCTATCTTTGGTCATAGGCATCCTGGGGGAGCTTGTAAGTATCATCGTACTGACACTGGCAAGTGCTGGAATCGAGTATGGAATAGGGCTGGAGTTTTTCGCCAAAATCACGACACTCTCCTTTTTTATCGGAGTTTTGACTCTGCTTTACTACCTGCTCCACTTGCTTTTTTGGTGGTATCCGGAGATAAAAAATCTGATGATGCCATATTTCGACACCAAGGAGCAGGATATCCGCCTCAGCATGGCGACTCTTTTCATAATGCTGGCCATCATGCTCTATCTTGGACTCGAGACCGCTTTTGGTGCTTTTATAGCAGGAGTGTTTATCGCCACTTTTTTCGCGCACAAGGAGGATCTAGAGGGCAAGCTGTCGAGTTTCGGGTTTGGGTTTTTGATCCCGATTTTCTTCATATATGTAGGCTCGTCACTGCCGCTCGAGGCTTTCGAGGACCCGGCTATCTTGTTTTTGGCTACGCTGATTACGGCCATTATGTTTCTGGTGCGTCTGGTCGCGTCGATCCTGTTTGTGCGTTTTTGCTCTTTTAGGACAGCTTCACTGATAGCTCTTTCCCATGCGATGCCGCTTACACTGCTGATCGCCATGGCGACGCTCTCTTTTCATGCCAACAGTATCGACCGCGCCAGCTACGAAGCGTTCGTGCTCGCCAGCCTGATGGAGGTCGTCATATCGATGATCGCGATCAAACTGCTTCTAAGAGGCAAAAGCGCCTCCGCAGAGTGTGCGCTATCTCAAAGATCCAAGGGCCTTTAAAATATCTTCCAAAATCCGCTCTACGGGGCCATCGGCATCCACCGTGATCTGGGCCTGCTCTTCATAGATCCTCTCTCTTTTTTCAAAAAGCTCTTCGGCGCGGTTCATATCGGCAAAAAGGGGGCGGCTGGCACGCTCTTTGGCATCTATTCGTTCCACGATCTTTCGAAACGGAAGCTTCAGATAGACGACGATACCGATATCTTTCAGCCTCTTCACCACGGTCGGCATCCCTCCGCCCGTAGATATAACGCTGCCCCGCACGCACTCTGCCATCCAGCGCGCGCTCTCTTTCTCCAGCGCCCTGAAAGCCTCTTCACCCTCTTGCTTGAAAATAGAGGCGACCTCGCGGCCCGCCGCGGACTCGATCAACGCATCGGCATCCAGAAAGAAACGGCCCGTTCTTTTGGCCAACTCCCGGCCCACCGTACTCTTACCGGCTCCCATAAAGCCGATAAGCACGATATTTTCAGCGCACTTCAAGAGTGTATCCGTCACCGCTTTTTTTGATTTTGTAACGATATGGGGCATCGAAGGTGACGACTACGCGGTAGTAACCGTCATGGTTTCCTATATCTATCGCCTTGAAAGGAGGTATATCGAGAGGTATATGGCGCGTCAGGAAGCCTGCTTTGCGCCTGAAATCGATCGCTACCTTGAAAGGGTGCGTCAAATGAAAAGATCTGATTTTTTCATCTTTGGTTACGATATGCACCCGCTTCTTCTCCACTTCGATCGAAAGAAAGGAAAAAGGAGCGAATCGTCTCTTTTTATCCGCCTTTTTTCTCTTTTCGACACTTTTTTTCTCCTTTGCCCCGCTTTTGGTTTTGCCTCTTTTTTCTATATGGGCTTTTGTCCCGATACCCTCTTGCGTCACGATGATCGGCTTGTGCCAATCGATCGCCTTGTCCACAGCCACCATCTTCTTTTTTATCGATCCATCTATCGACTGATAGAAGATCACCACCGACGTCAATACCCTGGCATCGGCAGGAAGCGCTATTTGGACTCCTTTGAATGGCGGGGTTTTACGGATATTGTTGGAGGTTACGGGAAGCACGGTATTGTCGATCAGCGGCTTGAAGGGATTTTCACGCGCATATGCCAAAGCGAGCCCGAACAGTGTGATACAAAGCAGTGATAGAGTTTTTTTCATTGGTCCGGCTCCAGCTGCCTGAGCTCGAAATACTCTTTTTGGAGTGCGGCATTTTGAGCTTTCAGGGTTTCGATATGTTTTTCATACGATGCACGCTGCTCTTCGAGATTCAACAACACCGTAAGGGAGTTTGGCCCAAAAAGCAGTATCCCGGCGTAGATCCCCAGCGCCACCACGGCGAGCAGCGCCAGTGCAAGGCGCTCTATCGGTATGCCCAGAAGCGACCATGAGGCTTCTTCGGTTGGGGATACGTCGATCTTTGGCATCAGCCGAAGAGCTCACCGCCAAGATATTCGAAATATCCAAGCTCTCTTTCGATCGCAAGAAGTCTGTT
>JAMOOM010000144.1 GCA_027065515.1 Campylobacterales bacterium
CAATACTTTCGTCTTAGGGTCTATGACGGCATCGATATATTCTCTCTCCTGTTCGCAAAAGAGCTCGTAGCAAGGCACCGAAACCACATTGGCCATAATGCCTTGCTCTTCGAGATGACATCCGCTCTGAAGGGCCAGCATCACTTCGCTGCCGCTGGCTAGCAGGGTGATGGAGGCATTGTCCCTTTTTTTGATCAGGTATCCGCCTCTATCCGCACCCCCGAAGGCGATTTTATCTTTTCCTTTGAGAACTTTGAGCTTTTGACGACTACATACGAATGCGGATGGTTTTTTGGCCTTGAGCGCAACTTTCCAACAAGCTACGTTTTCATTGCCGTCCGCAGGGCGGAAAGTGTAAAAGTCAGGCAGTGCACGAAATTGACTCAGATGTTCTATGGGCTGATGGGTCGGACCATCCTCTCCAACGCCGATACTGTCGTGCGTCCAGACGAAGAAGTGCTGCAAGCCACTCAGTGCGGCGATACGAACGGCGGGCTTCATATAGTCGCTAAAGACGAAGAAAGTGGCGCTGAAAGGAAGAAGCGGGCCATATGCGGCCAGGCCGTTGTTGATCGCGGCCATTGCATGCTCTCGGATGCCAAAGTGCATATTTTTTCCATTTGGAAAATCACCCATGCCTTTGAGTTCGGTCTTGTTCGATGGCGCCAGGTCCGCGCTTCCACCTAAAAATCCTGGAATGGCTTTGGCGATGGCATTTAGGATTTTGCCGTTACTGTCACGCGTGGCGACTTCACTTCCAGGCTCGAACGTAGGCCACTCGATCGCATCGAAATCCGGGTTTACGAGGCGCTCGAGCGCTTCGTTTTGCTCGATATACGGAGCCTGCTTGAGTAGATGCTTCCACTCTTTTTCGGCCAGCTCTCCCTCTTCTACGGCGCAGCGGAAACGCGCAAGCACATCGTCGGGGACATAAAACTTTTTATCAGGATCGAATCCCGCTGCCTCTTTGGCGCGGCGGATCAGATCTTCACCCAGCGGCGCGCCGTGGCTATGGGCATCGCCGGCCATTTCACACGCCCCTTTGGCGATGATGGTATGGGCGATGATAAGGACGGGCTTGTCCGCTTTTTTGGCCAATTCGATCGTTTCGTCGATCTGTTGGTAGTTGTGCCCGTCGGTTTCGTAAACTTTCCACCCCTGCGCTTCAAACCGCATTCTGATGTTCTCGCTCCATGCAAGAGAGGTATCCCCTTCGATCGTGATACGGTTCGAATCGTATATCAAGATTAGATTGTCAAGCTGTTGGTGGCCTGCGATCGCGCATGCTTCGTAGCTTATCCCCTCTTCGAGATCTCCGTCGCCACAAAGACAATATACATTATGGTCGATGATTTTGGCAGTTTCGGAGTTGACCAGATGGGCGCAATATTTGCTGGCCATCGAAAAACCGACGGCATTGGCCACGCCCTGGCCCAGCGGTCCGGTCGTGATCTCCACTCCCGGCGTATGGCCATATTCCGGATGACCCGGTGTTTTGGAACCAAGCTGTCTGAACTTTTTCAGATCTTCCATCGTGAGATCGTATCCCCATAGATACAGAAGAGAGTAGATCAACCCTGTGGCATGGCCGCCACTGAAAACCAGCCTGTCACGATTGAGCCATTTGGGATTTTTGGGATTGTGCCTTAGATGCCTGGAGAGCACCACGGCGACATCCGCCAAGCCCATGGGTGCACCAGGATGCCCACTATTGGCTTCCTGTACCATATCGGCAGCGAGAAATCGAATCGTATCCGCCATCTTCTTCATCATTTGATTATCCATAAAAAAGTTCCTTTTTTATTGAGTGAGTAGTGAGGAGTAGGAAGCGCGCGACAAACTTCTCACTCCTCACTTCTCGATTTTATGCCGATTGAGATAGCCCTCGAGGATCGGTTCGAGTTTCGCGCGAAGCGGAGTGTCGAACCGATCCATCTGCTTTTCGATTTTTACGGCCAACGCATCCGCCCGATCCCGCGAACCCTGCAGACCGAAGTGATTGATGTAACTGTTCTTGTCCTCGTCGTTGCCGGTCGTTTTACCGGCATCTTCACTGCTTTGCGTCGCATCGATGATGTCGTCTTGGATCTGGAAAAGAAGCCCGAGATCGAGGCCGAAATCAAAGAGCTTCTGCTGTGCTTTTTCATCCAATCCTGCGACGATCGCGCCCATCTTCAAGCTTGCGGCGATCAACCTTCCGGTTTTGTACTCATGAAGAAAATCGACCTGTTTCGGAGTCAGTTTCTCACCCTCGAAATGGCAGTCGATCGCCTGACCGAGCACCATTCCACCGATTCCTCCGCTGTATGCGAGCTCTTTGACCAGCGCAACCTTCACGTCGCTGTGAAGCGGAGCGTCGGCAATCAGGTAGAATGCATGGGTATTGAGAGCGTCTCCCACCAGTACCGCGGTAACCTCATCGTAGCGTTCATGAAGCGTCGGCTCCCCTCGGCGCAGGTCGGCATCGTCCATCACCGGAAGATCGTCGTGAATCAGCGAATATGTATGCAACATCTCGACCGCCATCGCCACCGGATAGGCGCTCTGCAACAGCAATGGAGCATAAGCTTCGACGACGGCCAAAAGAAGGCCGGGGCGAAACCTTTTGCCGCCCGCTACGAGCATGGCTCCAAGAGCCTCGTCGAAGATGGGATGAAAACTGGGCGCACTGGGCAGATGCTTGCGCAGATACTCTTCGAAATCGGTCATATTCACCCTTTTGCCAAATCGCTAAGTTTGCGCATTATATCGAATAAGGCAGCAGAAAAAACTGAAAACCGGAGCGCTCCCAGAGCATCCGTGCAGGCAGCTGTTTTTTTGTGTTGCAACGATTTAAAATCCGTTGTACATCCGCCTCGTCCCCCACCAAAACTCCATCGATAGCCAAAAGATGGTCGAACCGCCTCAATCCCTTTTTGTACCCCTCTTTTGTCCGATCTATCGTTTCGATATGCAGCCTTTTGTCAAACGACAGGCCAAAATGCTCCAAAAATGTATCGGACACTTTTCCTCCCCCTACCCGCTCGAAACAGACAGGCTTTATCGCGATCTTTTTATCTTTTCGCAAAATCCGCAGATCGACAGTCCGCCCATTTTTACATTCGTCGATCATTTTTCGAACGTGATACAAAGATGGATTTTTCAGATTCCTGGCTTCAAGAAGAGTATCTCCGCTTTGCAAGCCGTTTTGGACGAAAGGGTCGGACGCTTTCACGACGATGCGATTTTTGGCCATTTCAAACCTTGCGCCGATATCCCCATGATGCAGGTCGCGGCGCATCACTTTTTTTATCGATTTGGCACCAAACCAGAAACCTCCGCGATCCACCAACGCTGCAAACTTGCAACACTCCCCAAAGAGCGCGCCTTTTGCCTCTACCCGCTCTTTGAGCCTGCCCGGGTAGATCGAAACGGGAAGAGAGGCGATCGTCACGGGCATGGCCGGACTGGAAGGGCAATAATAAAGAGGGGGGTTGGGTGGCATGAGATAGAAGGGTCGGGAAGCCTTTTTTTCAAAAACACTCACCCCTGTAAATCTGTCATGAGCTACGATTTCGACCCCGGATGGAACACCCAAGGCCACAAATCTATCTTTGGAGAGCGCAAACGCCGGAATACCGTCTATGACGACGAAACTATCGGGAAAAAATCGAAAGCATCCACCTCCCTGAGCAGCCAGGAAGATGGCGAAAAGTAGTAGAAAAAGAGGTGAACGAATGTTCATCAGCTCTGGCTGCCGCCTGTGGAGAATGGATTGAACCCGCCGCCGAACATATTCATAGCGGCGCTTTTTTTGTTCTGCTCCGCCATTTTCAAAACATCGTTGATCGCGGATATTAGAAGGATCTGAAGGGCCTCTTTATCCTCCAGAAGCGAATCGTCGATATCTATATCGATGATCTCTCCTTTGCCGTTGGCGGTGACTTTTACCAATCCGCCGCCACTCTTTGCGGTGAACTCTACGGATTCGCTCTTCTCTTCGAACTCTTTGGCCTTTTTTTGGACCTCTTCGAGCATCTTCTGCAAGCCGCCCATATCCATTCCCTCAAACATCAAAGCTCCTCGTGAATCGCCGCTATCGTATTGTTCTCTTCGTTCATTAGCACTACGGTTGGCTTGTAGTTTTCGAGCTCTTTTTCGTCATAGGTGGCATAGGCTACGATGATGATCTTGTCGCCCGCATGGGCCTTTCTGGCCGCCGCGCCATTGAGACAGATATCCCCTTTGCCCCGCTCTCCCCTGATGGTATAGGTGCTGAAGCGCTCTCCATTGTTTATATTGAGTATCTCCACCTTCTGCCCCACACGCATCTTCGCCGCATCCAAAAGATCCTCGTCTATCGTGATCGATCCTACATAGTTGAGGTTGGCATCTGTAACGGTCGCGCGGTGGATTTTGGAGTAGAGCATCTCTATTTGCATAATCAATGGGCTCCGCTCATATTCATCATCTGGTCCGGACTGATCGGATCGTCCCAGGCTTCGGACTCTATCACGAACTCTTCGACGACCTTTCCCCCGATGATATGCTCATCTATAATCCGGTCGATCTTCTCTTTGGTCAGATGTGCATACATCACATGCCCGGGCTCTACGAGCATCACAGGACCGTACTGGCATCGGTTGAGACATCCTGTGCGTACCGGCTGGACCGTGCCGATGATACCCTTTTCCATAAGGCGCTGCGCTAGGTGCTGAAAGAGATCGCGCGTTTCGTTCGTCACACAGCTGGGACGCGGCATACCCGGAGGCGACGACTGCTCACATTTAAAGATATAAAATGCTGGTTGTGGAATACCCATAAACCATCCTTTGAATGTATTAAAATTTTGGCAAATTATAGTGTTTGTCACTTAAGCTATCTTTACACTATAATTTTAGCAGAAATTTACAAAAACTGACGCTGTAAAGGTATCCGATTGCCGAAATTCTCATTTTCCTACGATATCTCTTTCGCACTCTTCATAGGGGCGGAGATTCTCGTCGTTCTCGCTTTTTTGAAAATATTGTCGCAACGGCGATCGCCCACCGGCATGATCGCGTGGATATTGGCCATTTTTATAGCTCCCTACGTGTCCGCTCCACTCTTTTTCATTCTGAGTGATCGAAAAATCTTCAAAAGAGACCGAAAATCTCCCTATATCATAGAACCATTGCAAAACTCTTTAGAGCACAATTGCAAAAAAGAGGATCGTGCTACGGCGGACGAACATATAGGCTCCATAGAGAGACTGCTTGCAAAAAGCGGCATTCCCCCGGCTACAAAAAACAACCGCTTCGAACTGTTCGACGATGGAGTGACCGCTTATGAAAAAATATACGAAGCCCTTAAAAGCGCAGAGTGCTGCATCGATATATGCATCTATCAGCTAAAGTTGGACTCCGCTACGGTGCCTTTGCTGGAGTGCCTGGCCAAAAAAGCTTCAAAGGGGGTGCGGGTTCGCCTGCTTCTTGACTCCATCGGCTCGTATGGCCTCTATTTGCGCCCCTGGCGGCTGAAAGGGCTTCGCGAAGCAGGAGTAGAAATCGCTTTTTTTATGCCTTTTTTACGTATGCCTTTCCGCAACTATATCAACCTTAGAAACCACCGTAAAATTATGATTTTCGACAACAACCTGCTCTATACCGGAGGAGTGAATCTCACCTCCGAATATTTGGCGCCCGATACGAGTATGGTCGGATTTACCGATTTTTTGTGCCGCATCGAAGGGGATGCCATATACTACTATCATCAACTGTTTCTATCCGACTGGTGCTTCGCAACCGGCGAATCCATCTCGCATCCGCCGCCGATAGAAGAAGATGTCGGCAATGCCTGCATTCAGGTGGCTCCATCGGGGCCCGATATGCAAAAGGATGCGCTTTATGAGACCTATTTGGCGATGATCAACGCGGCACTTCACGAAATCGTTATCATTACGCCATATTTCTCCCCCAACAGCACGATTATGGATGCGCTTCGCATCGCACTGCATAAAGGAGTCAGGATAACACTCGTAGCGCCGATCCACTCGGATCATATATTTTCGGATCTTGCCAGGGCCAGCTTTTTGCACGATCTTTTCGACGAGGGAGCGAACGTGCTCCTTCATACCGGCAAAACGCTGCATGCCAAAGCGATGATATTCGATCGCTCCTGCGCCATGGTAGGCTCCACCAATTTCGACAGCCGCAGCCTGTTTTACAATTATGAGATCAACGCCATTATCTACTCCGAGCACGAGATTGAAGCGATCAGCAACGCTGCAGAAAGAGTGATGAAAAACACAATCCCCTATCGCCCCTTGCGCCACCCACTCCTTTTGATGGTGGAAAACTTTATGCGCACGTTTGCGCCGCTGGTCTGAATATGCATACAAAAAAAGATATCACGAAATTTTCGATTCTATGCTGGAACGTCCAGAAGAGGTCTGGAAACTATCGGTTCGAAACGGTGATGAGGAAAATTCTACAAGATCACCCTGCGCAGATAATAGCTTTGCAGGAAGGCAGGCGCAAAAAGGGGAGTCTGTGCAGGCTCGAAGGATTGGCCTATGCAAAAATGAGCTGCAATATTCAAGCGCCTTTTGGTGATTTCGGGGTTGTCACGCTCTCTACATTTCCGGGAGAAACCCTCAGGCTGTATAGATCCGGCGTGCGCGAGGTGGGTTTTGCAACACGCAAAAGCGCGCTCCTGACGCGCCATACTCTGCCGGGAGGCCAGACACTTCATCTGCTGAACCTGCACGCTATCAACTTCGTATGGCATGCGCTTTTTGAAAAAGAGATAGAAGCGATTGTAAATATGCTAAAAGAGGCATCTTGCACGCCGCATCTGATAGTGGCGGGTGATTTCAATACATGGAGCAGGAAAAGGATGGATCTTCTGGAGCGCGAGATGGAGCATCTTGGTCTTTTGCGAGCGAAATTGCAAAGTGCCCACCTTGTAAAATCGATAGGCAGGAGAATGCTGGATCATATCTACTACAAAGGAGTGGAGCTGAAATATGCGACTGCGATCGATGTATCTCTCTCCGATCACAATCCGATCTACGCAACGTTCGAGTTGAAGCGCGATTCTATATAGAGCTCAGCAGCTCTCTTATAGCTTCACGATCATCGAAAGGAATCTTTTCGCCGCCGATCTCCTGGTATGTTTCATCGCCTTTGCCTAGCACTAAGAGCGCCTCCTCAGGCTGTAGATCCCCTATCGCTTTCGCGATCGCCTCGCGCCTGTCCACGATCTTTTCCACTTTTTGGGTCTCTTTTATCTCGGATGCAATCTCATCGATAATCGCCAAAGGATCTTCGCTTCGCGGATTGTCACTCGTGATATAGAGCCGCTTTGCGATCGCCGCTGCAGCCAGGCCCATTTTCGCGCGTTTGGTGCGGTCCCTGTCGCCCCCCGCTCCGAACACTACGCGGATCTCCTTCTCTTTCAGCGAATCGAGCACCTGCTTCATACCGTCTTCCGTATGGGCGAAATCGACGATGACAAGGGGATTTTCACTCACTACTTCCATTCGCCCCGCAACCCCTCCGAACTCTTCGGCAGCTTCGCATATATCGCCGAGATCTTCTTCCGTAAGAATATGTACGGCGGCGATCGCAGCCGTGATATTGTAAAGGTTGAAAAAGCCGTGCAACGACGTTTCAAAAGGAACAACCGTCTCGAAATGTTTCAATACCCCACTTACGCCACCTGCCAGTGTGTACGCCATAACTTTGTAGGTTGCCGGGTTTTCGATACCGTAGCCAAAAGCGTTTTTGGGATTGAACTTCAAGATATCTTCGTCCCGATTTACCAGCTTTCTTGCATCGTCACTGAAAAAACTGCTTTTTACGGCACGGTAGCACTCCAAAGAGCCGTGATAATCGAGATGATCGCTGGTCAGATTGGTATGAACCTTCAATGAAAAATCGATCCCATCGATTCTGTTTTGATCTATCGCATGGGAGCTTACCTCCATGATGAAAAATTCAGCGCCTCTCTTTCTGGCTTCTGCCATATGTACGATGGTGGCGAGCGACGTAGGTGTCGTCAAAGATTTCTCTTCCAGTTTTTCATCGTTTATATAAAATCCTCGGGTGCCCTGGAGCGCGGCCTTATAGCCCAAGTCAAGCAGAATAGAGTAGATGGCAGCCGTCGTAGTCGTCTTGCCGTTGGTGCCGGTAACGCCTACGACCTCCATCTCTTTCAGATTCAAAGCCTCTATCAGCCTTGAAGGAGAGAGTACCTCGGCACCCCTCTCTTTGGCATCCTTTTCATAAGGAGCGTTGAGTCGCGTAAGTAGAAATTTCGTCTTTGCATCCGCTTCTTTGCTGTT
>JAMOOM010000145.1 GCA_027065515.1 Campylobacterales bacterium
GGGCCGCCTCGTGCTCGAACAGTGGACAGACCAGAGTGGACAAAAACGCAGCAAACACTCCATAACCGTCGAAAACCTCAAAATGCTCGACCGTAAAGGCGAAAATGAAGGTTATACGCAGGGCGCACCGGCTCAAAGTGGCTACAGTCAACCCCAGGGAGGAAGTAGCTATAGTCAGCCTGCGCCACAAAGTGCACCGGCTCAGCAGCCCAAACAGCAGCCGGCCCAGGAGCTTCCTAGCATCGATATCGACGAAGACGAAATACCGTTCTAAAACTATTCAACAAAAGGAAACAACATGGCAGAAAGAAGAAAATATTCCAAACGTTACTGCAAATATTGCGAAGCAAAAGTCGAATTCATCGACTACAAAGATCTCAACAGCATCAAAGCGTCCCTTTCGGAGCGCTACAAAATTATGCCTCGCCGATTGACAGGCAACTGCAAGCGTCACCAGGAAATGGTAGAAAACGCTATCAAGCGCGCTCGTGCCGCAGCGCTCGTGCCTTACGTGGTAGATCATAAGCGCGTAGTGCCAAATCCATTCGAAGAGATCAAATAAAAATTCGATCTTGCCAGGCTATGGGTTCAACCCATAGCTTACAGGCTAAAATCCAGCTTACACTTTTTTGAAAACCAATATCTCCTTATCAGGCTCCTGTCCATACATATGCAGCGGATAACTCTGTATCAGTTCAAGACGATCGGTGGCCGAAGCCAGCTTTTCGACAGGATGATAATACTGCTCTATAGTATCCCTTTCACGTTGCCAGCAACCGTTCTTCACATCGGATAGTGTAAAAAAATCTATTTTTGTCAGCATTTTAAAATCTTCGAAGATCGAATCGAGTGAAAGATGGTAGCTGTCGCTCTCTTTGACCAATGCCCCCTGCGCCACCTCTTCGAATCCATAGAGAGTATTCACATCGGCCACGAACAGGCCACCCGGATGCAAAACATCGGCTGCACACGTCATAAACTTCTGAAGTTGTGAAGGAGGAATGTAATTGAGCACATCAAAAACCGCCGTGGCCGCATCAAAGCTCTCTTTTACACTGCACAGATCGAGCGCTTTCGCGTTTATGCCGTAAGCCTTGGCCGTCTCGACCATTTTTTCGCTCAGGTCTATTCCGAGCGAGTGCGCAATCTGCATATCGTTTTGGGCACGTTTCAGGAATTTGCCGCTGCCACATCCGATATCCAGAATCGATTTGGGATTCCAGCTTCGAAGTATCTGGATATAGACCGAATAGAGTTCGTCTATCTGCTCTTCAAATCCCAGCAGCGGCTCGATCTTGGCATAGAGCTCAAGCCCCATGTATCACTTTTTCCATCTGCTTGTAAAGCTCCATAATTTCGCTCTTTTTGGCCAGGAAGCTATGTTTGTTGGCTATTAGGTGCGCGCTGGACTCCATAATTGTCTCGGCTACCTTGAGGCCGTTCTCTTTCATCGTGGTACCGGTTTCTACGATATCTACGATCGCATCGGCCAAACCCACGAGAGGTGCGAGCTCTATGGAGCCGTAAAGTTTAACCACCTCCACACCCATCGCTTTTTTACTGAAATAGTCATGGGTTATATTGACCATTTTCGATGCCACTTTCATATGCGGCCTACTCCAGTCGAGCTCATCTTCATCTCGTATGCCTATGGCTACACGGCACTTTCCGATACCAAGATCGAGCAGGCGCACTATATCGTGCCCCTGCTCTTCTATAACGTCCAGGCCAACCACTCCAATATCGGCAGCTTGATGCGCCACATAGGTTGGAACATCCTGATTTCGCACCAGCAAAAATCTGAATGCACCCATATCCAGTATCAGTTTTCTCGATTCGAATTTGAACTCGTTGCCGAATATCTCTTCAAATATTTCGAGTGTCTCTTCGGCTATTCTTCCTTTTGGTAGCGCTATAGTCAGCATTCGTTTTCCTTTATCATTTTCTTCATCCCTTTGAACACCACTTCTTTATCAACTTGGGCCCCTGGAAGAATCGATGCGATTTTTTCAGCATCTCCTCCTGTGACAATCACTCTTTTTCCTTCGCCAAACCGCTCTACAAGCGTCTCGATAGGCGCCAATACTCCAAAACTCACCGCGCTGCACGTATCCTGGGGCAGATTGCCAAAATCCAAATCGGTCACAATTTCACAATCGAGCCTGGAAGATATTTTTGCATATGCACTTTTCATTGCGGATATCCCCGGCCAGATCCATCCACCTTTGTGAACCCCGTTTTCCATCAAATCGACAGTGATCGCACTGCCTGCATCGACAACGATGCCATCTTCCACTCCAAGGCAGGCTGCCTCCCTGTCTATTCCCAGCCCTTTGTAGGAAGTTTCAAGCATGCGGAATCTGGAAACATCGATCCATTTTGGAGCTTTTTTTGGGATATCTCTTTTGACACGATCGTTCACACATATATAATGTACTCTCTTCTTGCCATATCTTTCAAAGCACTCGTCTATGGAAAGATCCACCACATTGCCTCTCTCATAAAGATGGGCTCGACTGTTTCCTATATCGCACAAAATCACGCAAAAACCACTTTCCACCCCTGCTGCTTCAATAGCGTCTTCGCACTCGAGCATAACGGCGCGCGCAACAGAGCGATATTTTGCAAAATCTTGTACCCGAAGTGGGACTCGATTCTGGCTTTGAGTTCCAACCATTCATATATATCTTTTTTCAACAAAGCACTCTTGCGATCGACGGCAAATACCAATAGATACCTGCTTTTCAAATCCACACCGTGATAGACCCTGATACGTTTTCTACTTCCAATCAGTCCTAGAAAAAAGGGTTCGAAACGTTTAAAAATCAGATCCTCTTCCTGCAAAGGTTCAAGGACCGACTTCATCGTATCAAAACTACTGGTGGAGTTTGAAATAGTACTTCTCATAATAGATTGTATCTTTCGCGGCAAAAAACCAGTCGTCGATATCGTCCGGCAACTCGAATATATTCGCCGTCACAAGATCCGAATCGGTAGCTATCACATATCCCTGCTTTTCGATCAGATATAGAAATTCTCCATAGATAGCCCCGACAAAGTGGGCAAATGGGAATTTTTTCTTCTTCTCGATCTTCAGGTTTTCATCGCATAGATATACTGTTCCATCTTTGGAGAGAATATATATGCCAGATTGCAGAAAAATGACGTCGCTTATCTCCATATTCTGCGCATCCATCATTTTGGGGCTTACGGATATGATGCGGTGAGGGGTAGCCGCTACAAGACGGTTGCCTATCACATCCAAAAAGATGACATTGTTAAAATTTTCACCCTTGCCCACCACGATCTCACGCAGTTTCGCTCCATCACCATCCAATATCACGAGCTTTCCATCGAGCGTGGGTATCAATACCAGCTGCTCGAGCATCATCGGGGAGGCGATCCGTATATCGGATGTCAATGCGATATCGGAACTATACTGTGCGACTACTTTTTGGCTTTCGTAGTCGTATATCCCATATTTGTTACCCTCGATCAGATAGGCGATTTTGTTGCTACTTGGGATGAAAAGAGCCGCCAGGATGCGCCTGGAAAGGTCGATTTTTCTCTTTTTGCCCGTTTTGACATCGAAAACGATGTTGGGCAGACAATCGCCCGCCGCCACTATGCGATCACCCGACTGCGTTATAAAACGATACCCTTTGGGCAACCTATAAGAAGAGAGCCCTTTATCGGTTACAACCTGACCATTTTCGAGCGTCGCACTGTGATAGCCTATTTCGGCAATCGGCGCGGGAAGCTCGCCGTCGTAATTGATGCTTCCTTGAACGATTTCGGGCTTGAAGTAGTTCTTCTCGCTGCATCCTGCCATAAACATAGTCAAAAGTGCGGCAAAAAGAAGTGCACCCAAACGCATCATTTAATCTTTTTTTTCGTATTCAAGGCTGTAACTCCATAATGGTCAAGCATTTTTGCCACCGGCTCGAGAGGGGAATTTTCGCTTATCAGTGATAGACGCTCTTTCCCTTCGGCTATTTTACCCGCTTTCATCAGAAGATAGGCCTCGTCTAGCAGCGCGAAATCTTTCAGTAACGCACCTTTTTTTATACGATAATTCTTGATTTTATCCGCGCTCTCTTTAAAAACTGCAAGATGGTATGTCGCCAGATCCGATACGATTTCATCTTTTGATTTCGCAAGATCTTCAAGAGACTCTATATCTCCATTTTTCGTCGCGAACTGCAGCTTGGCGAGCGCAGCAAGAGAAGGATTGTTTTTTTCGAGTGTCTGCCATGCACTCTTGTCGGAAGGATTTTGCCAAAGTGCAAGCAGTGCCTCGTTGGCCCTCGTCAGGCGCTGCTCTTGCAGATAGTTCATCACACCATACCCGATACCTCCCACTACGATCGCTGCGGCCACGGCGATAATCGCCATCTTGTTTCGTTTATAAAAACGCTCGATTTTGATCAGACCTGCAAGAACTTTTTCGTCTTGCGTCAACTCCTCTTTTGCAAATTCCACCTGCTCTTTGATACTCACATTGTCTCCATTTACGAGGCGTTGGGGTGCCTTTAAAAATTAGTGTGTTATCATATCAAAACTAAAGTTAAATTATGTCAAGAGGACAGATTGTATGAAATTTGACGATACCATGCTTCAGCGCCTGGAGAAACTCTCCATGCTCAAAATCAGCGACGACAGGCGCGAAGAGATGATAAAAGAGTTAGAAAAGATCGTGGGCTTCGTGGATATTCTTTCCGAATTGGAGACCGGGGGACTCGACCCATCCTTCAGCACCCTGGAAGGCGGTACGCCCATGCGCGAAGACACTCCTTGCGAAGACCCCGAAATAAGAGAGATTGTTCTTAAAAATGCACCGGCTGCAAAAGACGACTATTTTGTAGTGCCAAATATCATAGAGTAGCTGCGATGAGTACAGAAATAGACATCAGAAAACTTCTGAAAAATGTTGTAGCATACAAAGCGAGCGATCTGCACCTTGTCGACCGAAGTGAACCGCAAATCCGGATCGACGGAAAGCTTGTACCGCTCAACTTGCCGAAACTGGAAGGCAAGGCGATCGAGAAGATGTGCTACTCGATCATAACGGAAAAACAGAAAAAATCTTTCGAAGAAAACAGCGAACTGGATTTTGCGATAGACGTTCCCGATGTAGGACGATTTCGTGCCAACTACTACCGCACAATGGACGAAGTCGCCGCCGCCTTCAGAGTTATCCCTGCCCAAATTCCCAGCCTTGACGATCTCGAAACACCCCAGATTTACAAGAAGCTGATCCTGCGGGAGAAAGGATTGATTCTTGTCACCGGACCTACCGGCAGCGGTAAATCTACGACGCTTGCAGCAATGTTGAACG
This sequence comes from Campylobacterales bacterium, assembly GCA_027065515.1. Taxonomy (GTDB): domain Bacteria; phylum Campylobacterota; class Campylobacteria; order Campylobacterales; family Hydrogenimonadaceae; genus Hydrogenimonas. The sequence continues at coordinate 5,339 of JAMOOM010000145.1, forward strand.
AGATCAACATAAGTGAACGCAAACATATCATCACGATCGAAGATCCAATCGAATTCGTTCACCAAAACAAACTGTCACTCTTTTCTCATAGAAACGTTGGAAGCGATACGGCATCTTTCGCAAATGCACTCAAATATTCACTCCGTGAAGATCCGGATGTCATTCTGATCGGCGAGATGCGCGACAAAGAGACGATAGCCGCGGCACTCACCGCAGCGGAGACAGGACACCTTGTTTTTGGTACGCTTCACACCAGTTCAGCACCCCAGACAGTCAACCGTATCATCGACGTCTTCAGTGGCAACGAACAGTCACAGGTACGGGCTCAACTATCCACCTCGCTGGTAGCTGTAATTTCTCAGGCGCTACTCCCTAGAATCGGAGGAGGACGCATCGCCGTACCGGAGATCCTTGTCAACACTCCCGCCATCGCCAACCTCATACGTGAGGGGAAGGTCCATCAGATATACAGCCAGATGCAGCTTGGGCAGGGCGAAAGCGGTATGCAGACCCAGACGCAGGTATTGCTCAAGCTGGTCAAAGGGCACTTGATAGAAAAGAGTGATGCGCTTCAGTTCTCCACTCGTCCCGATGAATTGATAAAGGTCCTTTAAGAGTTTCTTCAATATATTCGATCTCTGAAAGTGGGGAAAACCCGATCCGTTTCCCCTCGCACGATACCCTTCATCGGCACCAAGCTCTTTTATGGTATTATACCGCCAAATTTTTCAAGGATAGATGCAATGAGCCAATGGACACCATCGAGCTGGAGAGAGTTTCCCATCAAACAGCAGCCTCAATACAAAGACAGTGAAACACTCGAGAAGGTAGAGGCACAACTTCATAGATTTCCTCCGCTGATATTTGCCGAAGAGGCGCGCTCTTTGAGTGAAAATCTCGCGAAAGTTGCACATGGTGACGCCTTTTTACTTCAAGGGGGTGATTGTGCCGAGAGTTTCAACGCTTTCAACGCCGATACGATCAAAAATCTCTTTAAAGTAATCATGCAGATGTCCGTCGTCATGACCTACTCCAGCGGAAAGCCGGTCGTAAAAGTAGGCCGTATCGCAGGGCAGTTCGCCAAGCCTCGCAGCAGCGATTTAGAGGCGAAAGGCGGACAGGAGCTTCCAAGTTATCGCGGCGACATCGTAAATGACGCTGATTTCTCGCCACAGGCACGTGAGCCGAAACCCGAAAAACTGATTCAGGCCTACTACCAGTCGGCATCCACTCTCAACCTCCTTCGCGCGTTCGCCCGCGGCGGAATGGCGGATTTGACACAGGTGCACAACTGGAATCTCGATTTTGTCAAAGACAAAGCCCTTGGAAAGCGTTACGAAGAGTTGGCGGAAAAAATCACCCAGGCTATGAATTTCATCAAAGCTTGTGGCATCACTCCGGACAACACTCCACAACTGCGCGAAACAGTACTATATACATCTCACGAAGCGCTTCTTTTGGGATACGAGGAGGCGCTGACGCGCATAGACTCACTTACCGGAAAGTGGTACGACTGCTCTGCACATATGCTCTGGATAGGTGACAGGACGCGAGATCTAAATGGTGCGCATATAGAGTTTTTCCGCGGCATCAACAATCCGGTAGGAGTAAAAGTGGGGCCGAGCATGAAAGAGGACGAGTTGATCGCTCTTATCGAGACGCTCAATCCAGAAAACATCCCGGGCCGTTTGACCCTGATCGTTCGCATGGGCGCGGATAAAATTGCAAAAATATTCCCTCCTTTGCTTCGCCGCGTCACGCAGGAGGGAAAATCGGTAATATGGAGCTGCGATCCAATGCATGGAAATACGATAAAGACCGAAAGTGGATTCAAAACACGGGAGTTTCACAACATTCTCTCGGAAGTGAAGCAGTTCTTCGAAATCCACAAAGCCGAAGGTACCGTCGCTGGAGGCATACATCTCGAGATGACGGGCGAAGATGTCACCGAATGCACAGGAAGCCAAAGCTGCAATATCACGGTAGATGCATTGGGAAATCGCTACCATACCCAGTGCGATCCCCGACTGAACGCCAACCAGGCCCTGGAGATGGCATTCATGATCTCTGAATTTTTCAAACGTGACTGCTGATTTTTCATCGGTTCATAGCTGCCGCGGATAGCCGCGGCACTTTTTGATACCGTATGTCTTGAGAATGGTTGCCATGTCGTACTGTTTACTTTCAGCTTTATTGTTCTATAATGAATGCAAATAATATCGGAGAATTTCCATGGCATCGAAATCAAGTATCGAACGATTCATCGAAAGCTTTTGTAATGATGTAGAACATATCATTACAGAGAAAAAAAAGCGCGGAGAATCGTCGACAGACATTATCTACAGCATAATCAATCTCTTTTTCGACAAGATAACCGGAGCCGGATTTTCCATGGATTTGGATGCCTATCTCGAAGAGGAAATGGAGAGAAAATCGAAAAAGTGTTTTGATATTGCCCAAAAGAGCGTAGAGTCGTTCAAAGAGTCCAACGGCAATATCAAGAACATTACCGACTCCCATGTGATCAAAATCGAAAAAATTACCGATGAAACACATGAAATCGATGTCAAATCATTTAAAAAACGCATTGATGAGTTCCAGCGTGATCTGATAGAAGAACTTACGCGTGCCAATAATGTAATCCAATCACTGGAAAATGAGATCATCGAACTTCAAAAACAGTCCAATATCGACCCGTTGACGAAGCTCTATAACCGAAAGGCGCTCAAAATCGATGCGAGCGAGCTTTTGAAATATTCCGACGAACGTGACCTGAATATCGCTGTACTCATGATAGACGTAGACGATTTCAAACAGATCAACGATAAATTTGGACATGTGGCGGGAGACAAGGTGTTGATTCTTCTATCCAAACTTTTCAAATCGTTGATCCGCGAATGCGACAAAGCCTATCGATATGGCGGAGAAGAGTTCAC
>JAMOOM010000146.1 GCA_027065515.1 Campylobacterales bacterium
ACGATATCAATGCATCATGCTACGAACCTACGAATACTATTAGCCCAAGAAGAAAGTGGATCGTAATCGGAGGTGATTCAAATATGACATTCGCGGATTTCAATATTTCCGACATAATGCCCAAATCGAGGAAAAACGCCGCTTTCAGAATAATCTTGAATCTCACAAACGATGGAACCGATTCTCTTATAAAGGTAAGTGAATCCGAAGGAAAATATAACATAGACAACGCAACCGCCATGCTGCATGGTACCAATTGTCAAAGCGATTGCAATAAGAGCGGGGAAAATCTTACTGTTCAATCGCTCAAAAGCTGTATGGAATGCCTTTACGGTTACAACATCAAACGTATCTGTTCTCGAGACAATTTCAGTATCCGTCCGGAAAGTTTTTTCATCGGTCTTGACGATAACAACCGGACCAACAATCCAATACCCACCCGGATAGCAGATAACAACGGTGCCTCCATGCCCTCGGTCAATCTCGCCAGCGGGTATCGTTACAAACTCGATATCAATGCTACAAAATTCAATGCACTTGAAGCGGCGGAAGGATACACCAGACTCTTTTTCCAGAATATGACCGATCACAATGCTTCGCTTATATGGTCGCCACCGAATGCTACATACAATACAACCTGCAACAAAACGGATACCTCCTCCATCAACAATAATTTCATTCTGAATGAGGGAGTGAATCAAAATGTCTTTTTCTCTTCCACAGATATAGGCATATACAGGTTGAACATGATCGACAGAGGATGGACGCTAGTCGACCAAAACCCTCCTCACCACAATACAGGCCACTATGCATCGCATTTTATAAATTGGGATTGTGTCCAAGAGAGCAACATAGTTCAGGATGAGTTCGCCTCTATCGGAATATCGGGTGGACAATTGCAAAATATCAACGGCTGCGATATAAATACATTCAACTATACAGGGCCCAGCCAATCATTCAATGACCTGAATCTGACCTTTATTCCATACCGCTTCGATATCGATATCGCCAGATCCATCAACACGGGATATTCAACCATTTTTACCAATGCATGGGTTTACGACAGCAATATAAGCGATGATATGGGCAAAGAAGAAGCATTTCATATCACAGGAACCATTCAAGCCACCGGATATGACGGGAATATCTCTACGAATTTCGTGGATGGGTGTTATGCAAAACCCATTTCACTCTACTTGGATCATAATTTCACAAATATGCCCACTGCATTTCAATACCGCCTTATCGATACAAACGGTTCGGTTTTGGATGACCAGTTTGGAGACATCAATTCAACTACCAAATTTGCTTTTTTAAATACAGGGGATTTTACAAAAAATCAATCTGGTTCGACTCAAATTCAATTGCATCTCAATTTCAAACGATCCAATAATATAGCCCGGCAGCCCAGAATTGTGTCGTTCAATGACTTCAATGCAACATGCTTTAATCTGACCGAATGTGACAAGTATGCAGACGGAGTCAACAATCACGCAACCAAGGGGTGCGACCACAATGTGACGCCAGTCATATACTATTATGGCCGTCTGCATGCACCCGATTACCGAACGGATCAAAAATCCATCATGACGCCTATATATGTGGAGGTGTACTGTGACCCTGCCGTAACAAACTGTGGAAATTTCAATATAACCGAAGAGTGGAAAGAGAGTGTGGACGACATAAACTGGTGGATTAATCCAAATCATACCAATTCCGATGGAAATATCACGGAGATGAACGCAACTGTCGCACAAATGCTCGACAATGACGTCGACATCAATGGTGCTAATCCAAATTTCAATGTCCATACCTTCACGCCAACCATTAACTATAATGGTACCACGCTACCACATAAAACACGTATTTTCGTCACTCCTTCCAATTGGCTGAATTACCATAGATTCTTTCCTGACGGCAGAATCTATTACAGTATCACTTTCGAGGGCGGAGCATCCGATTGGGGTGGTATCGGAAAACTGGGCAAAACAGTGGACACCAATGCCAGCAAAAATACGACACGCAGGATAGAGTGGTGAAAAAAGGGTTTTCCTTTATTGAACTGCTTGTATCGATTGTCATAATAGGGATCGTTTTCATGAGCATTCCTTTAATTTTGAGCGAAACCGGAAAAAGTACCGAGCTCTCTATCCAGCAAGAAGCTGTCATGGCAGGCATGACTCAACTTGTGAATACGATGAGCTATCGATGGGATGAAAACGAAACCAATGAATCGTTAAATGGCGGATACGCAAAAGTCCTCGATACCCGAAATGGCGCAACGGCTCTCCGATGTATCGACATGGACGGGAATCGCAGCAGGCGGCGAACAGGGCATTTTAGAGAGGCCTATAGAAGACGTTGCTACAACCCTCCCAGATTTGCATCTATGCTGGGGACCGATGGCGGAGACCTGGATGATATCGACGATATTGTCGGAACCAACAAATCTCTTTTGACTGGTGGATCCGGAGATACAAACTCCACTATCGATTACAAAAAAGACTACAATATCACACTGAATGTCGCCTATATCAACGATGAAATATTCAACTACAGCCAAACAACGCCATCGGGCTCTATCTCTACCATATCGGTAGGAACAGATGCCGCCGATTCCACTAATATAAAAATGATTACGGCCACTATAACATCATCATCGGGTAGCGGGCCAATTGTCCTGCGATGCTTTATGGCAAACATCGGCGAATACAAAATCTATCACAAGAGTGTGAAATGAAAAGATTCCATGCTGCATTTTCGATGGTCGAACTTGTCGTAGTGATTGTGATATTTGGAATCATTGCAGCGATTGGATCTGATATATATGTCAAAATTTATGAAAATTATATAGTCTCGCGGACCATGAATAATCTTCAGGTAAAAACAGAATTGGCGCTGGACCAGATAGCCAAAAGGCTGCAATATAGAATCAAAGATGCCACCATCGCCAGAATGGCTACAAGTTTAAACACTATCATATCTGCCGCGGATCCAAATCTGAACGATTCATATAAAATACTTGAGTGGATCGGGTATGACGCCCGAGGGCTAAAAGGATTCTATAATGGAACTATGTATGCACCTGCCTGGAACGGATTTATCGATGTGGACAATTCCAATGCAACATATCTTTCGACTCCCGGAAGCGATCTCGACAATGAAAATGCCATTGTCAAAGCCGTATCTCACGACGATGCAAATCTATCCGATGCGGCTTTAATTTTTATCGGACGGGAAGAGGATTTCAACATCTCCAAATACGGATGGTCCCCATCTTTGAACTCGGTCTATGCTTTCGATATCTCGGAGCACAACAAAACCACAATAAAGATAACAGACGCAACCTTACCCGATGAAATCTATGAACGCTACAAGCTGGTATGGTCGGCATATGCCATTGCACCCGAACCTTTAACATGCAACGAAGATTGCAATATTACGCTGTATGAAAACTACCAGCCATGGCAGGGTGATGCGTTCAATGATTCTGGAAAAAATATTCGAAAATATCTGCTACTCGAGCATGTCACCACATTTAAGTTCAAGCAAGATGGTGATATTTTACACCTTAAGCTGTGCGTGGGAGGCAAAATCGTAAATAAAGATATATCGATCTGCAAAGAGAAGGTGGTATTCTGATGCGTCCGGCGTTCACACTTCTTTCGGCCATATTTCTCATGGTGCTGGTTGCTGTATTAATGGCTCTTAGTTTTTCCCTATCGTCTCAAACCTCAAAGCAGACAGGAGATATCTATCTATACCAACAGGGTCAACTTTTGGCAAAAAGTTCCACCGAGTTTGCACTGCTGGCCATCTCCGGGCACGACAACGGTGTCGACTGTATAAACAGGATCGATCTTAGATACCCGCAGGGCGACCCCTTGTATGATATAAACATGACACTCTACTACATCGGTAATAGCCTGCCGGCCGCTTGCAACACTTTGAGCAATTCGATCGCCACGAACGAATCCAATGGAACGGTAATAATCGATACGTTCGTATCCTATACCGATCCCGCCACCGACGAGAGGGTGAGGTTCCACCGCCGCACTATACAAAAGCCTTAAGCCTTCATTGGCTATAATTTCGATAATTACACAAACAGAAAAAAAGGAGTTAAACGATGAATATCAGCATCGTAGGTCGCCATTTCGAATTGACCGATCCCATAAAGAGCTATATCCAAGAAGCGATCGACGGTTTGAAAAAATACAATCTCGATATCATTTCCACCCGAGTCGTCATAGATGCAGACGAGAGAAATGGCAAAAAAGGCTATAGCGTGGAGTTCGTCATCAATATGGCCAACAAAAACACTATCGTCATCCGCCAAAAAGACAAAGATGTCTATGCCGCCATCGACCTGGCCATCGACCGCGCGCACAAAGTGCTACGCCGCCACCACGACAAAATAACGGAGCACAAATCGGTCCGACCGGACGAGCTGGCCGCGGCTCACGAAGCGGAGATCGCCGCAGCCTTGGCAGATACTTCCGAAATAGTGCCGATGGAGCTTGACCTCTACAAACCGCTGGAGATAGAAGAGGCTCTCACTCTTCTCAAGTCGAGCCCTGAAAAGCAGTTTATCGTCTTCAACGACATGGACGGAAAAATGCGCGTTCTGTATCGCCGCTCGGATGGACGCTTCGGTCTTTATTGATACTTTACAGGTTTGGCTTTTATGCCAAACCTTTCTGATTTTCGCGTAACTTCAACTCTTCGGCTTTCATCTTCGCCGCTTTCACTATCTCTTCATCTTCAGCCATATCGATCCACCTGAACGATTTTCCGCTCTGGATCCTGCCATCCAAAAGATCGCCTGCTTCTCTGAATTTAAGATCGAGTTTCGCTATGTCGAAACCGCTTTTCACCTTTGTAAACGCTTCGAGTCGCTCGCTCTTTTTGGCATGGGTAAAGAGAAAACAGTATCCTTTAAGCCCCGTGCGGCTCACTCTGCCTCTTAATTGATGCAATGTGGCAAGCCCCATTCTTTCAGCGCCCACGATAACGATCGTGGAGAGTTTCGGAAGCGAAATACCCACTTCCACCACCGTGGTGGAGAGCAGGATTTTTCCATTTCTGGAAAAATCTTCCAATACCCGCTCTTTGTCGGGATCACCCCCATGGGTTACATACACCCCCTCAAACCGGCTTTTCCAGAAATCTTCGCTCTGCTTTAGCGACCGGTAGCCTATGTGCTCGCTCTCTTGCACCAGAGGATATACCACGAGCACCTGCCTTCCTTCGCCTATCTCTTTTTCCATATGCTCAAGAAGATTTAAAAAACCCTCTTTGCCGATGATTTTCGTTTCGATATCTTTCACGAAAGGGGTCGATTCGATCAGCGTCACATCCACCAACGCGGAGCTCATCATCGCCTGTGTTCTTGGAATGGGGGTAGCTGAAAATTGTAAAAAATGGGGTCTTTTTTTCGGTGATGAACCGTTTTTGGAAACGAGAAGCTCCAGCTTTTTTCTCTGCTCGGTACCAAATCTGTGCTGTTCATCCACCATCACCAGCGGAGCGGGCGGAAGCTCTTTGTAAAGCAGCGCATGCGTGCCGATAACGAAGTGCGCTTCCATTGCATCCCCCGCTGTCGTACTTTGTGTCACAAGGGCGATATTGACCTTTTCTGGAAGCCATTTTACCGCCTCTTCATATAGCTGGCGTGCAAGAATGGACGTGGGCGCCATAAGTATCGCCTTATTGGGCCATGCGATCATCGCGGCAGCCAGTATCACCATCGTTTTACCACTGCCGACATCTCCCACGATCATCCGCCGCGCAGCTATTTTCCCTCCAAGATCGCGCCTGATATCTTCGATTGCGGCCTCCTGATCTTTGGTGAGACGAAAAGGAAGGCGGGCGATAAACGGCTCCGCATCCCCTGTAAGCTGTGCCAAAGCCGTGAAGTCTTGACGTTTTCGGCTCATTTTTCTAAAGTAGTCCAGAGCTTCCGCAAATTTCACCGCTTCGAGGGTTTTGGGGCCTATTCCATCGTGGCGGCCATACAGAGCGAGCCATTTGGCATCGGGGCTATGGGCGCGACATATCAAACGGGCCATCTCTTCACTGATGCCTTCGCCGATCAGGTTGGACGGCGTCACTAGCGAAGCTACCAGCCGCCTGTGCAGATCCTGCCGAAGCTTGCACTTGTATTGTGGCAGGATTTTATCTATTTGGGATACTTTTTTGGGATTTACCATCTGAAGCTTTTGTGCGAATACTTCTATTTTGCCCTG